>CAILJQ010000247.1 GCA_903834625.1 uncultured Bacteroidota bacterium
ACCTGGCCCAAGGGCAGGCCATGTTCATAGCCAAACCACAAACCTAGCTGGCACAAAGCTTAGGCGGAAAAAAGTACAAGAATTGGTATGTTGAAAAAAGGGGATGTTTTTTTTAACACAAAGGGCGCAAAGGAAAACACAAAGGGCACAGTACGGGGCAAATAAATAAGGCTTAGCAGATTGGGTATAGTTCCACTATTGAAAGCCTCCTTTAAAAAACGTCTACAGATGGAAGGTTAAACTGCGGGTATTGATTAATGCATAGAACTTCCTCCTCATGCAGACACGTGCGACCCCTCCGGGGTCGAAGGAATCATATGGGGGTATGCGTTTGCTATAAACGTTGGATCCCGAAGGGATCCTTTACTGGCATATAGTTCTATATTTTTACTTAAGAAGAAGCATCTCCTTTGTTTAAAAACTCTGAAGATATTCAGCAAGCCGTTATGCAGTTTAAGAAAGTTGGTATTGCAAGAAGAAAGAAATTCCGAAACTTTTATGCTTGTCAATTACTGTTTTGTAGATTTTCGATGGGCGGGCTTTTCAGCATAAAAGTTAGTTCGGAGCTCAGAACTTTTGGCTACCACAAAACGGTCAAGCGGAGACGGAACCCCGCCTATTGCCCATGTGTTGTTATATGCCGTTATTTTTGTCCTGAACATTCTTTTTCCAAATAGTCCGCAAAACTATTATAGTTTTTATACACTGATAAATAGTCTCTGTAAGCGGGATAATAATATTTACATGCTCGAATTAAATCACTTTCGTCACGCTTTAATTTGTTACACAAAATTTCATACTTACCTACTTCTTTCATTAACTCCTCACATTCTTCCATAGATGCTCCGTCTGCCCCATACAATACACCTGTAGGTATTTCATGAAGTGTATAATGTAAGTATTCTCTTGTTTTTTCCTCATATAACCTAAGTAATTCTATGTCGTTTGGTTCAATGGTTAATCCCTTTTCTAAAAGTGTCAAAAATGAATACGTATTATCTTTTGCATAAGCTTGATAACTTATAAGATGTTGGTCGAGTTTTAAAAGTCCCTTGATGGCATTTACATTGTTTTTTTCTACTTGTTCTGAAAGAATTGGATAAATTAAATGTTTATAAAGTGGTTGTCGAATGGAAATGTCATTCTTTGTTAGATACTCAATAATTTCTAACATGTCTGTTGAACCAATATTTTTCCAATAGGTTTTTATGTCTTCGAAAAGGCTTTCAAATTTTTTATTCTTGTCTGCCTTATTAAAGACTTTTGTTTCGATGTCAATATATGTTTGTAAAAATTTTTCTTTGTCCACGATTGTCTTATTATAATGGCATATAGCTCGTTAATATGCGTTTAATAACTACGCCAATTACCAAGGTTAAGTGCTTATCAATTGGAATTATTCAACTTATATCACAAACCAAAATATTGTTACTATCTATAGCCACTATCTATTGCGCTTGCCAGGCCTAATAAGAGGTTTTAAAACTACTCTTAACAGCCATCATTGTAGGCACAACAAATTTGCTCTGTTAGCATGGCTAGAAAGTATTATTGAGCCAATCTTTTTGGTAAGCAAAGAAATCTCTATGCTCTCCAAGAAATCCATATATCTCTTCAATGCTTTGGTGAATATCTAACAACCAAGTTTTAATATTAATATCCATAAATTTTAACTTTGGTATTATCCAATTGTTGTCTAAAAAATGGATTTTTAATAGCCCGTTCTTCGAGCAAATCAACTTGTCGTTTTAATAATTGTTCAAGATTCAATTTGAGGTTGAAGTATAGGTCTGTATAGGTAAATGGGTCTTTTTCTTCAAAATCCACAATCAAATCTATATCCGATAAATCATTAAAATCATTGCGGGTCACTGAACCAAAAGCATAAAGTGTTTTAACCTTGTTTTTTTCACAAAGCGCCCTAATTTCAATTATTTGGGGTTCTTCAATTTGCATAATCAAATATATTAAATAACCTATTCGTCTCCAAATTCATGTTGGCCATAATACAGTCAAGCAAGGGGGCTTCACCTATAAGTAATCTCTAAACATTGCCATTCGTACCAAGCCAATTCCGCTTCGGTAGCTTTGCCAAATAACTTCTTATTCTCCGCACAATATGCGGAGAATAGCCTATTTAATCTCTGCATGCTAAATTGTTAAGTCTGTTCTTTTAGGTAAAATTGCTCCCCTCCCCCATGGCATCCAAAAGGAAACGACCTACTTTTTTTTGAAATGAACCCATATGATTTTTTAACACGAAGGGCACGAAGGAGAAGAGAAGTCCATGGACCATGGACGATGGACCATCGACTCTATTCATGAAATTGGTAACACGTGATACGAGTTTTAGGTAGGTGCTATTATTGGCTTGCGTTCCAGTTTGTGTTGGGTGTTCACTTTTCATTTGTCAACTAGATGAAATGTTTTAATTTGAAACAATTATATGTTTTCTATTAAAACAATGCTTATCTTTGTCCAGTTAAACAGCTAAGCATACATCCATATGAACATCATATTGTCACAAAAGCAAATAGGTCAGAGGATAACTGAACTTCGTAAAATGAAAGGGTTGTCTCAGGAAGATTTGGCTAAAAGTGTCAAAATTTCGCGACCGTCATTGGCTCAAATTGAGTTAGGAAACAGAAGCGTTGATATTCTTGAACTGCAAAAATTGTCGTTGGTTTTAGCGTTTTCGTTAGACGATTTTATGTCTAAGGATTTCTCACCCGAAAGTTATCGGGAAAGTGAAGAGCTTGAAGGCAAAGATGAAAAAAAAGCAAAAAAAGCAAAAGAACGTATTTCTGTGCCAACACTCCAAATCAGCAAGTTCAAAAATGTCCTATTGTATATCCTTGAACGCTGTGCAGGTAAGCCAAATGTTGGTGAAACGGTTCTATATAAGTTGCTCTACTTCTCTGATTTCAATTATTATGAATTGTATGAGGAACATTTAACGGGTGCTACCTATCGCAAATTACCTTATGGTCCAGTTCCTCAAAAATTAGATACAATCATTGGTCAAATGATTGAAAAAGGTCAGTTGCAAAGAGTAAAAACAGCCTATCACGATTATCCTCAAACGCGTTATTTGCCTTTAGAAAAAGCTGATTTAACTGAATTAAGGGCAAGTGAAAAAGAAATCATCGACAGGGTTATAGAACAAATGAGTGATTGGTCTGCTGCTGCAATCAGCCACTATTCTCATAAGGATATGCCCTGGCTTGCTTCAAAAGAAGGAGAAGAAATAAATTATGAATTAGTTTTTTATAGAGATGCCCCTTTTTCTGTAAGAAACTATGGAGATGAAATGGAAGCGTTATGACCTTTGACGAATTAACCGAATTTAAAAAGGATTTGAAAACCCTTTTAAAAAAATACAGAACGCTAAATGACGATTTAAACGTGGTTAAACGAGTGTTGGAACTTACGCCCGATGAACGACCACCGTTTAGTTTTCGAATAGATAATTTGGGTGTAGAAACCTGTATCATCAAGGTTAAGAAAATTGCCTGCATGGCATTAAAAGGAAGAGGAGTAAACTCCGGATTGAGATTAATTTATGCTCACTTTCCTAACGAACAAAAAATTACATTCATTGAATTGTATCATAAGAACGACAAGGAAAATGAAGACAAAACGAGAATAACGGATAATTTTAAATAGGCTTAAGAAGAGGTCCATGGACCATGGACGATGGACCATGGACTCTTTTACTAACCCGTGATACGATTTTTGTATCAGGTGATTTGAAATTGGGAACAGGTGATACGAATGTTGGATCACGTGATTTGAAATGGGTAACACCTGATATGAATTTGGTAACACGTGATATGAAATGGGTAACACGTGATTTGAATTTGGTAAAACCTGATACGATTTTTGGATCAGGTGATTTGACGTTGGTGACAACTGATTCGAAAATAGAATCACATTTGATGAAATGTATAACAGCTGATTTGAAATGGGTATCACTTGATATGAAATTTGTATCACGTGATATGAATTTGGTATAACGTGATGTGAATTTGGTATCAGGTGATATGAAAATGAACGAAAAAAAAACCCAGACCTAATTGGGTCTGGGTTTCGGGGATGAGTGGGGACTAATTGCCTGGCGTATCCTTTCTTTTTCTGGCGTTTCTGGCGTACCGGGTTTTCACCCTTTCAAACATCGACTTGCCCAGTGGGTCGCCTTCATGGTTTCTGCGTTTGATAGTGGAATACACCTCGTTGGCAAAATCAAGCAATTCAATGCCGGCCAAATCGCGGTTCATGGTTAAAATGTCGGCCATGTTGTTCATACGTGTGCTCAGCTCTTCTGTAATGGCGTAGTAAGATTTGTCGGCCAGGGCCTCCTCTTTACTGTAAGCGCGGGGAATCAGATTTTCATCTTGCTGTATGCAATCAAAAATGTCGTTCACAAACATCTGCCCATTTTTGCCCATTCTACCATACCCTTCTAGCTGACTTTGGGTAATGTCGGTTAACAAATAGGGAGTGAGTTTGGCATAGGCCAACTCCAGGGCATCCGTGGCTTCTTTCACAACCGAAGCGGGGATGCTAAAATTAATTGAATTTGATTTCATAATTTTTCTAAGGTTTTTAAAAAGTTTTTAAAATTTTAACTAATTGTTTTTATCATAATTCAAATGACCTGCAGGTTCAAATTCGTAATGACATGACAAAAATGTGTGGTTTGAAAAACTTCATTTATAGAAAAAATTAGTTTTTAGTATAGAATTTATTTGGGCTATTTAGGAAGCGGTTGGCGGTTGGCGATTAGCTGTTGTGTAAAAGCCTAAAATACGTTGACCGCTTTAAAGCCAAATGCTAACGGCTAACAGCTTCTTCCTTCTATGGTCTATGGTCCATGGACTATCAACTCTATCGTCTATCGACTCTTTCTTCCTTCTAAATTTCTTTTAACACAAAGGGACACGAAGTAGGCACGAAGGGTTGCGGTTGGTTCAGACCGGTTTTTGATTGGTAATGCTAACAGCCTACCCTATGGTCTATCGACTCTTCATCTATCGTTTGCCAACTCTAAGCTTTATTGTCTTCACCCTCTTCAATGATCAATTGATCTTGAATAATTATTGGCTGAATTTCTGTGTTCTCTTGAACAATAACAAACTTTGTCAAAGTGTCAAGCAAACCAAAAGAAGGGTTTGTTGATTCGTTAAATGAAAAGTCTTTCGCAGTGTTGTTAAGGTTCAAATAGTAGGGGTTAGAACCTGTTTCAAAATATTTGTTGTTCGCTGACATTGCACAAATTTAAATTTATTTTTTATTTTTCGTGCCTCCAACCCTCAAAAGTTCTATTATCTTGAATAGCAACCTGTCCAGATGGTAAAGGGTGCCTTGACAAGGTGCCCTCACTAATGAAAACATCAGTCCCTCCATCAACACTTTCAATCAATGCTCTGCGCATTGAATATTGGTTAGGTGATTTGGTTGCTAATAGAACATTTGGGTTAAATGGGCTTCTTAATTCTAGTTCATTTTCTATGTCTTGGTATATTGCTTTAATAACCGAATACAATTCTTCATTTGGTTTCTCAACGTTTAATCCCAATTCTTCTTTTGCTTCTTTTCTATAAATAGTATAGTCATGACTGCCAGATTCAGAACATAAGAAGCTGATGACTTTAAGGATATTTTCAGGTTCAATTTTATGGTACTTTAACAACTTCTCAGCGAGCATTTTTATTTGCGCTTTTGACTTGTAAACATTGCCAAGAGAAAGAGGGTGTATATGGTCAGTAAGCTTCAAATAAATGTCCTTTAATTCTGTTTCACTATTTACACCAAAATCATCTTTTGCCATATCTAAGTATCCATTTACATGCTCAACACTAACTGGAACTCTGATGTTTTGCCCATTGAGATTTACTTGAGGATTCATAAGGCCATTGGTGCTCGGGTCAATTGGACCCAAAGTTCCTTGTTTGGTCATTACAATTCTATCAGTGCCTAAACTTATTAAGGTCGCTGTACTTTGACACCTAAATGGGATAATAACCTCAAAGTCTTTACAAAAACTTCTGATTAAATTTACCAAACTCCAACCTGCTAAGGTGCTACCACCATTTGAATAGATGAACAAGGTAATTTTCTCTACATCACCAATTGTATCCAAATGATTAGCAAAAGGAGCAAGAATGTCAGCACCAATATTTGTCTCAGCATTTTGTCGATCACTTGTGATGTAAACAAGAAGTTTAGAATTTCTCAATCCTTCAATTTTCTTGTAATTGTCGATTCTTTCGTTTCTCATATATTTGTTTTGCACATTTGTTATCACCTATCCAACTGCGCATAACCACAAAAATTAAAGCAACAAAATTCAAAAGGCTTTTTGAATATATATTATTTAAGTTGGGTAGTAAGAATTGAATAGGTTAAATTTTAAACCAAATGTAAAAGCATCAATGAGTAAAATCAATCTAAGGAATATAAGAAAATCCTAATAACCTGATTTGTTTTTAATACTCGATGGACCATAGACCTTAGCCATAGTCAATAGAAGCTCGAGTAGACGGTTAGCGGTTGGCAAAATGCTAACAGCCAAAAGCTAATAGCTTACAGCTTCTTCAGCTAACAGCTTCTCCAGCTACATGCCAGTTAGGCATTCTGATTAAAGTTATTTATATATTAATAGCTAACTATTCCTTCAATTTAGCCTTACTTTGTAGTGGATTTGTAAACCTACTAATCATCGAAGTTATGCGCAAAAGAATATTTCTTTCCTTATTTGCATTATTGCTTATAGTTGGACTAAACAGTTGCAAAAAAAGATGTTCAGAAACCAACCCCATTTGCAATGAAACGCCACCTAAAGATGAAGCCTGCAATGCCGTATTCCAACGTTGGTTTTATAATAAAAGCACAAACACTTGCGAGCAAATAACTTATAGCGGTTGCTCTCAAAAAGGCTTTGCCACCCTAAAAGAGTGTGAATCTTGCAAAAACAAATAAGTTAAAAAACACCGATGGAAAATTCATTCAACCCTTGGCACCATGTATCGCCAGGCGATGATTTCCTCCACCGCGAAACAGCCATTCAAATCTTAAACGATAGTTTTAAGTTATACCAAGAGAAATTTGGCGAAAAGAGGTGAGGAAGATGGTCCATAGACCATAGACGATAGACCATAGAAACTTGAGGAGGATGTTGACCCTTGGCAGTTGGCTGTTGGCAAAAAAAGAGACCATGGTCTATGGTCCATGGTCTATGGACTATGGACTATCCCTCTTAGAACAAAAATGATAGAAACAAGAAAATCACCCAACAGCATGTATCATTGCAATACATGAAAACAAACATTCAGTATAGATTTGCCCTACCAGAAGATGCCGGTAAGTTATCCGTATTATTCAAGCAAGTGTATATCCATACCTATGCACTAGATGGCGTATCCGATGAGTTTGCCAATTTTGTGAACAAGCGCTTTTCGGTAGCCTATTTAGAAAATAGCATTCGGTCTGAACCAAATCATATTTGGGTAGCCACCTACAAAAACAACTTAATAGGTGTAGCAGAAATTTCTGAGCAAAGCACCTGTCCCATCAGAAACATCCCAGAAGCAGAACTCAGCAAATTGTATGTATTGCACCACTTCAAAGGAATGGGTGTTGGACATACCCTCCTACAAAAAGCCGAACAAACCCTGCAAGAAAAAAACCATGATTCCCTCTGGTTAGTAGTATGGGAAGAAAACCCACACGCCATTGCCTTCTACGAACGCCAAGGATACCAAACCCTAGGCCAAACCCCCTTCCCCATGGAAACGAATACCTATGTGAATAGGGTGATGAGGAAGGGTCGATAGTCCATGGTCGATAGTCCATAGAAAATCTCTATGGACTATCGACCTTCTTAATGCGCTTCCAGCCAATTGGCTCCTACGCCTACTTCTGCTACTACGGGCGTGAGCAGTGGCATGGCAGCCTCCATGTGGGTTACCACCAATTGCTTTAATATCTCTAGCTCGTCTTTGTGCGCATCAAATACCAATTCATCATGCACTTGTAACACCATTTTAGAATGAACAATACCATTCGCTGGGTCTTTCATGGCGTGGTGAATATTGATCATCGCAATTTTAATCATATCTGCCGCACTGCCTTGTATAGGTGCGTTAATGGCATTGCGTTCAGCAAAACCTCTTACCGTAAAGTTGGCAGAATTGATATCACGCAAGTAACGTCTACGACCTTTTAAAGTCTCTACATAACCATGCTCTTTGGCAAAGTTAATGGTGCTATCCATATAGGTTTTGATACCCGGATAGGCCTTAAAATAATCTTCAATAATTTGTGCAGCTTCTTTTCTTCCTATGCCTAAGTTTTGGCTCAGACCGAAGGCTGATTGACCGTATATGATCCCAAAATTAACAGCTTTGGCACTTCTGCGTTCATCTGGTGTTACTTCTTCTAATGCTTTGTTATATACTTTGGCTGCTGTTGCCAAATGGATGTCTACTTTGTTTTTAAAAGCCTCTATCATGGCTTCTTCTTTGGCCACTGAAGCAATGATGCGCAATTCTATTTGCGAGTAATCTGCACTTAATAATACATAGTCGTCATTGCGTGGTATAAATGCTTTACGCACCTCTTTGCCTTTATCTGTTTTGATAGGAATATTTTGCAAATTAGGGTTGGTTGAACTCAATCGTCCGGTTGCGGCCACGGCCTGATTAAAACTGGTATGCACCCTACCCGTTTGTTTGTTAATCATGGTAGGCAAGGCATCTACATAAGTTGATTTGAGTTTTTGAAATTGACGTACCAACAAAATATTCTGTACAATTTCATGTTGTGATAATCCTTGCAATACGTCTTCATCTGTTTTGTACTGTCCGGTTTTGGTCTTCTTGGCCTTTGGATCTAATTTCAGGTGATCAAACAAAACCTCTCCCAATTGTTTAGGAGAAGAGATATTAAACTGCAAGCCACCAGATAATGCCAATATGTTTTTTTCGAGCTGAACCAATTCTGTCTCTAGCTCTTTGGAATATTGGTTCAGGAAAGATTCATTCACGCGAATACCTGCAATTTCCATATCACTCAACACATCTATCAATGGCACTTCTAGTTCATGGAACAATGCCTCTGCGTTGTATTCCTTCAGTTCAGGTGCAAGTTTTTCTTTTAACTGCAGCGTAATGTCTGCATCTTCTGCGGCGTATTCCTTTATTTTCTCTAAAGGCACATCGCGCATGCTCAATTGGTTTTTACCTTTTTTACCTATCAACTCTTCAATGCTCACAGGTTCATAGTTGAGGTAAATGCCACTCAGAAAATCCATCCCATGACGCAAATCTGGTTCAATTAAATAATGCGCCAACATGGTATCAAAAACCGGACCTTCCAAACGCAAGCCATATCTTTTCAGAATGTTTAAATCATATTTCACATTCTGACCAATTTTGGTAATCTGCGGGTGCACAAATAAGGGTTCAAATACTTGCAACAGTGTTTTTGCCTCCTCCATATTTGCAGGGAAAGGAATATAGTACGCATGGTGTGCTTTATAAGCCAAGGATAGTCCCACTATCTCTGCCTCGGTACTTTCTAGTTGAGAGGTTTCGGTATCAAAACAAACCTCTTTTTGGGTCAGCAAAAACTCCAATGCTTTTTTGCAAGCCTCCTCATTGTCTAATACCTCATAGGTATGCTCCACCAAATCGATGGTATCTTTGCGCATACCCGGCTCCCCTGCCTCAGGAATGGTATCTGTAGCAACGGCATCAGCCTTGTATTCTACTTTTGCACCTTGGTTAAACAAATCAAAACCGCCGCCTCCACCAGCAGACTGGCTAGATTTACTCGGTTGTGCTTGCGCAGGTGCATTGGGATCGGGGAACAAACGCCTG
>CAILJQ010000248.1 GCA_903834625.1 uncultured Bacteroidota bacterium
ATTTCTCCGTAAAAGGAAGAACTTCAGTCAGGAAGAGATGGCTTTAGCCCTTGAATCCAAGCGTTCGGTGCTCAATAGTTATGAGAACAATATTGCCTCTCCTCCTATTGATATGGCCATGCGTATTTCCGACTATTTTAGAATTAGTTTGGATACCTTATTGCGCATTGACCTAACACGTTTACCTGAGTCGAAAGTAGGTGAATTAGAGCGTGGCATAGAAGATTACATCAAAGGAAAATACTTGCGTGTAATTGCCACTACCACCAATCAAGACAATATAGATAATATTGAATTGGTTTCTGAAAAGGCTCGTGCAGGTTATACAGCAGGATATACAGATAGCAAATACATTTCTGAATTACCTCAATTTAGTTTACCCTTTTTAGATAAGCGAAAAAAGTATAGGAGCTTCCAAATTAGTGGCGATTCCATGTTGCCCATACAAGATAAAACCTATGTAACCTGCGAGTATGTTGAAGATTGGACGAGCTTAAAAGATGGCTTATGTTATGTGATTCTCACCAAAGAAGATGGTATTGTATTTAAACGCGTATACAATGATATAGCCAAAAGCAAAAAATTAGTACTGATATCCAACAATCCTATTTACAAACCCTATGAAGTAAACATAGAAGATGTTTTAGAAATATGGAAGTATGTGATGGATCACAGTCGCACATTAGATTGAGCAATCGATCTGATTGATTACGCAGAGAATCCCGGTATATCCGGGATTTTTTGTTTTATAACTTCACAAAAAGTTTGTGATACACGCCTGCATCCGTATACAAAGTGAGGGTATAATGGCCAGGCAAAACATCTTTCAAATCTATGCTTTGAGTTCCTTCCATAGATTTCATTTCGGTTCGAACCGATACTGCCCTACCCAACATATCTGTTATTTGAAATCCAAAAATCGGCTTGTCGCAATTAAACCAAAGAATTGATTCTACTGGGTTTGGATACACTTGTACTTGAATAGATTCATCTGCTTCATCCATTGCCGCTGGGATTATTCTTGTGGTTAGTTTTTTCCAATTGTAAAAAGCATACACAGGATAATGGTCGGAAGTATTATTGCTAAATCCTGTGCAATAATTGGCTGCATCATCAAATACCTTTGCAGTGCCTGAATAATAAAATGAATCCAAAGTTTTGCTATTCATGATATGATCAATCATATTAGAGTTAAATGCATAGGAAGATTTTCCAGCTAGGGTAAGCTCCCTGCTTGGAAAAGTATAATTGGCGTTGAGTAAATTCTTATATGGTGTTTCTAAAGAATTATAAATAGACACGTCTAAATCGTCATTCCAATCACCCAAAACAATAAATTTCTTTCCTGCCAAATTGCTTTCTACATAGATTCTTAAAGCAATAGAAGCATTTTGTCTGCGGGTATATGATTCAAATCTTCCGGCATCTGAACTTTCTGTTTGGGCCTTCATATGTAAAACCAAAAAGTAAATGGTATCTATTTTAGTACCTCCTTTTGTTTGCAAACAAACTTGTAAAGGCGGTCTTGAGGCAAAGGCGTAATTTTCTGATGAGTTTAAAGCAATGTTTAAGGTTTGCACTCCAATAACATCAAACATGCTTTTACGCCAAAAGATACCTGTTTTTTGCGTTTGTGAGTAGGTAGAGATATAGGTATCATATTTGGCAAACAAGGCAGCACTTAGGGTATTGTAAGTACTCATGTTGCTAATTTCTTCTAAGGCAATAATATCTAAATCGGTTTTTTCAATTAAGGCCTTTACATTATTGTATTGAGTGGCCTCATCGCTTGGACCATTTGTTGCATCTCCCAACCATTCTGTATTCCAACATGCCACATCTAATAAAGTATCATTTCCTAATTTAGGAAAGTTTTGGGCATGAGATGAATTAATTAGTAGGAGTAATAAGCTAAAGCTAAGCAGGATTTGAAAGGCTTTCTGGCGTTGAATCATTTGAAGCATTCTTTTGTAATAAAAGCCAAAGATAAGCAGCTCCGCCAAAAAGTAAGGTAATAATTGTTTGAAATCCATGGATTACAATTGCCAATGCATTTCCTACTGCGAGGCTAACGCCCAATAACAATAAAGCCTGACTCACTACAAAATGATACGCACCAGCAGAACCCGCTTGTATTGGGAGACTTCTTGGAACTAAGCCAAGCACTAAAACTAAAAAGGCTTTATAGAAACCTAAGTCTTTACTTTCTTCAAACATAAAGAACCAAGTGTAGGTCATAAAGTAAAAACCAATCCAAATTACCAAAGTGTGAAATAGGAACCAACCTTTTTTCTTCATGTGTAATAAGGTAAAAGTGGTTTGTATAAATTGGTTCAGCCATTCACTAAAGCCATCCTTTTTGTGCTTTAGCCACTTGTATAAAACCCAAATAACCAATAGTAAAACAACTAAAATTCCAAACTTCCCCCAAGTAAATAATTGCACACCTTCTGTAAAATGATGAAGAATGGAACCTTGATAAACGAACTCAAGCGTAAAAGCCAAAGTGAGGATGATTATTAAACATAATACATCTGTTATCCTTTCAAACACTATGGTTGATAAGCTAGTATTAACAGGGTAATTGAGCCACTTTTTAAGTATTAGGGCACGACTTATTTCTCCTAACCTGGGTACTGCAAAATTCACCAAATAACCTGTAGCCAGAGATGCAAACAAATAATTGAGTGGAGCTTTAGTGCCAATAGATTCGTAGAGCAATTGCCAGCGTTTTATTCGTGAGAGGTAAACCATCAAACTTACCATAAACACGGGTACCATCACCCAATAATTTCCGCTTTTTAAAATGGTTGCAATCGACGCAAAATCTGTTTTTCTAAAGCTTAGGTAAAGCAATATCATCCCTATTAAGGCAAAAAACACCGACTGAAAAACGACCCAAAACTTTTTCGACATTATTTTACTCGGTAAAGATTTAATTGGTTCGAACCGTCTGAAAATAATAGCCAATTATCGGCCTCATTAAATAAGTTACCAATGGTATAATCGCTAGAAATGTTCATTGGAAAAGGCTTATAGGCAGTTTTGTTTGCGTTTTCAATATGTAACGTTCCTTTCAACCCATTGTGGTAAACCAATTTGTAAGCATTTCCAATGAACACCCAATTTGGCACGAGCACCTCTGTGTCTGCATAAGACTTAGAAAGCACCTGAGCTCCCTTTTCATCTATTAATTGTAATTTACTTGCACCAGAAAGTAGGAGTAAATTATTGCCTGAACCATTACTAACCTTGCGAATAGAGGCATAACCAACATTGGCGGTTTTCTTCATCTCCATAGGTTTGTAGCTATACCAATTTACTTGGTATAAGTAATTTGAATCTACACCAATGATCTCTATTTTGCCTGAATCTATTTGTGTCATTTGAACATCAATAAACGAAATAGATGAATCTAATTTAAAAATATCTAGTTGCTTCGCTTTAGCATTAAATGCCATTATTTTACCTTTTTCATTAAGTGCCCAATAGGTAATCTTACCACTTGGTTTAATCATAGAAACACTGCTTGCTACATTTGGCCATACCTCCTTCGGATTCCATGAAGGTAATAAACGACCTTGCTGGTTAAAGGCAGATATTTTAAAGTAGGAACCGCTGGCAAATATTTGGTAATTTCTATCGTTTTCAGGCTCAAATACACTTACCGAATATTTTGTCCCAGTTGGAATCCAGACAGGCCAACCAGAAAGAGCCTTTCCATTTTCATCTATTAAATAAATATAATGAGAGGTATTAAAGAGCCATTGTTTTTTGCCATTGTTATATAAATCAATTTCTCTGATAGTAGAAATGATTTTATCTTCTAACATTTGCTTCCATAAAATCTTTCCCTCCCTATCTAACATGTATAATTGTTTTTTGGCATCTTGAACCAAAATTACATGACTACCCAAAGAGTAATTATACATTACATTTGGTGCCCCCCACAAAGAAGAATCTAGGGGTACTGCCCATACTTGCTCAGTTTTCTCTGCTTTATTTAAATTAAATTGGGTGTAAATTTGAGTGGCAAAAATTTTATCATTACTTCCTGCAAATTGAACGGATGTATACCTAGCTCTCCTGAAAGACCCCATATTTCTATTGACAAAGCTGAACCAATCATTGCTCAAGAAATTAAGTGCATACTTAGGTGCGTGTTCATTATTAATAAAAACCTCAAAATTGCTACCTGGTGCTAATTTACTCTCGAAATCTGAAAAATTATTTAGCTTATTCAATACCTTTTGATTGGCCCATTTCCCTTGCAATGTTTTTAGGATACCGGGATTATTAGAGAAAAAGAAATATCCATTATGATGGATATAGTATTGTGCATGAAAGCCTTCAAACAGATCAGTAAAATAGAATTTAAGGGCATCTCCTAAGTATGTAGGATGTATATCTGAAAGGATTGTATCTGGAACTATTTTACTCGAATCTGTTTCATTCATTCTTTGCACTGCACGTTCCATTCCTTTCAAAAGACCTAACATACCTTGCTCATCTGTAACTTCAACGGCTGTAACATAACAACTGTCTTTCCAAACACCTGGTTCATCAATAGAAAACAGAGAAACATGGTTAGCAAAATATGCAGGTAATTTCTGCGTCAATGGATATTGCAATATTTTTTCTATGCTGTCTACATAGTTTCTATAGGACAAAAATAGTTTCCTGCTTAATAAATACTCATTTACATTTCTATTAAATGATTGAAAGCCATTAAATCCAAGGGTATAACAAAAGTGAATATTATCTGGAAACATGGGTCGCAGGCTATTCTTAATTGGGGCTTGTGCATTTAATAAATCTAAATATTGAAAGTTTGTCTCATGAGTTTGTGCGGCTCCTTTTAAGAGAATATCTTCATCATCGAGTTCAATATTATACACTGCCCTTTCACCAAAATTACCTAATATACCAAAAGTACCAGGGAAAGAATCACTGGTAAATCCTTTCAACAAACCTGGAATATTCTTATATTTAAGATATAGGTTGAATCCGTTTCCACTATTCTTTACAAACCCTAGTTTGTCTTCAGAAGGTGTTTGATTCGACAATTGGCTGATCTTTACGAGTGCCATTTCAACCAAAACTCCATCTGGTGAAAACAGCATGAGCTTACTTTTGAAGGCTATGGTGAAATGAGTTCCTTCTACAAAATCGGTAAAATCATACAAATTTTGGTTTTGAAACTTACGCTTCATCATTTTATACCTGCCAGGGAAATGGGTTTCAAAAAAGGATAAACAAGCTTGCTCGTCTATATCTTTTCCGGTTTGAACCGACATGAAAAATCCAATGCTATTATTTTCAAATGAATGAAACGAGTATACGGCTTGTCCTTCTGCAAACCAATTGCCTATTACCTCATTTGTTTGTAGAAGACTATCATAATCTTTAATCTGTTTGATAAAGGATGCTGCATTTTCATTCCCAAGAATTCTTTCCATAAAAGCCGCGCCTTCAAAATTCTTTAGGTGCGTGGTGCTTTTGTTAGACTCTAATATAATAGCCGCATTGTCGGGAACAATTTCAACAGGTTTGATGCTTTTATCTTCAATTTTCGCAAAATACAGGTAAATGGCTAAGGCCAATGCAACCGATACAACTACACTTAAAATGCTCAATAACTGCTTGTTCATAATACAGCTTCGAAATTAATTTGGGAAAGCCATAACTTCATTTTAATTTGTTCACAACTTCTAAATTATTCTGATGAAACATACACATCGTGTTTATACCAAAATTGGGTTCTTTTTCGCGGGACTTTCTGTGGTTTTAGGCGCCTTTGGCAGCCATATATTGCGTGATTTTATTCCAGAAAATAATTTAGCCACCTTTGAAACGGGTGTACACTATCAGTTTATGCATGCCCTAGCCATTATAATTATCTCATTGGCCCACCGCAAATTTGATGAATCTAAACTCGATATCATCCTAGGTTTGTTTATTCTGGGTATAATTATCTTCTCAGGAAGTTTGTATTTACTTGCCACCCGTGAGATTTGGGGCAATGACTCCTTCAAAGTAATTGGAGCAATAACCCCCTTAGGAGGATTGGCATTCATTTCTGCTTGGATATTATTGTTAGTGAAAGGGTTTCCTAAAGACGAAGCGCATTATCAAAAGGAAGATTCGAGTGCTAGCAAGTCTAGACGACACAGAAAACACCACAATAAATCCAGCGAACAGGAAGGTGTTTAACTAGATTTTTTACCTCACTCTTTTGTGTGGACAACAAAAAGTCTATTTAATGCTTTCAAATGCGGGATGAAAATGTATTTTCGCAACAAATTTTATTAGAAAAATGAATATTCATGAATACCAGGCCAAACAGATTCTTAAATCATTTGGCGTTGCGGTTCAGGAAGGCATAGTTGCCGAAACTGCCGACGAAGCACACGCTGCTGCATTAAAATTGAAAGAACAATATGGAAGTGACTTTGTGGTTGTGAAAGCCCAAATTCATGCCGGAGGACGTGGAAAAGGTTCTATCATTGGAAAAGAGCAACGTGGTGTTGCTGTTGCTAAAAACGCAGATAAAGCAAAAGAAATTGCTGGAAATATTTTAGGTGGTACTTTAGTAACCATCCAAACTGGTCCAAAAGGAAAATTGGTAAGCAAGGTATTGGTAGCTCAAGATGTATATTATCCTGGTCCGGCTGAACCAAAAGAGTATTACATGAGTGTGATGTTAGACAGAAGTCAAAGCAAAAACATCATAGTATATTCTACAGAAGGAGGAATGGACATTGAGCATGTTGCTGAGCATACTCCACACCTCATTCATAAAGAAACTATTGATCCAAAAGTGGGTTTACAAGGTTTCCAGGCGCGTAAAATCGCCTTCAACTTAGGTTGCGAAGGTGAGGCTTTCAAGCAAATGGTAAAGTTTGTAACAGCTTTGTATAAAGCTTATGAAAAGTCGGATTCTGCTATGTTTGAAATTAATCCCGTTTTACGTACTTCAGATAGTAAAATTATAGCTGTTGACGGAAAAGTAAACATAGATGATAGTGCTTTGTACCGTCATCCAGATTATGAAGCCATGCGCGATACTTCGGAAGAAGATCCAACAGAAGTAGAAGCAGCAGCCCATAACTTAAACTTCGTAAAGTTAGACGGTAATGTGGGTTGTATGGTAAATGGTGCTGGTTTGGCTATGGCTACCATGGATATTATTAAATTATCAGGTGGTGAACCAGCAAACTTCCTTGATGTGGGTGGTTCAGCAAATGCAAAAACAGTTGAGGCTGGTTTTAGAATTATTCTTCAAGATCCTAATGTTAAGGCAATTTTAATTAATATATTTGGTGGTATTGTTCGTTGCGACCGAGTAGCTCAAGGTGTGGTGGATGCTTACCAAAGTATTGGTAATATTCCAGTTCCTATCATTGTTCGTCTACAAGGAACCAATGCAGAAGCGGCTAAGAAACTTATTGATGAATCTGGTTTAAAAGTATATTCAGCAATAGTACTAAAAGAAGCAGCAGATTTGGTACAAAACGCAGTAGCAGGTAAATTATAATTCTGTTCATTCAGATACATTGAAAGAGGGTAACAAAGAATATTTGTTATCCTCTTTTTTTATTCAATCCCCCTAAACCAATACAAATGGAAAGGTTCAAATTGCTAAAGATATAAGGATAATAAATATGTGTTATATATTTGCCAAGTATTAAGCCACAACGTATGTTACTGAACTTACATCCTAAAAACCCCAATCCACGCGACCTAAAAAAGGTGGTTGATCTATTGAATAAGGATGGCGTGGTCATTATTCCAACAGATACCATTTATGCTATGGCCTGTAAAATGGATTCAAAAAAAGGCATCGAACGCATGAGTAAAATTATGGGTAAGAAGCCAGAGAAGGTATTCTACTCTATTGTTTGCGCAGATTTGTCAAATATTTCTGATGTAACTGCGGCCATTGATAAGAATGTTTTCCGGTTGTTAAAAAACAACCTCCCAGGAGCATTTACCTTTATTCTAAGGGCAAACAATGCTGTATTAAAATTATTTGCTGGTAACAAAAAAACTATTGGCATTAGGGTGCCAGATAATGCCATAACCCTAACACTCATCAAGGAAATTGGCGTCCCTCTGGTTGTGAGTACCATTCATCACGACGATGAAATTATTGAATACATGACCGACCCAGAGGAGATACATGAGAAGTTTGAACACCAAGTTGACCTAGTGGTAGACGGTGGATTTGGCGGCAACGTTCCTTCCACCATTGTGGATTGTAGCGAAGAAGAGCCTGTAATTACCCGTGAAGGAAAAGGTGAATTAAAAGGATAACCGCTTATTTCTTTTTTGCAGTTCCTTTTGCGCCAATTAACATGCCAATTTTTATTCCTGTTTGGGTTGAAAAGGCCACTTTATTATCTTGTTCTGTTAAGGCTATAAATCCATAACCACCTGTTTCATCTATAAAGGTGTATGATTGACCTCTATATAAAACATTTCCATTTGAACCTGTGTAGGAGGATGTCACTTTTTTCTTGCCAATCCCTAACCCAATAAAGAAATCAACACAAAACACATCATTGAATACCCATTGCTTTCCAAAGTTGGTAAAGACAGCAGTACCATTTACTTTAAGGGTTTCTGTTTCGGTCACATAACTGTAGGTTTGGGTAGTTGAATTATAAACATAATCGGTATAAGTACTGGTGTTGGTATTGGTTGCTAATACCAATTCTGGTCTAATATAACCGCCTTTTAAAATGTGAGAGTAACGCATACCCGACATATAATATGTAGGGGTATTGATAAACTTAACACCCAAACGAACGAAGGCTCCTTGTGCTTTGTCGTATGAATAAATTTCACTATTGGGTTGGCTAATACCAATAACACCCAAACCTGCCTCAACACTCATACCTGGCTTTATTGAATACTCAAATGCACTTGAAAATACGCCACGGGTAAATGCATACAAATCTACTTTCACCGCCATTTTTCTTTGATCTGCGTAGTTTGCTTCATTGGTAAATTCATCTTCCGAAAAGCGCATAATAGTACCATTTTCAAATATGATGCGACGAATG
>CAILJQ010000249.1 GCA_903834625.1 uncultured Bacteroidota bacterium
CTTAACCTGTTGTGTCATGAATTGCAAATAGAAAGATTTTGGAGCAGAAATTTTTATGAAAATAGAAAATGAGCATATTTGTGGCTCAATCAGCTATTTATTACCCTAAAACAAACAGAGATGAAAAAGTTCTTTCGCCTATTCATTTTATGTGCTATTTTACTTACCACATTTGCTGCCCAAAGCCTTGCCCAAACAGTTTATGTTACAGGTTCAGGTAAAAAGTACCATGCAAAAAATTGTGATTTAGCCAAAACAGGCAAAAAGGGATTGACCCTAGATGAAGCCAAAAAACAAGGATACACACCTTGGAAAAGCTGCAAAGTAGAGGCCCTGCCTGCAGAAACAAAAAAGACACCTGCTGCCAAAGCCAAGAAGAAATAAGCAGGTAAACCAGGTTCATTCAAGACAACACAATCTCGTTAAAGCATTGTTATTGCTTTTAAATGGCTAATATTGCCTTATAATTAAACACCTATTTAAGAGGTTATGAAAGAAATTAAATTAATAACTGCCAAGGCTGCAGGAAAAGATCAGCCACAACTTTTTATCCTTTCAAAAAAAGACAAATTAGCTACTATTGGGTTCAACAAAACTGAAACCGATTATATAGCGAAAAAACAAAAGGCAGGAGATTCTTACATTTTATTGAACCGTTTTACCGACCTTATTTTTATTCAATTTACCGACGAGTGGACGCAAAAAACTACCTCAGAGCAATTAGAATTGTTCAGAGGCTTAGGGAACAAAATGTGTGCTGCACTTAATACCCATGGGTATGCTGATGTATTTCTTAATGAGTGCGGAAATTCCCAATATTTATTAGCAGTAGCAGAGGGTTTGGTTTTAAGTAATTACCAATTTTTGAAATATAAATCTGATAAAAAAAGCAATTCCCTTTCAAAAGTTGCTTTGGCTTCAAGTGCCACCTCAGCAAAAGAAATAGTTCAATTACAAATAGTATGCGATGCAGTATCCAGGGCCCGCACATGGGTAAATGAACCCCAATCATTTTTAGATGCCGTTACTTTTTCAAAAGAGATAAAGAAAGAATGTTCTGAAGCAGGAGTTAAATGTGAAATCCTGAATAAAAAGCAAATAGAAGCCCTAAAGATGGGCGGACTATTAGCAGTAAATAAAGGCAGCCAGATTCCTCCTACATTCACCATAATGGAATACAAACCTAGCAAGGCAAAAAACAAAAAGCCCTTGGTATTTGTAGGCAAAGGAGTGGTTTATGATACAGGAGGATTAAGCTTAAAACCAACTCCTAACTCTATGGACACCATGAAATGTGACATGGCAGGGGCCGCAGCTGTTACAGCTGCAATTATCGCGATTGCAAAAGCTAAATTACCCTATCATGTGATAGCATTGGTTCCAGCAACAGATAACAGACCAGGAGAAAATGCTTACACCCCTGGCGATGTAGTTACCATGTATAATGGCAAAACTGTTGAAGTATTAAACACAGATGCAGAAGGAAGGATGCTTTTAGGAGATGCTTTAGCCTACGCCAAAAAATATGAACCATCTTTGGTTCTTGATTTTGCCACCTTAACTGGCGCAGCAGCAGCGGCAATTGGGCCCTACGGAACAGTTTGCATGGGTACAGCTGATGAAAAAACCAAAATGTTATTAAAAGAAAGTGGGCAACTTACCCATGAGAGATTGGTTGAATTTCCTTTCTGGGATGATTACGCCAATTTAATAAAAAGCGATTTGGCAGATATGAAAAATATTGGTGGTCCAATTGGCGGAGCAATAACTGCAGGCAAATTTTTAGAGAAATTTGTAGATTATCCATGGATGCATTTTGACATTGCTGGTCCGGCTTTTTTAAGCATTGCCGACAGTTACCGGGGTAAACATGGAACTGGTGTTGGGGTTCGTTTGTTATTCCATTTTGTTGAACAGCTATCTAAATAGACCTGTATTAAAAGTATGAGTAAATTACCTGTTATTGGCATAACAATGGGCGATATGAATAGTATAGCCCCTGAAGTCATTATCAAAACGTTGATCGATCATCGCATCAATGAATATTGTGTTCCTGTGGTATATGGTTCACCCAAAATTATTTCATTTTGGAAAAAAGTTTTAGGTCTCCATGATTTTCAATTAAATATTGTAAAAAGCATCGACCAAATTAACCACAAGCGCAGCAATATTCTGGTATGTTGGGAAGAGGAAACCGAAATTAAGCCAGGAGAAGCCACTGAATTGGCGGGTAAATATGCATTTAAAGCACTTGAGGCTGCTACTAAAGACATTCTTGAAGGAAAATTACAAGCTTTAGTAACAGCGCCACTCAATAAAAATACGGTAAATGCTCACACACCCTTTACGGGACACACAGAATATTTAGCGCAACAGGCCAACAGCAGTCATTTAATGGTATTGGCCTCCGACGATTTAAAATTAGCCTTAGTAACAGGTCACCTACCTGTAAAAGAAGTAGCATCTGCCCTTTCAATTGAAGGCATTTGTAAAAAAATAAAATTAATGCATGATAGCCTCAAACAAGATTTTGGGGTGGTAAAACCTCGCATTGGTGTGTTGGCTTTAAATCCACATGCAGGAGACAACGGCTTATTAGGCAGTGAAGAAAAAGACATCATTATTCCGGCTGTAGAAAAAATGAGAGCAGAACACCAATTATTGGTCTTTGGTCCCTATCCTGCAGATGGCTTTTTCGGTTCGAACCAACTCAAACAATTTGATGGCATTTTAGCCATGTACCACGATCAAGGTTTGGTTCCCTTTAAATATGCATCCTTTGATTCTGGAGTTAATTTCACCGCAGGTTTGCCGTTTGTTAGAACCTCACCAGATCATGGAACAGCTTATGCCATTGCTGGAAAAAATGAAGCCAGCGAGTTATCTATGAGAAATGCATTATTTATGGCAGTAGATATTTGGGCTGCCCGAAATAATTTTCAAGACCTCAATCAAAACCCCTTGCCCATGAACCCTGGCAAAAGGGAAAGATTCCGAATTGATTTCTAAGTTGACCCAAAACGGGAAAAAGTACCTTTAAAGTGCTCCCTTCCTCAATTTAGCAAACTGATTTACAAGTCTTTTTCAAAAAAAATTGAGAAGTTTCTAGCCAAACCATATCTTTGTGGGCTATTATCATGGGAACTAGGTCGAAAGCATATCTCATTGAGTTTAATAAGCTCGTAACTGGCTTAAATGAATTCAGTTTTACGCTCGACCAAGCGTTTTTGGCAGGGTTGGAATACACCCCTGTAGAAAATTGTCAGGTAGAAGTTGACTTAAAGCTCACAAAGACAGAAACTTTGTATGATTTAAAATTCGATTTCCACGGCTTTGCAAAAGTACCTTGTGATACCTGTGCGGAAGATATTGATTTGCCCATCAAACAAAAATTTGGGTTAATCATGAAATTAAGTGAGGCAAATAATTTTGATGACAGCGAAATTATTTACATTGCACGCACAGAAATTGAGTTCGACCTAAAGCAGTATTTGTATGAAAGCCTATTATTGGCACTTCCTGCAAAAAAAGGCTGTGAAGGTTTGCCTGAACCAAAACCTTGTAACCAAGAAGTTTTGAACAGGTTGGCTCACATAGACAATTATGAAAACGAGGAGCGCGAAGAATCGGATGGAAAAGACGATGAGGAAGGCGATCCAAGATGGAATAAACTAAAAGATTTGCTAAACTAAAAAATAAGGAGATATATACAATGCCTAATCCAAAACGTAAAATTTCAAACGCCAGACGCGATAAGCGCAGAACACATTACAAAGGTGTTAATCCAACAGTTTCTATTGATGCCACTTCTGGTGAAGCACATTTGCGCCACCGTGTAACCCCTAATGGTTACTACAAAGGAAAATTGGCATTCCCTGAAATGCAAAAAGACATTTAATTCTGTCTTCTTCCGCTGAATTTCCACGCACATGAGAATAGGTTTTGACATCATGGGGGGTGATTTCGCCCCTAAAGAAGCAATCGCAGGAGCAATTCTTGCCCACAATGAATTGGGGGCTAAGGCTAAAATCATTCTTATTGGCGACAAAGAACAAGCTTTGCATCACCTCGAAAACGCAGGGGTAGATGCGAATGTTTTTGAATTTGTACATACCACCGAGGTGATTGGAATGGGAGAACATCCTACCAAAGCCATTTCACAAAAGAAAGATTCCAGCATTTCTGTTGGTTTTGGACTCTTGGCTCACAAGAAAATTGATGCATTTGTTAGTGCGGGTAATACCGGCGCTATGCTTGTAGGTGCAATGTTTTCTGTTAAACCCATTGAGGGAGTTATTAGACCTTGTATTACCGCCATGGTTCCAAAAGCCAAAGGAGGTGTTGGTCTTATTTTAGACGTTGGTGCTAACGCAGATTGTAAGCCCGATGTACTTTACCAATTTGGTATTTTGGGTTCGCTTTTGTTACAACATGTGTACAAAAATCCGGATCCAAAAGTGGGTTTGCTTAGCATTGGCGAAGAAAAAGAAAAAGGAAATTTAGTGACCATTTCTGCGCACCATATCATGGAAGATACCAATCAATTCCATTTTATTGGAAATGTAGAAGGAAGAGATATTATTTCAGATAAAGTTGATGTAATTGTTTGCGAAGGATTTACAGGAAATGTGGTTCTGAAAGCACTTGAATCTATGTATTTCGTACTCAGAAAACGTGGAATTCAAGACGATTATCTCGAAAGTTTCAATTATGAAAATTTTGGAGGAACACCCATTCTTGGTGTGAACGCTCCGGTTATCATTGGCCATGGCATTTCAAATGCCAAAGCCTTTAAAAACATGATCAAATCTGCACATGATGTAGTTGAATCCAAATTGGTGAAAATTATACATGATGCATTCCAAAATCTTGTCCCACCCTCACAATAATGACAAAAATTACTGCAGCAATCACCGCCATCAATGGCTACGTGCCACCAGATTTGCTTACCAACAAAGACCTGGAATTGCTGGTTGATACAACAGACGAGTGGATAACCTCTCGCACTGGAATCAAAGAACGCCATATCCTTAAAGATCCGGCATTGGCAACATCCGACATGGCTGCAGAGGCAGTAAAAGGTTTACTAAAGAAGCGTGGGATTGGTGCGGAAGAAATAGACCTCATCATCTTTGCCACCGTTACACCAGATTTAATTTTCCCTTCGTCTGCTTGTATTTTGGCTGATAAAGTGGGTGCAAAAAATGCATTTGCCTATGATTTAATGGCGGCATGTAGTGGTTTCTTGTTCTCGTTACAAACAGCTTCTGCCTTTATTGAAAGCGGTAAATACAAAAAAGTATTGGTAGTAGGTGCTGATAAAATGTCTTCTATCATTGATTATACAGATAGAAATACTTGTATCATTTTTGGTGATGGTTGTGGAGCTGTATTGCTTGAGCCCAATGAGGAAGGCAATGGAATTATAGATGCTGTCCTAAAATCTGATGGCTCTGGTCGTCACTTTTTGCATCAAAAAGCAGGTGGATCTCTAAAACCACCTACACATGAAACCGTAGATGCACGTGAACATTATGTTTACCAAGATGGAAAATCTGTTTTCAAATTTGCCGTAACAGGTATGGCCGATGTTTCTGCTCAAATTATGGAAAGAAACAATTTGAAGTCGGATGATATTGCCTGGTTAGTACCACATCAAGCTAATTTGCGCATTATTGACGCAACTGCAGACAGAATGGGACTAAGCAAAGAAAAAGTAATGATTAATATAGATCATTATGGAAATACCACTAATGGTACTTTGCCACTTTGCTTATGGGAATGGGAAAGCAAATTAAAAAAAGGTGATAACCTTGTATTGGCAGCCTTTGGCGGAGGATTTACCTGGGGTGCAATTTATATGAAGTGGGCCTACGACGGTAGCTCTGTAAAGTAATTGAACTAATTTTGCCAAAATCATTTGGCTATTCATTTTTTTAGATAAATTTGATTGATACTTAAACGTAAATACCATGGAATTAAAAGAAATAAAAGAGTTGATTAAATTGGTTTCAGAATCGGGAGTTTCTGAAGTGGAAGTAGAACGTGGCGATTTCAAAATTGCCATTAAAAAAGTTGATGAAAAAACAACTGTGGTTCACCATACCCAAGCACCCGTAGTAATGCACCAACCTGTTGCGGCTCCAGCGCCTGCCCCAGTTGTTACAGAGCATGTACATGCCAAATCTGATGCAGCTCCTGCCGGTAATTTTATTACCATTAAATCACCAATGATTGGTACTTATTACAAATCACCATCACCAGACAAAGCAGCCTTTGTTCAGGTGGGCGATGAAATAAAACCAGGTCAGGTTTTGTGTATTGTAGAGGCCATGAAACTATTCAATGAAATTGAATCTGAAGTATCGGGTAGAATTGTGAAAATTCTTGTTGAAAACGCTTCACCTATTGAATACGATCAACCATTATTTTTGGTTGAACCAAAGTAATTTGCAAAAAGCAAATACGCTATTTTCTTTAGGTTAAGACTACAAAATCCAATTTTCACATGTTCAAAAAAATACTCATTGCCAATAGAGGGGAAATTGCCCTTAGGATTATTCGTACTGCACGTGAAATGGGCATCAAAACTGTTGCGGTATACTCTACCGCCGACCGTGACAGCCTTCACGTGAGATTTGCAGATGAAGCCGTTTGCATTGGCCCACCGCCATCTGCTCAAAGTTATTTAAGCATTCCAAATATTATTGCCGCTGCAGAAATTACCAACGCAGATGCTATACATCCAGGTTATGGTTTCTTGTCTGAGAATGCGAAATTCTCTCAAGTTTGTCGCGACCATGGTATCAAATTTATTGGGGCAAGTCCAGAAATGATTAACTCCATGGGAGATAAATCAAACGCTAAGGCTACCATGAAAAAAGCTGGTGTTCCTGTTATCCCCGGATCTGAGGGTTTGCTCAAAGATGCTGCTGAAGGAAGGTTATTGGCTAAAGACATCGGATACCCTGTAATTATCAAAGCCACTGCTGGTGGAGGAGGTAGAGGAATGCGTATCATTTGGGCCGACGAAGAGTTTGAAAAAAATTGGGACAGCGCACGTCAAGAAGCCGCTGCTGCCTTCGGAAATGATGGTATCTACATGGAAAAATACGTAGAAGAACCACGTCATATTGAAATTCAATTGGCAGGCGACCAATACGGAAAAGTTTGTCACCTCTCTGAACGCGATTGCTCTATTCAACGTCGCCACCAAAAGTTAGTGGAGGAAAGTCCATCTCCATTCATGACAGATGAACTGCGTGAGAAAATGGGCAATGCTGCTGTTGCAGGTGCTTCTGCCATTGGTTATGAAGGTTTAGGTACCATTGAGTTTTTGGTTGACAAACACCGCAACTTTTACTTCATGGAAATGAATACTCGTATCCAAGTAGAACATCCGGTGACAGAAGAAGTAATTAATTACGACTTGGTGAAAGAACAAATTCTCATTGCAGCAGGTGTGCCTATCAGTGGTAGAAACTACTACCCAACACGCCACTCAATTGAAGTTCGTATCAATGCAGAAGATCCTTACAATAATTTCCGTCCAACACCAGGAAGAATAGATTATTTGCATAAGCCAGGTGGACATGGTGTACGTGTTGACACTCATATCTATGCTGGTTATACCATTCCAAGTAATTATGATAGCATGATTGCTAAAATGATTGTAACCGCACAAACACGTGAAGAAGCGATTATTAAAATGGAAAGAGCTTTAGGTGAATTTATCATTGAAGGTCCAGGCTTAAAAACTACCATTCCACTTCAAATGAAATTGATGCAAAATGAAGACTTCAAAAAAGGAAACTTCACTACTGCATTCATGAATACATTTGATATCAATAAATAGGTTAAAAAAAACTTTTCAGATTTAAAAAAAGCCAATGCATATTCGCATTGGCTTTTTTATTTAATAAAATGGAATTACTCGTACTTCAACTATTCTTCCCACCAGTATTGGGTTATTTAGCAACTACAAAAGGGTACAGGTTTTGGACATGGGCTATTATTGGATTTTTTGTACCTGTAGTTTCTATATTTATCCTTTTTGCACTAAAACCAAGGCCAATAAACATTAACCCAGAAAATAGTATTGTGCAAACAAACCCAGGCACAGTGCTCTATCGAAGACAAGAAAAAGATCAGTAATTTTTATTTGTGTTGAACCAATAGGGTTTTGACAAATTTTATTTGGCTGCTTACTTCTACTTGCACATAATACATGCCATTGGGAAAATTACTCACATCTAATTTGTAAAGAGAAACACCCGGGTTTGTTTCAAAAACTTTATTGCCTTTTGCATCCAAAACTAATAGAGATTTGAGATGAAAACATCTTATCTCGGTAAAGTCATCGGCAGGGTTTGGATCCATTTTGGTAGCACGTTCCATCCTACTCTTTTGCGCATTTTCAACTGAAGTACCTGCCCCTTCAAAAAGCCATTGGTAGGCCGCACCAAACTCTCTTTTCCAATACCACTCGCTATGCGCACCATCTGTATGTTGCAACACCTTCGATTCATAGCTTACAATACCTTTGGCTTTTAAAGCAGAATCCATAGACAACATATAGGGAACCATGGTGCTACTCTCATTTGTACCTGCTACCATATATACTTTAATTCTACTTTCAATTTTCTGTTTAGAAACATCTTTAAACAAAGAATCGGAGAACCAAAAGGCAGGAGAAAATACCATGGCTTTGCCAAATATATTAGGTTTAAAAACACTTGCATACAAAGCTATATTTGCCCCCATAGAACTTCCCCCAATTCCGGTATTGTTTGCATCTGGTAAGGTTCTGTAGGATGAGTCTATAAAGGGTTTAAGTGTTTGGGTCAAAAAATCGAGGTAACGCTCACCCTCGCCACCACCATAGGATGGGTTAACGTAAGGACTGTATTCATCTATTCTTTTGGAGCCACCATTATCAATGCCTACTACTATACAACCGGGATCACCCAATTTTTGCAAGTTACTTAGGGTTTCGTCTACTGACCATTCACCAGAAAAAGAGGTTTTTTGATCGAACAAATTTTGGCCATCTTGTAAATACAAAACAGGGTAACGGTTTGCTGTATTTGTTTCATAAGAATTAGGAAGGTAAATCCAAACCCTTCTTTTGCGTTGCAATTGTGGCATGTAAAAAGTATCTGAGATAATTTTTACATTGGCAATGGCTGTTGACCCACTTCCACCGCTGCTTGGTTTGTCTTCCCACCCCGCAATGCTTAGATTAAGATTTAAATTAGGCGAATAGGTAAAGGTCCTATTGGGAATAAATCCACCGGCGCTATTCCCCTCTACTGTAGCCCAAGTGCCTCTGGTAAATTTAAAGGAGGCAGTGCCCGTACCAGCCGGCAAAGTTATTTGATAAATATTTCCAACTTTGCGCAACATATAAAGGGAATTTGCAGCTTGCCAATTATTGAATGAACCAGCTATATAAAGGGTATCACTAAGTGTTGTATTATTTGGAACAGAGGTAATAGTAATATTTACCTGAGCAAATCCACTTTTGGTAAATAGCGCCCAAAGAACCACAAGAAGTATCTTTGCTTGATTTATTCTCATATATACAAACTTAAACAATGCTTTCCTATTTTTGTACCTCATGCAAAGATTGGCTTTATTCATTTCCTTTATCTTTCTTATGGGATTTACTACCCCTGAGAAAGTGCAGTTATATGACTTAGAAGGAAAGGTGGTTCAGCTCAACTTTAAAGTATCAAAGGCAACAGTTCTATTTTTTCTTTCACCTGAGTGTCCGCTTTGCGAAAGTTATTCTTTAAACATCAGAAATTTAATAGCACAATACGCTAGCAAGGACATAAACTTTTTAGCCATTATACCAGGAAAGGAATATAGCAGTGAACAAGTTATTAGGTTCAGAAATAAATACCAACTTAAGTCCTTAAAGTTTTTGTTCGACCCGAAATATCAATTATGCGA
>CAILJQ010000250.1 GCA_903834625.1 uncultured Bacteroidota bacterium
ACTTCTTGATAAACGTGAACACTTGGATGGATTCTTTAAGGCCGTTATAGGATGGGGAGTAATTGGAGCCTTTTGGGGATGGAAACAAATTAATATTGGTATCGACCCATTTGAACAAAACTGGTTAGATGCAGGTGGTGGTGTAACACACGTATTGTTGGGTCAGCTTAGGGCTTTCTCATTTTTCTCTGATGCCGGACAGTTTGGTGTGACCATGGCTTATGTTGCTTATTTGTCACTAATTTTGGGCCTCGGACCCTATTCTCAAAGAAGTAAAATACTGTATTTTATCGCATTCGTGGTGTGTATATTAGGTATGGGAACTTCAGGTAGTCGTGGACCAGTATTCGTAATCTTCTTTGGGGTAATTACCTACCTGTTGCTCATTAAGAACTTCCGTATTTTGATCCCAGGTATTTTTATGGTTTTGGTCATTTTTGCCTTCCTTAAATTTACTTTTATTGGTAACAGTAACTATCAAATTTATCGCATTCGTACTGCACTCGATCCAAAAGAAGCTTCCTTGTTAGTGCGTTTAACCAATCAGGATAAAATTCGAGAATATTTGAAAGACAAACCTTTTGGTTCTGGTATTGGTACTACAGATTCATGGGCAGCTCGTTTTTATCCGAATAGTTATTTGGTAAACTTGCCTACGGATAGTTGGTTTGTTAAAATTTGGGTTGAAAATGGGGTAGTTGGATTAAGTATTTACGCCCTAGGTTTGGCATTTGTAATTGTTATGGGTGTGGTGAAAATTAGGTTAATTAAAGACCCAGATGTGAAGCAAAAAATGATTGCCCTATATGGAGGATTTTTAGGAATTATCACGGCAAGTTTCGGGAATCCAGTATTTGGTCAGGCACCCCTTGGAGCGTTGATGTATATCACAATGACCATTCTTACTGTGGCAGAAAAATATGATGTGCCCCTTAAAAAGCCAGAACTTATTGAAGAGTAAAGCCTATGTTACCACTCGTAAGCATTATTACTGTTAATTATAACGGGAAAATACATACCCAAGCATTTTTAAATTCCTTGCGCCAAATAAGCTATTCGGCCATAGAAATTTTTGTAGTTGATAATGCTTCCACAGAATCAATAGCACCTTTAAAAACTGAATTTCCAGAAGTTATTTTTATTGAAAGCAAAGAAAACCTAGGTTTTGCCGGAGGCAATAATTTGGCCATCAAACAAGCTAAAGGGAAATATTTTTTCTTGCTCAATAACGACACCGAGGTAGAAAAAGGTTTCTTAGAACCCTTGGTAGCTTTAATGGAATCGAACACCAATATTGGCATTGTTTCTTCCAAATTGGTTTATTATTCTGCTCCAGATACCCTTCAATTTGCCGGAAGTAAGGGTATTAATATGTATACCGGTAGAGGTTTTGCTATTGGGCATAAGGAAAAGGATAAACCAGATTTTGATAGAGAATACAGAACCATGTTAGCCCATGGTGCGGCAATGATGTTTAGCCGCCAAGTAGTTGAAAAAGTGGGGTTAATGGCCGATTTATATTTTTTGTATTATGAGGAAACTGATTTTTGTGAAAGGGTAAAACGCGCAGGTTTCGAAATTTGGTATTGCGGAAAATCAAAGGTTTTACATAAAGAATCTATGTCGGTTGGGAAAGAAAGTCCCATGAAAACATATTATCTCACCAGGAATAGAGTGATTTTTACCAAAAGAAATACCCAAGGATTACAAAAGCCTGCTGCTCTTTTGTTTTTCTATTTTATTTCTTTTCCTAAAGGAATAATGAAGTATTTTGTTAAAAAAGAGTTTAAATTGCTATGGGCTTTTGTGAAAGGTGCTTGTTGGAATCTTAGCCATTTCAATATTTATCATAACGAAGGCTTAATAATAAAATAGTATCCGGATGGCAATCGTATTTGACTCTCTCCTCTGGGTTATTTTGGCAGTATTATTTTTTAATGTAGCCTACATGGCTCTTTATGGAATTGCAGGCCTTTTTTACCCCAAAGAAACTTACCCCGTTGCGGCAAACAAATTAAAGTTTGCTGTTTTTATTCCAGCATATAAAGGTGATGAGGTAATCCTCCATACAGCAAGTGAAACCCTTAAACAAAATTATCCTGCAGATAAATTTGAGGTAATTGTTATTGCCGATAATTTAAAACCAGAAACCATACAAACATTCAAATCTATGCCTCTGCGCGTAGTAGAAGTGCTTTTTGATAACAGTACCAAAGGTAAGTCCTTAAATGCAGCCATCAAGGCTGTTGAAGGTACACATTATGACTATGCCATCATCTTAGATATAGACAATATTGTGGAAGAAGGTTTCTTGGAAAAGATGAATAGTGCGCTTCAAAAAAATCAATTGGTTTTGCAAGCACACCGTTTGGCTAAAAATGAGGAAACCAAATTCTCTGTATTGGATGGAATAAGTGAAGAAATCAATAACCATATTTTTAGAAAAGGGCACAAAGTACTTGGACTTTCAGCGGCGTTAATTGGTTCGGGCAAAGCAGTAGCCTACCCATTTTTTGTGGAGATTATGAGTAATATCAATGCTGTAGGCGGCTTTGATAAACAAATGGAAGTACTTATCATTTCTCGCAAAGTGCGGATAGATTATGCCCATGAAATTTTGGTATATGATGAAAAGGTTCAATTGCCTGAAGTATTCCAGAACCAGCGCAAACGTTGGATGTCGGCACAACTTACCTTTATGCGCCAATATGCTTTGAAAGGAATTTTTGGGTCATTATTTACCTTTAATATTGATTATTTTGATAAGTCAATTCAACTCATTTTACTCCCCAGGTTAATTAATGTTGGACTCAATTTAATATTCTGTTTGGTTTGGTTTCTTGACCCAATTTTGGGAAGGTATTTTATTGAATTGTTCATTTTGCAAGCCTTCATCCTTGCCTTATGCACGCCCAAAAAATATTTTCAATTAAATACTTTGTATGCTCTTATGAGCTTACCTTATGGATTTGTTTTGATGTTTTTAAATTTCTTTAAACTTAAAGGGGCTAATAAAAAGTTCATTCATACCCCACATGTGGTAAAGGAAACTGATAAAGGGCCTAACCCATCCAAAAATTAATTCTACCCTTTAGCATGTTTGAAAATATCTCACTGATACTTGAAATCATATTGTTGTTTTACCTGCTTTTTAATGTAGGGTATGTTTTTGTGTTTAGTGTTGCAGGTGTGTTTTATAAACCTACCAACTTTAAAACCATTGAGATTAAGAAACAAAATAAATTTGCCATACTCATTCCTGCCTACAAGCATGATGAGGTTATTTTAAATACTGTTGGGCACTGTTTGAACCAAAACTATCCAACAGATAAATTTGATGTAATAGTAATTGCCGACTCTCTTTCCAAGCTTACCATTGGAGAGCTGCTTATTATGCCCATTAAACTTATTCCAGTACAATTTGAAACCAGCACAAAAGCAAAGTCGCTCAATACTGCGCTTGGGTTGCTGCCAGAAAATGTTTACGACTATTGTTTGGTTCTTGATGTAGACAATGTAATGGAGAAGGATTTTTTAATGAAAATAAATGCCCGATTGCAGAACAATGAAATGATTGTGCAAGGGCATAGAACAGCAAAAAATTTAGATACGCCTTTCTCTATTTTGGATGGATTAAGTGAAGAAATTAATAACCACATTTTTAGAAAAGGACATGTGGCATTAGGCATTACCTCAGCATTATCAGGGTCGGGACAAGCCATGAAGTTTAATGAGTTTAAGGCTATGATGGAGAAAATTGAATCGGTTGTAGAAGACAAGGAACTTGAGTTTTCGTTGGTGCGAGCCGGAGCGAAAGTTCTCTTCGAAAATGATGCGTATGTATTTGATGAAAAAGTGCAAAATGCCAAAGTTTTTTCTACGCAACGTAGGAGATGGGTGGCTTCCCAATTCTTTGATTTTAATACCATTTTTTTAGAGGGTCTAGCTAATCTTTTGCTTAATGGTAACCTCGATTTTTTTGATAAAGCCATTCAGCGCATCATTTTGCCAAGGGTATTGCTATTGGGCTTATCGTTCTTTTCAGCCTTTATTATTTTATTGCCATTTACCTCGCTTGGGATTTATTTCTTAGCAATTTTTTTCTTGTGTTGCCTTTCATATATGCTTGCCATACCTTCTGCCTACTTTAACTTAAATACCTTGTCTGCAGCTATGAGGTTACCTCAAGCATTTTTTCTTATGGTAATGGCCATGTTTAAAACTAAAGATGCAACCAAAACATTTCTTCATACAGAGCATTCTACCACAGTGAAAACGTCAAAAGTTTCACAACCATCTGCTAATAACCCCGATTAATTTATGAGAATTGGCATAGAGGCACAACGCATTTTTCGAAAGAAAAAACATGGTATGGATATGGTTGCTCTTGAACTCATTAGAGCATTAGGTGAATTGCATACCACGCATGAGTTTTTCATTTTTGTGAATGAAACAGAAGATATTGCTTGTTTAAAACCTGCTCCTAATTTTCAAATTATTCCATTAAAACCTGCTCCCTATCCAATTTGGGAACAATGGCATTTGCCCAGAGCCGCCAAGAAATACAAATTAGATTTATTGCATTGTACCAGTAATACGGCACCTGTGTTTTTATCTGTGCCATTGGTACTAACCCTACATGATATTATCTACCTCGAGAAAATAAATTTGAACCAAGGAACAGCCTACCAGAAGTTCGGAAATATTTATAGAAAACTCAACGTGCCCATGATAGTTAATAAGGCACGCCCAATTCTTACTGTTTCTAATTTTGAAAACAAACGTATTACAGAACATTTTGGATTTGATAGTCAAAGGGTAATTACCGCATACAATGGTGCAGGTTCGCACTTCAAAAGAATTACAGATGAGCAAGCACTTAAACAGGCTAAAGAGAAATACAACCTTCCAAACCAGTTCATTTTCTTTTTAGGTAATACCGATCCTAAGAAAAATGTGGTTGGTGTATTAAAAGCATTAAGCATTTTGAGGAAGGCTAACAAACTTCCTTGCCCTTTGCTCATGTTAGATATAAATCGCGACTATCTAAATAATCTCGCGAATGAAATAGGCGATCCCGACATTCTTAAATACATCCACTTTACTGGCTATGTTCCTAATACAGAACTTCCAGCCATATATTCCCAAGCCACCTTGTTTTTATATCCTAGTTTGAGAGAAAGCTTTGGAATTCCTCTGGTGGAAGCAATGAAATGCGGTGTTCCTATTATAACATCCAATACCTCCTCCATGCCAGAGATAGTAGCGGATGCAGCGCTGATTTGTGATCCTTTTTCGGCCCAATCCATTGCAGATGCTGTAGTGAAACTTTGGGAAAATGCTGAGCTTCAAAGTGACCTTGTAGCCAAAGGTTTTGAACGAGCCAAACATTTTTCTTGGGAAAATAATGCACGACTCACACTTTCTTTATATGAGAAAAAAAACTGATCTTTAAATTTATCTTGATATAATTCAAATGACTATGACCCCTTATGTTAAATTCACCACCTACTCTGATATAGAAGATATCAAGAGACTTAATTTTATTGTAAATTCTATTGCTGCACTTAATAATCCTGATGCAAAAGTTTTGGATATTGGTTGTGGTAATGGCAATATTAGCCTAGCACTTGGTTCCTTAGGGTATAATGTTACTGGTGTTGATATAGATCAAACAAGTATTGATACAGCATCCTCTCGAAATCAATTTCCTAATGTAAAGTTTGAAGTAATTGATGCGAATTCTTTTGCTATTGGAGATGCCTTTGATGCTGTTGTTTGTAGTGAAGTACTTGAACACTTACATAAGCCATATGAACTTTCTGAAAGTATTTATAGAATCTTAAAACCAGGCGGCGTTTTTGTAGCTACTGTGCCTAATGGGTATGGTCCGCGCGAAGTCCTTATTACTCGTCCTATGCAATGGCTGAGAAGAAAGAATCTTGATAAATCTATTGTAGCGATAAAAAGAGTTTTAGGCTACGATGCCAAAACTTTGCAATCATCAAATGAAGATCTTACCCATGTGCAGTTTTTTAGCGCGGGAGGTTTTAATAGGTTACTTACTGGGGTTGGTTTTGTTCGAACCAACTTTCAGAATGCAGATTTTATAGAACGTATTTTTCCCTATTCCTTATTAACCCGTAGAATTAAATTCTTGCAAAAACTAGATTGTGCCATAGTAGATTACTTACCTCGACACATGACTTGCGGTTTTTATACCTCGTGGACAAAACTTGGCAAATAAATATGAGCACAATTGAACTGCTTTTTTGGATAGGTACCGGCATTGTAGTATACAGTTACGTAGGCTATGGTATTATTTTATTTTTGATGGTGAAAATGAAAAAACTCATCATGCCTGAACCCAAATATGATATGCAATTTGAACCTGCAGTAAGTTTGGTTGTGCCTTGTTTTAATGAAGCAGATTATATTGAAGATAAGATTAAAAATAGTCTTGCCTTGGAGTATCCCTCAGAGAAACTTCAGCTAATTTTTATTTCAGATGGATCAAATGATGATACCTATGCACGGGTAAAAAAATATCCTCAGGTTTTGGCTCTTCATGAAGATGCACGAAACGGTAAGGCTTCAGCCATGAATAGGGCCATGAAGTTTGTAACAGCTCCTATTGTAGTATTCTGTGATGCCAATACAGACTTGAACCCAGAGGCTATTAGAGAAATGGTTAAGCATTATGCAAATCCTAATGTTGGAGCTGTAACAGGGGAAAAGAGGATTATTACCAAAGACAAAGAAAATGCAAGTGGGGCAGGAGAGGGAATTTATTGGAAGTATGAGAGCTTCTTAAAACAACTAGATTCCGATTTTTATACCATAGTGGGTGCTGCTGGCGAACTCATGAGTTACCGCACTTCCCTCTACCGTGAGTTACCAAAAGATAGCCTATTAGACGACCTAATGCAAAGTATGCAAATTGCTAACGACGGATATAGGGTAATTTATGAAAAGAACGCTTGGGCAGCAGAAACAGCAAGTGCCAATGTAGGGGAAGAATTAAAAAGAAAAGTGCGAATTGCTGCTGGAGCATTCCAAAGTATGAGCAGGTTGCCTAAAGCATTTAACCTTATTACCAACTTTAGGGTTAGCTTTCTCTTTATCTCACACAGGGTATTGCGTTGGACCTTAGCTCCACTTTCTTTGCTTGTTCTGTTTATCCTTAATTTGTTTCTTGCAGCAGAACCAGGAGGTATTTACCTCTATTTCTTATTGGCTCAGATTTTGTTTTATTCCATGGCCCTACTAGGCTGGTATTTGGCCAACAAACAAATTAAAGTAAAAGCGCTCTTTGTACCCTATTATTTCTTTATCATGAACCTGTGCATGTATTTAGGCTTGCTAAGGTTTTTAAGAGGAAAACAAAGCGCAAATTGGGAGAGAGCCAAGAGGGCTTAATATTAGTCGATAGTTTCTACCCATGAAAATGGGTCAGCTATTTTACCTGTTTGAATTTGGTAGATATTATTGTACAACCAATTTGAAACCTTCCTATTTTCTGCTTCTGGTAATTCATAATCTGTACCATCTAATCCAATGGCAGCGATTTTGGCTATAATAGCCGCTGTTCCAGTTCCAAAGGCGTCTGTTAACTGCTTGTTTTTGGCAGCTTCAATTATCTCTGAGATAGAAATATTTCTTTCCTCAATTTTATATCCTTCCTTACGCAAAAGTTGCAAACAACTGTCGCGGGTTATTCCTTCTAAAATATTGCCATCAGGTTTGGGGGTAAGAATGAGTTCATCATTAATAACAAAGAACAAATTAGTTGTGCCAGATTCCTCTACATGGTTGTGCGACCTACCATCTGTCCAAATAATTTGATCATAACCCTCTTTTTTGGCCTCCATGGTAGGTAGCATACTAATTCCATAGTTTCCTGCTGCTTTGGCATAACCAGCCATGCCATCACTGGCACGTACATATTTTTTCTCAACCTTTACCTTTATTGGTTTTGGGTAATAACTATTCACTGGGCAACAGAAGATAATAAAAGAATAGTTAATGCTCGGGCGAACGCCAACAAAATCATCTGTGGCAAACATAAATGGTCTTAAATACAATGCACTGCCATCCTTGGTTGGAATCCAATTGCGGTCTAAGCTTACCAGTTGTTTTAAACCTTCGTAAAATAACTCTTCTGGAATTTCAGGCATGCCCATTCTAACAGCAGACTTATTTAACCTTTTGATATTTTCCATCGGGCGGAACAATTGTGGCTTTCCTTCAGGATTTTTAAAGGCTTTCATTCCCTCAAAAATAGATTGGCCATAATGTAAGGCAGACAGAGAAGGAGAAATGGAAATATCTCCGTAAGGCAATATCTCTGGATTCTGCCATTTGCCATCCATATAATCAACCCTAAACATGTGGTCTGAGAAGATTTTCCCAAATTCAATGTTTTCAAAATCACATAAATGAATTCTGGATTGTGTTGTTTTAGTTATTTTTATTGAAATTGCCATGGTCATGAACAGTGAGTTTCAAATATCAGATGATTTTATCCTTCCTTTATTCGACGAAATTTTCGTGGTCAAAGAAAGAGATTTTTCTATAGAATACAATCCACTTGGGATGGGTAAACAAAAACTTTTGATGCTGGTTTCCAGTGATTCAGAAGAATTCCTTCCTGCAGTAGAAATGCAATTGCTCCAAACCATCATAGAAAAGGGTTTAAGAAAAACTTTGGATGATGTGTGGATTGTAAATCTAAAAAGGTTTCCTGAACCTACATTGAATGTTTTGTGGGAGTATTTTCAACCCTTGCAGGTAATTGCTTGGGGTGTTAAAAGCTGGTTAAAGGAACAAGATATTCCTCTAGATATTCACAGGCAAGGATACAATAAAGGCGCAGAAATGTTGGTTGCTGATGATTTAACAGTTTACCTCAACGACCAAGTGTTGAAAGGGAAATTGTGGATGGCTTTGCAACGTATGTTTTTTAACTAACTTAAAGGATGTTACCTAAACTCATTTTTGCTACACACAACCAAAACAAATCACGCGAAATTGGCGCTTTGTTGCAAGGTGTTATGCAGGTAGTCTCTTTAGAAGAAATTGGCTTTTTTGAAGATATAGTTGAAAATGGCTTGACCCTTCAAGAGAATGCTAAAATAAAGGCTAAAACTATTTTTGACCATAGTGGTCTCAATTGTTTTGCAGATGATACAGGACTTGAAGTAGAAGCACTCCATGGTGCTCCGGGAGTTTATAGTGCCAGGTACGCGGGTTCTGAAAAAAGTGCCGAAAAAAACAACCAAAAATTAGTGCATGAACTATCTCCCTTTTCCAATAAAAGTGCAAGATTTGTTACCCAAATTTGTTTGTTTTTAGAGGGTAAAGAATACTATTTTGAAGGAGAGTTAAAAGGTACAATTCTGGCTGAACCAAAGGGAACGGAAGGTTTTGGTTACGACCCTATATTTAAGCCTTTAGGTTCAGACCGAACCTTGGCTGAAATGACCTTAGCTGAAAAGAATACCCAAAGCCACAGGGCAAAAGCATTTCACCAAATGATAGATTTTCTGAAAGAAAAATATGCTAATAATAGCTTATAACTAGTCTTCTTTTCTGCGAACTGGCTCTTGAAATAAGCTTTGTTCAATTTCATCACGTACATTTTCATCAGCCTCTATATCCGATATGCGATGGCGATAAAAATAAATAGGTAATTGTCCTACAATTAAAGCTAAAGTGCCAATCACCAACATCACCAAATAAGCAGGATTGTCTTTGATGGCCATGCTTATTAAAATGAATAACACATTCACCAATGATAGAATTAAGGTAACCTGTTTGTGTGATTGACCATTCTTAATTAACCAATGGTGCAGGTGGTTTTTGTCAGCTTTAAAGGGAGATGTACGTTTAATGGCGCGCAAAATAAATACCCTTAATGTATCATATAATGGCACAACCAAAATGGCCAAGGCAATGCCGGGTGCTGAACGTAAGGTGAAATATGATCCTGCATTTGGTCCGTTACTTTCTATAAAATGAATAGTGAAAATGGAAAGCAAAAATCCAACTGTAAGGGAGCCTGAATCACCCATAAATATACGAGCAGGACTAAAATTAAAAAATAAGAACCCCAAAACTGCACCACCGAGGGCCAAGGAAATGAGCATCCAATTGAAGTCATTATTAAGGTAAAAGAAATACCCAAATGTTAAACTCATGATGAAGGAAAGGCTTCCAGCTAAACCATCAACACCATCTATTAAATTAATGCTATTTGTGATAACGATGATCATGAACATGCTTAATAAGGTTGATGCAATCCAAGGAATTTCGTTGATGCCAAATACTCCGTGTAAATCTGTAATACGAATGGCTGCAATTCCACTTACTAAGCCTGCTGCAATAAGCTGAGCATAAAGTTTTTTCATAGGGGATAAGATGATAATGTCATCTTTTAATCCGCTGAAAAATAGAATAATAAGAGAGGCTGCGATGTATTTTGCACCTTCTATTCCTGTAAAGTCACCAAACAATAATACCGCTATGGCAAAAGATACAAAAATGGCCAAGCCACCTAACCTTGGAATTTTTAATGTATGTATTTTTCTTTCCTCTGGCTTATCATACAAGTTCTTTAGCTTAGCAACCGTAATAATAGAGGGGATTGCAAAAATTGCAATCAGAAAAGAAGCTACTATGGCCAGTATGATATGAATAATCATTGAGAGCGAGTTATATGGCAATTTATCAAAATTTCCTTAATAACAAAAGGAATATGATATAATTGTTAAGGAATTTTAAGGCGCCAGGCGCACGTGTTTCCAGGTGGAGTCTTCTTGTTTAGTGAATAAGAACCGGTCATGCAACCTGCTCTGCCTGCCTTGCCAAAACTCTATGCTCTCTGCTTGTAAAATATAGCCACCCCAATGTAAAGGGCGCATAAGGGGTTGTTCTGCAAACAATTTTTCGAATTCTTTATACCTTTCTTCCAATTCTTCTCTGTTCTTTAACTCACTGCTCTGGGGGGAGGCATGTGCACCTATTCTGCTTTCGAGCGGACGAGAATGAAAATACTCATCAGAGGCTTGCGCAGAGTTCTTACTAATTACTCCTTCAATTCTAACTTGCCTTTGCAATTCTGGCCAAAAAAACACCAAGGTTGCATAAGGATTTGTTTGCAATTGTTTCCCTTTATTGCTATCATAATTGGTGAAAAATACAAAACCGTTTTCTTCAATACCTTTCAATAGAACAATTCTTGCTGTAGGTCTTCCATCATACTTAACCGTTGCTAAAGTCATGGCATTTGGCTCTATTACCTCAGCATCTATTGCCTCTTTGAACCAAATTTTAAATTGTTCCATGGCATCAGCTTGCACATGCGACTCATCAAATTGCTTTAAAGCATAATCCTGCCTTATGGCAGCTATAACCTTGTTGCTTAGCATAATGGTATTCTTTAAGCCTCAAAGCTAATGATAACATTTATTTTACACCATGATTTTCCTCCAAATGAAAGAATATTACCAAAGTATTCCGCGTTAATAAATTGTATAAAAAGCCACAGAACAAATTAATAGATTGCTTTAGAATGAAAGTTTTCACCAAACAATACAATTTTACACCGCATAGCGGACAGTTATTAGTAAGCGAGCCCTTTTTGTCTGATCCAAATTTTAGGAAGACCGTGATTCTATTATGTGAACACGAACCACAAGGAAGTGTTGGTTTTGTGCTAAACAGATTGCTTGAAACGGATACGGATGAGGTTATTCCTGGTTTATTAGACCATAACTTCCCTATTTATTATGGTGGTCCAGTTGAACAAAATACCCTACACTTTGTGCATCGTTGCGGCAAATTAATCGACGATTCTTTTCCTATAGGTGAAGGTGTATATTGGGGTGGAAATATCGAATTAATCAATGATTTGATAGAAAAAGGAGAAGCTTCCTATGAAGATTTTAAATTCTTTATTGGTTACAGTGGTTGGGCTGAAGGTCAGCTCAATAACGAAATTGAGGCCAAATCTTGGTGGTTAACCTCTTTAGATGCAAGCATAGTATTTGGCGAAAATATGGAAGAAATATGGCCTGCAGCTGTGAAAAAACTCGGTCCCGATTTTGCTTACCTTGCAGATTCACCAGAAGATTATCATTGGAATTAAGGCTGTCCAAAAATTCTTTGGGCATTTGAATTTAATAATTTTATGGTTTCATCTATAGGTTCTGCTCTTAACATTGAAATTTCCTTGTAAATGGATTGAATAGTATATGCAGCGGTATCTGTTTCGGCCAATATTCTTTTTGGATCTATAGCATGTAGGTTTTCTGCAGCTTTCTTGCTTTGATTAAATACACTTGCCCCAAAAGAGGCGTAAACATTTCCTTTCTTATTTAATTGCTCCCATACTTTTCTATTGCCTCTAAAGCCATGCAGAATAACGGGGCCACTAAAATTTCTCAAAATAACATCTGCTTCATCCAATGCCCGAACCAAATGAAGAATAACAGGAAGTTGGTGCTCTGCAGCTAATGCTAGTTGTTTATCAAAATAATGTTGTTGTTTTTTTAAGTTAGGGTAAAATTTATCAAGGCCAATTTCACCTATGGCAACTATTTTTTTTGTTAAAATATTTTTTTCTAATCTCCGCAACATTTCTTCCTCAGAAATATCATTCACCAACCAAGGATGTAATCCACTACTCAAAGGGTATTTTGCCTGTATTTGCTCTATATTCAATAGATAAGCATTCCTTATGCTATACTCAGTTTTGGTCTGCGGTTTCCTATGAGTATGAATATTGTATAAGACAGCCTGTGCTTCCATGTTTAAGTAGCGGTAAAATTACCAAGTAAAGTGAAATTATTTTTATATTTTCGAACGCATATGACAAATCAATCAATTAGTCCGGATAGAGTAGAAGTGATGGAGTTTATAGGGAAAGATGTGGAGAATATTGCTCTTGAATACCTTAAACCCGTAGAAACCAATTGGCAAGCGTCTGAATTGTTGCCTTTAACTTCAGACAAAACATTCGTAGCAGATCTGAAAGATATCCAAGATCAAGCTGCAAGTCATTCTTATGATTTAATGGTGGTTTTGGTGGCCGACACCATTACTGAAGAGGCTTTGCCTACCTATGAAAGTTGGCTTTCTAACCTTGTTGGAGTTGATCAACAAAATAACAATGGTTGGATGAAATGGATGAGAAGTTGGGCTGCTGAAGAAAACAGACATGGCGATGTATTAAATAGATATTTATATTTATGTGGTCGCATTAATATGAAGGAATTTGAGGCAAGTACCCAATATTTAATCGCAGATGGTTTCAATAACCAAGCGGGTAATGATCCTTACAGGAACTTTGTTTATACAAGTTTTCAAGAATTGGCCACCAATGTAAGTCACCGCCGCGTGGCTACTTTGGCTAAAAAGGACGGGAATGCTTTATTGTCTAAAATTTGTGGATTGGTTGCTGCCGATGAAGCCCGTCACGCACGTGCCTATATGAATTTTGTTACACGCATTTTTGAACTCGATCCAAACAACATGATGTTGGCATTTGAAGATATGATGCGTAAGAAAATTGTAATGCCAGCCCAGTGTATGCGCGAGCTTGGAGGTAAACTCAATACTTTCGCAAATTTTAGCGATGCTGCAACGCGCCTTGGTGTATATACTTCTATGGATTATATTGATATCATGAAAGATTGTATCAATGAATGGAAGATTGAAAATATGACCGGGTTAAAAGAAAATGGTGAAAAGGCGAGAGATTACTTATTGGCCCTCCCTGAAAGATTGACCAAAATTGCTGAAAGAGCTGCAGTTCCTAAAACACAGCATTCTTTTGGATGGATTCTATCATAAAGAAGTCTTCCTATACCTGAAACAAAAAAGGTCGCTCATTTGAGCGACCTTTTTTGTTATATCTATTCAGTTTAGAAAACTCATTAAATAGCAGCTTCCTCGTCATGGCTGTGCTCATGATTGTGGTGTGCATGGTTATGTGTTTCCATGATTTTGTAGAACTCTTCAGATGAAATCTCTTTGCTTTCAATGGTAATGGCTTCCATTAACCAGTTGTTTACTTTTTGTCTCACCGCCATGTTTATCATTCTGCTTCTGAAATCTTCTTTCTGCAATTGCGGTTCAACTATACTAGCCAATAACTCATCATTCAAACCTTGGTTGCCGTAAGCTCCAAACATTTGACGGGTGTAATCAAAAGCAGCATCTCTAATTTCAGCCTCATCTACCTTAATTCCATTTGTGGTAAGAATTTTCTCTTCCAAAATATGGTTACGCAAGTAGTTTGCTTCTGGAGTATACGCTGTATCAATATTCTCAGCATTAAATTTATCTGCATAACGATCCAATAACCAACGCTTCAAGAAAGCATCTGGTAAAGTAATGTTGTGCTTAGCTACTAATGAATCAAATAATTCATGCTCCAACAAATGTTGCGCTTGTTGATCAAAATAGCTGCTTAACTCAGTTCTTAATTTTTCACGCAATTGCTCTTCACTAGTAATAACATCTTTGCCATACAATTTGTCGAAGAAATCTTGGTTCATCTCTGCAGTTGCAGTGCGCTTAATTTCTTTAATTACTAGGTTGAAATTTGGGTTCAAATCAGCTATGGTTGGACGTTGAACGCCTAAGGCATGACTCATTTCTTGCTCATCATTGTTAAACAAACCAAATACATTAACTGTAAATGAAGTGTCTTTGCTTTTACCAATCAGTTGCTGAGCAATTTCTTCGTTTTTAATGGTATTCACAGCAACTGGAACAGATTCTGCTACAACACCACCATCTAGGGCTTCACCATTCTCATTCAATTCAGTTAAACCAACATAAACCATGTCGTTTGCTTCAACAGCATCAACATCAGTTAAGTTGCCAAAACGCTTCATCATTCTATCAATTTCTTCCTGAATCATGGCATCAGTAATAATAGTGCTGTATTTAGTGTATACATCACCTTTACCAATGTTCAATTCAATTTCAGGTGTTAAGCCCAAATCGAAATTAAAAGTATAGTCAGCGGTTTTAGTTAACTCGTCAATTTTAGTGTCTTCTGTTAAAATAGGCTGACCCAATATATTGAGTTTGTTAGCATCAATAAAATCGAAAAGACCTTTTGAGGCCAAAGAGTTAATCTCTTCTAACAAAAGGCTGTTTCCAACCATTTTCTCAATCATACCTTTTGGCGCATGTCCGGCTCTAAATCCAGGGATGTTTGCTTTCTTTCCGTAGTCTTTTAACTTCTTTTCATAAGAAGAAAGATAATCCTCAGTGGTGATGTTTACGGAAATAGTTCCGTTTAATGCATCTTTTTTTTCGAATGTTACGTTCATCGCTTTTACTTTTTCAACAATGCCAATAATAAATAAGACTGACAGAGTCAGTCTTATTTGCGAACCTTTTTTGGGTTCTAAATTTTAATGTGCGCATGGAGGGACTCGAACCCCCACGCCTCTCGGCACCAGATCCTAAGTCTGGCACGGCTACCAATTACGCCACATGCGCCTTTTCCTTAAAAAGGGATGCAAATATATGTATATATTTTTAGGAATTGATTTATTTCTGCTTTTGGGTTGATATATAATTGATTTTCAATTTTATATAATGATTTTTGTAGGGAGGCCCACCTGGGAGCCTCCCTACCATTGCTTGCAGGCAATGGTATCATTAAATTGTGACAATTGCCTGCTTAATTTAGTATTGCCCTTTTGTTTTTTAATGCGTTATTTGAGGTAATTTTAATGAATGTATATGAGAAAAAAATTACTCATTATTTTAAGTGTCCTTGGACTTAGTTTTTCACAAGTATCTGCTCAAAAAGATAGTATTCCAGAGGAAGTAATAGACTATTCCGCGTTTGCTGATGCCGAAAGTCCAGAAGGTACCAAAAGGTATTGTACCAACAAGGTATTAGGAATTAGTCCAAACAAATTGATTTCCATTGGGTATGATTTTCAAGGGAAACATACCTTGGAAACAAGTCATAATCCTTCAAATCCAACCAATAACTTGGATCCAATGGTCTATTCAAACAGTAAGGCAACTCTCAATAATGCCGCTGGTTTGCGTTTATTGGTAAATTACCCCATCATTTCCAACACAAAGTTATTGCTAACTTTAGGAGGTAATTATTGGAGAACCAATTATAAGGTTAGTGAAACTTTCACCACAATGCAACAATCATCCTATTTCAATGATGTGTTGAAGGAACGTGGCTTAACAACTGTTGGGATAAACTCAACTGTTTTTAAACCATTAAGTGAAAAGTACTTTTTTTTAGGTTTTGTAAGCGCAGATGCAAATGGAGATTTTACTTTAAACGATAACAAATTGGGGGAGTATTTGGCTCAACCCAAAGTTTCTGCAGCGCTGTTTTTTGGTAAGAAAAGGAATGATTATTCTATTCTAGCTTTTGGTGTATCAAGAACATACAGACCAGGAGCTTTAGGTTATATTCCCCTCATCTTGTTTAACCATACTTTCCAAAACAAAAAATGGGGTATTGAATCTATTTTCCCTGCTAGGTTAGCTCTAAGAAGAACATTCAACCCACGAAATATTTTGTTTTTTGGATATGAGCTAGAGGGACAGAGCTATACCATGGTGAATAGAACCTCTAACCCTTATTATAATGGATTGGAATTGCGCCGTTCAGAGATCAGGCCAAGGATAACCTATGAATTTGCCTTGTCCGGATTTTTATGGATGTCGGTTCAGGCCGGATATAGAATAAACTATAACTACAATATAGATCAAGGGGATATTTTAAGAATTATAGGTTCAGACAAACCTTATTACATGGAAAATACTTTGACCAATCCTTTGTATTTTCAGGTTAGCCTGAACCTAGTAAGTCCGTAAGACTATTTTTTCTTCTTCATTTCCAAACGCTTCCAAACGTCTGTTCTTCCAAAGGCTGAAATGCCAATGAATCCGCGAATGTTCATGGTGTTTTTGTCTTCCATGGTGATTTTGCAGTTATAGGTACTTCCACTTTCTGGGTCGTAAATGGTACCATCCTCCCAAAGGTTATCACCTTTGTATTCAAAACTACTTAACATACGGTAACCCAATAGCGGAGTGGTTCTTTTCGTTTCATCTGGGTTGTTTTTGTCAACTTTGGGCTTTCCTTCTTCGTTGAGGGGTTCTTTTAACCACACAATTCTTCCGTAATAGTAATTGCCAGATTTAATAATATTAACTCGGGCTTTTCCACTTCCTGTTTCCCACAAACCAACAATATCATCGGCTTGAGTTTGTGCACTCGCTTGGAAAGCGAAACCTGAAAGAAGTATAACTGCAAATAGTAATAGGTGTTTTTTCATGGGAACAATTTAAATAGAATGGACAATTATGCAAATACTGGGGAATAAAATTTACAATTAATGCCCCAAGCATTCAAGGAATTTTGTTATTTTGAGCCGTAATAAAAGCGAAGCATGGTGCATAAAGAATTTGATTTAGAGGCAGAAAATAAGGTTATCGTAAAGGCATATCGCAGCTTGCTTAAAAGTATCCGCAGAGCGCTCACCAAGGAAGATCGTTCTAAAATACGCGAAGCGTTCCAATTAAGTTTGGAGGCCCATAAAAATATGCGGCGTAAAAGTGGAGAGCCATACATTTTACACCCATTGGCAGTTGCCCAAATTTGCGCAGAAGAAATAGGTTTAGGAGTAACCTCTGTTATTTGTGCCTTACTGCACGATACCGTTGAAGATACTGACATTACCCTCGATTTTATTAAACTGAAATTTGGTGAAAAAGTTGCAAGGATCATTGATGGCTTAACCAAAATTTCGGGTGTGTTTGATCAACCCGATAGAAGTATACAGGCAGAGAATTTCAAGAAAATGTTGCTTACCCTTAGCGATGATGTAAGGGTAATTCTTATTAAGCTAGCAGACCGCATGCATAACATGCGTACACTAGATAGCATGAGTCCGAAATCACAGTTAAAAATTGCCTCGGAAACAGCATATGTGTATGCCCCTTTGGCCCATCGCTTGGGTTTGTATGCCGTAAAATCTGAACTTGAAGACCTCAGTACCAAATACCTTCAGGCAGAAAACTATGTATTTGTAAAGAATAAGCTGAATGAAACAAAGGTTCAGCGTAACAAATACATCCGTAATTTTATTGAACCCATTCATGAAGATATGTCAACTGAAGGGTTTAAGTTTGAGATAAAGGGCCGACCCAAAAGCATTCATTCCATCCTTAATAAAATGAAAAAACAAAATGTATCCTTTGAAGAGGTATACGATTTGTTTGCCATAAGAATTATTGTTGACACCGCAGATGATAGAGAGAAAAGTGATTGTTGGAAAGTTTACTCTATTGTAACCGATCATTATACCCCTAATCCAGATAGATTGAGAGATTGGGTAAGTACTCCCAAAGCCAATGGATATGAGAGTTTGCATACTACCGTTATGGGGCCAAAAGGTAGATGGGTTGAAGTGCAAATTCGCTCCAAACGCATGGACGAAATTGCTGAAAAAGGGTTTGCTGCCCATTGGAAATACAAAGACAATGGCCAAGTTCAAGACAATGGTTTAGAAGGTTGGTTGGCTAGGGTTAGAGAGATTTTAGAGAGTCCAGATTCTAATGCCATGGAGTTCCTCGACGATTTTAAATTGGCCCTTTACTCTGAAGAAATTTTTGTATTCACACCAAAGGGAGAATTGCGTAAACTTCCCGCTGGTTCCACCATTCTTGATTTTGCCTTTGATATCCATACCGATTTGGGTTTAAAATGTATTGGCGCAAAACTCAATAACAAATTGGTACCTCTTAACCATGAATTAAATAATGGAGATCAGGTAGAAATTATTAGCAGTGGAAAACAAAAGCCACATGAAGATTGGTTGGATTTTGTGGTTACGGCCAAGGCTAAATCAAGGATTCGGGAGTATTTTAAACAGCTGCGTTTAAAAGCTTCTGCTATGGGCAAGGAGATTTTGGAAAGGAAATTCAAAAACGCCAAAATCACCTTTACCTCAGAGGCGCTCACCTCGCTTGTAAAGTACTATAAACTCAAAACAGTTTCAGATTTATACTATCAGGTGGCCAATGAAATTATTGACCGAACCAAAATGGATATTGAAGCCATTTTGTTGGCTGAAAAAACCAAACTTCCTGAAATTCCTGCACCAGCCAAAAATAAACCAACTCCCGCATTACCAAACGACGCGGTTATTTTAAGTGAAAATGAAGCCAATTTGGAATATGGTTTTGCCCGCTGCTGTAGCCCAATTCCGGGCGATGATATTTTTGGTTTTGTAACAGTGGGCGAAGGAGTTAAAATTCATCGTACTTCATGCCCAAATGCCGTAGCATTGATGAGTAACTATGGGTATAGAATTATCAAAGCCAAATGGGCAAATTCTGAAAATGTGCAACAAAAAGCCTTCCTTTCTTCCATTAAGGTTTCGGGTATTGATAGCGTGGGTATTGTAAGTATCATCACAGATATTATTTCAAAACAACTTCAAATTAACATGAAGTCTATTAGTATCAATAGTCAAGAAGGGATGTTTGAAGGCAATATTGTATTAGAGGTTCATGATACGCGCCAACTTGAAAACATCATGTCTTCCATCAAAAGCTCAAGCGAATTAATATCAGTGAACAGGGTAGACTTGAGTTAAAAATAATTGCTAAAAATTGATAACCAGTGGTTTGTTGTTTTGGTTGTCTTTAGTTTTTTTTTCTTTCAACACGATTTACCCGGATGCACGAACTAAAGCAGATATTGTTAACTTTGGCCCTTTGAAAAAATGAGTAGCATGTCTTTAGAAGTTCACAATGCGGAAAAGTTGAAGCTAGAGGTGAAGAACAAATTTGTTGAGTACCTAGAAAATAACCAACAAAGAAAAACACCAGAGCGCTTTGCCATCCTCGACGAAATCTATTCCAACAAGGAGCATTTCGACGTGGAGACATTGTTTGAACATATGAAAGACCGCAACTATCGCGTAAGCAGAGCAACTGTTTACAATACACTTGATTTGTTATTAGATTGTGGTTTGGTTATTAAACACCAATTTGGTAGAAATATTTCAAGGTATGAGCGTGCTTATGGGTTCAGACAGCACGATCATCTTATTTGTAATGCTTGTAACGAAGTTTTAGAATTTTGTGATCCACGCATTCAACAAATAAAAACCACTATGGGAGAGTTAATGAAATTTACCATTACAAATCACTCCCTCTATTTATTCGGAGATCCGCAGGTAGATGCTAACCAGCATTGTTTATCCTGCAAGAAAACAGTTAAAAAAGAAAATTAGGATATGAAGGTTGATGTTGTTTTAGGTTTACAATGGGGCGACGAAGGCAAAGGAAAAATTGTAGATGTACTTACCCCAAAATATGATGTTGTAGCAAGATTTCAGGGCGGCCCTAATGCAGGTCACTCTCTTGAATTTGGCGGGAATAAATATGTTCTTAATACCATTCCATCAGGCATATTCCATGAACATTGTATTAATATTATTGGCAATGGGGTAGTGGTTGATCCCGTTCAATTAAAAAAAGAAATTGAAAAAGCTGAAACTACTGGAGTAGATATCCGCAAAAATTTATATATCTCTGAAAAAGCCCATGTAATCTTACCAACACACCGATTGGTAGATGCTGCCAGTGAGGCGAAAAAGGGTGTACATAAAGTAGGTTCAACCTTAAGAGGAATTAGTCCTACTTATCAAGATAAAATTGGTAGAAGCGGCATGCGTATTGGCGATTTAATTGGGCAGAATTTTATGTCCAAATACAATACTGCTGTAGCTAATCATAAAATATTGCTCGATTCACTAGGATTTGAATACAATCTGGCCGACCATGAGCCAGCATTTTTTGAAGCTGTTGAATTCTTAAAAGGGTTCAAAATTGTGAATACAGAATATTACGTAAACCAATTAATTACAGACGGAAAACGCGTATTGGCAGAAGGTGCTCAAGGAACATTGTTGGATATTGATTTTGGTTCATATCCTTTTGTTACTTCTTCTAATACCATTACAGGTGGCGCTTGCAGTGGATTAGGTATTGCTCCTCAAAAAATCAATAAGGTATTCGGAATATTTAAAGCCTATTGCACCCGTGTGGGTAATGGACCCTTCCCAACCGAACAAGAAAATGAAACAGGTGAGTTGCTGCGCAAATTAGGTCATGAATTTGGCGCCACCACAGGCCGACCAAGAAGAACTGGTTGGTTAGATTTACCGACACTTAAATACGCCATCATGCTGAATGGAGTTACCGATTTAATCTGTACCAAAAGTGATGTGTTAAGTGGTTTTGAAGAGGTAATGTTGTGCGATTCATACAGCATTAATGGTAAAATTACTGATGAACTACCGTTTAACCTATTAGATGCAGAGGTTACCCCTCAATACAAAGCGTTTAAAGGATGGTCTGGAAACTTGAGCAGTATGAGAACCTACAATGAATTGCCTGAGACTTTCAGAACATATATGGATTTTGTTGAAAGTAAAATTGGCGTTCCTGTAAATATGATCAGTGTAGGTCCCGACAGAGAAGAAACAATAGCTAAATAGTTTTATTTAAACACCTTTTGTATATCTGAATGGTGTTTTCCCATCCTAGGTAAAGTGCATCGCAAACCAAGGCATGCCCTATAGATACTTCTAATAATCCAGGGATGTTTTGTGCAAAATAGGCAAGATTTTCTTTGTTTAAATCGTGTCCTGCATTAACACCTAATCCCAATTCAACAGCTTTTTTTGCAGCCTCTTTATAAGGTTGAATGGCTAACTCCTTGCTAGATGAGAACTGCGCAGCAAAGGCTTCTGTGTATAATTCAATTCTATCTGTTCCTGTTGCTAATGCTCCTTCAATCATATGAACATTTGGGTCCACAAAAATAGAGGTGCGTATACCGGCCTCATGAAATTGAGCAATCATGTCTTTTAAATAACCTTCATGTTTTATTGTATCCCAGCCATGGTCGCTGGTGAGCTGATCCAATGCATCTGGAACCAGTGTTACTTGTGTGGGTTTTACTTCTAATACCAGGTCAATAAACTTTTGTTCTAACGGGTTTCCTTCTATGTTAAATTCTGTTAGAACAACTTGCTTTAACATTCTCACATCAGCATACCTTATATGCCTCTCGTCTGGACGAGGGTGAACTGTAATGCCATCTGCACCAAATATTTCGCTGTCTATCGCCATTTTTACAACGTCTGGATTATTTCCACCTCTTGAATTGCGTATAAGAGCAAGTTTGTTTATGTTTACCGATAATTTAGTCATTTGCAAAGTTGATTGTTGCGACAAAGTTAGTTTTTTTAGCGCATTGGAAAGGTTGGGAAATAAAAATAGGTTATTAAAGCTTTTACTTTTGGTAGGGATAGGTGCATGTTTTTTTGTGCCTGTTTCTGTCTTTGCCAGTGATACAAAGGATAGCCTTGAACAAATCATTGCCAATTCTACCAAGGTCGAGGAAAAAATTGATGCACACTACCAACTAGCTTTATATTTTGCCAATTCAGAGTCGCCAGAGGTAATATTACATGCTTATAAAGCACGTGAAATGTCCTTAAATGCTGGTTATTCTTTTGGCCTTGCTAGAGCCGATTTTCTCCTTGCCCAAGTTTGTTTTACTACGTTAAATCAAGATAGTTTAGAGGCCTTATTGCTAGAATCATCTCAAAATTTTGAATTGGCAGCTAGACCTGAATACAAGGCCAAAGCAATAAACCAATTAGGTATACTGTATGAAAGGCAAGGCAAATATAGGTTAGCCCTTAAGTGTTATTACGAAGCCCTTTTTGTTTTTCAACAAATTAATGATGAGGTGGGTATTGCCAATGAGAAAAACAATATTGGACTTATCCATCAATTGCAACGCAGGTATAAAATGGCCATTTACTTTTTTAACCAAGCCATGGCCATTGGCAATAAAATACATAACGACGATATTTTGGCAAATGCTTATAATAACCTTGCCATTTGTTACCAAGAGCAACATCAACCGCAGAAGGCCTTGGATTATTTTTATAGGGTTTATGAGATTGACCAAAAACAAGGGATATCTGAAAACCTAGCACTTTCCTATAATAACTTGGGGGTGATTGAAACAGATTTGGGTAATTACCAAGAGGCAAAGTCATATTTATATAAGTCCCTCGAGGCTAAAAGGAAGGTGTCAGATTTTACTGGTATATCTAATACCTACAATAATTTTGCTAATGTATTCATTAAAACCAAACAATTAGATTCAGCTCTTTATTTTGCTCAATTAGCGGTGAAAGATGCCAAAACAGAACATGCTTTCCCTTATTTGGCAGATGCCTATGATGTTCTCGGAAAATTAATGGAGTTAAAAGGCGATTATGCCAACGCGCTTCAATACCAAAAACTGAGGTTGCAACTAAAAGACAGTTTAACAGAAGTTGAAAATTCTTTGATTTTTAACCAACAAGAAAGTGATTTTCAAAGTTTGTTGAAAGAGAAGGCAGATGCTGAAGAAAAATCTGAAGAAGAAAAGTCGTCACTTAAAAGAATCTTGTATTTTCTAGGGCTAACCCTTGTTCTGATGTTGGTTACTTTTATGGTGTATTATGTATTCAGGGTGCGCAGTGCTTACAAACATCTACAAGTAAAACAAAAGAAAATTGAGGTTCAAAATAAGATACTTCAAGTGAAAAACATTGAAGTGCTTCAGGCCAAAGAGGCTGCAGAAGATGCTGCTGGTGTTAAGAGCCAGTTTATCTCTACCATTAGCCATGAAATTAGAACACCTTTAAATGCCATCATTGGAGTAACAAATTTATTACACTCAGGCAATCCAAGAGAAGAACAAATTGATAACCTTAATATTCTCAAAATTAGCAGTGAAAACTTGTTGCAGTTGGTAAACAATATCCTCGATTTTAGCAAGCTTGAGGCAGGTAAATTGCAATTAGAGAACATTGAGTTTAACCTACGTAATTTGGTATTTGATGTAAAGGAACTTTTCACTATTAAAGCCCTTGAAAAAGGGGTGGAGCTAATGGTGGAGTACGATGAGAAAATACCAAGTGTATTGAAAGGAGATCCACTTAGGCTGAACCAGTTATTGATTAACTTGGTAAATAATGCTATAAAGTTCACCGACTCAGGGTATGTGAAAATTGAGGTATCTGTTCAATTGTCTACCATCAACCATGCGTTGGTATATTTTCAAGTAATCGACACGGGTATTGGAATTCCTGTTAGCAAACAATCTCAGATTTTTAACTCCTTCACGCAGGCCGATCCAAACACCACTCGAAAGTTTGGTGGCACAGGTTTGGGATTGTCTATATGTAAACGCATTTTAGAAAACCTCAATAGCAAGTTGCAAATAGAAAGTGAAGTAGGCAAAGGCTCTCGTTTTTATTTTACCTTGAACCTAGAAGTAAGCAGAAATGCCTCATTAGGTAAGAGCGCAAAAACGGCCTCCTTTGAAGATTCTATCAAAGGAAAACGCGTATTGGTGGTTGAAGACAATATGATGAACATCATGGTCATTCGTCAGTTCCTACAAAAATGGGGTGTTATTACAGAAATTGCATTAAATGGTAGGGAAGGTTTGAACCGATTAATGGAATCGAATTTTGATGCCATTTTGATGGATATTCATATGCCCGAAATGGACGGTATAGAAGCTACAACACTCATTCGTAAACTTCCAGATGAACGCAAAAGAAATGTTCCTATCATTGCCCTTACTGCCGAAAACGAAATGCAATTCCGACAAAAAGTATATGAGGTAGGTATGAATGATTATATCTTCAAACCATTTAACCCAGATGACTTGCGCGAACGCCTGGGATATGCCCTATACAACAAGGCAAATGGCATCAACAAATATACCCGCCAAGATTAATTCGGTTCGAACCGAAAACCCTGCTTGGCTTGTAAGTTGCATTTTTCATTTCTTTGACTTAGTTTAGTTTTACCAAACAACTAAACAATGAAAAAATTACTTCAATTTTCATGGGTGCTTCTTTTAACCATTAGCGTTTTTAGTGCCTGTAAAAAAGACTCAACCTCAACTCCCACAGAAAACAATACCAACAATACAGGATACGCAAACGTGCCTGAATCGTTTACCAAAAAAGTTCTGTTAGAAGAGTATACAGGAGAATGGTGCGTGAACTGTCCTGATGGAGCTTTGTATATCAAAAACATCATGACCAAATACCCAACCCAAGTTATTTCGGCAGGTGTTCACCAAGGTGATTGGTTAGAATTGCCTCAATTAAAATTATTAAGTACCCATTTAGGTGGAATTGGCGGATATCCAAGAGCATCAATCAACAGAGTGCCTGCGGCAAATACTACCAATGGCCAAGATGGAATGGTAGTATATAGTCGTGGTAATTGGGAAAGCAACGTAGCCAGGTTAATAGATGTTTCTGGTAAAACAGGCAAATATGGCTTGGCATTGGAAACCAAATTAACTGGAGATAAACTAGATATCACAGCTCATTGTGGGTTTAAAACAAATGAAAGCAGAGATACCCGTTTAACAATATATATTTTAGAAGATGATATCACTGCTATTAATCAAATAGGAGCAACTACTACACCTTATGTTCACAAACATACTTTACGCAAAGTGGTAACCGCAGGAACAGGAGATGCCATTGATATGAAAACAGGGAATTACTTGAAGAAAGAATTCACTGGTATTAGCTTAACAGGATACAAATTGGAAAATATTCATGTGGTAGCATTTATTAATGTTGTTGGTACAAGCACCAACACGCATGAAGTGCTTAACGTGCAAGATGTTAAAGCTGGAGAAAACAAAAACTACGACTAGTCTGATTTGAGTTACAAATAAAAAAGGCTATCTCACCAAGTGAGATAGCCTTTTTTATTTTGCTTATTTCGTCGTTGATTACATATTCCTTCGGTACTGTCCACCTACTTCAAATAAGGCCGCCGTAATCTGACCCAAAGAACAGAATTTAACGGTTTCCATTAATTCTTCAAATATGTTCTGGTTATGAATGGCCACATATTGCAAGCGTTTTAACTGTTCTGCTCCTTTTTCTTTGTTGCCTTTTTTGAGCTCGTTTAGCATGGTAATTTGGTATTCTTTCTCTTCTGTGGTAGAACGAATTACTTCCTTAGGCAATACCGTTGGCGAACCTTTAGAAGATAAGAAAGTGTTTACACCAATAATTGGAAACTCGCCTGTATGCTTCAAGGTTTCATAATACAAACTTTCCTCCTGAATTTTGGTGCGCTGGTACATTGTTTCCATGGCTCCTAATACGCCACCTCTTTCGGTAATTTTGTCGAACTCAGTTAATACAGCTTCTTCCACTAAATCTGTTAATTCTTCAATAATGAATGAACCTTGTAAAGGATTTTCATTTTTGGCTAATCCCAATTCGCGGTTAATAATTAATTGAATGGCCATTGCTCTTCTTACCGATTCTTCCGTAGGAGTAGTAATGGCTTCATCATATGCGTTTGTATGGAGTGAATTACAGTTATCGTATATGGCATAAAGTGCTTGCAAGGTTGTTCTGATATCATTGAAATCAATTTCCTGTGCATGCAAACTTCTTCCGCTTGTTTGAATATGGTATTTCAACATCTGACTTCTTTCATTGCCACCATATTTTAACTTCATGGCCTTCGACCAAATTCTGCGTGCTACTCTGCCAATAACAGAATACTCTGGGTCAATACCATTTGAAAAGAAGAAGGATAAATTAGGTGCAAAATCATCAATATTCATTCCTCTACTTAGGTAATACTCTACAAAGGTAAATCCGTTTGAAAGAGTTAAGGCCAATTGAGTAATTGGATTTGCTCCCGCTTCTGCAATATGGTAACCACTGATAGAGACAGAATAAAAATTCCTTACACCTTCATTGATGAAATATTGCTGCACATCACCCATTACCCTTAAGCTAAACTCTGTTGAGAAAATGCATGTGTTTTGTGCTTGGTCTTCTTTTAAAATATCGGCTTGAACTGTACCACGAACTTGCTTTAAGGTATCTGCTTTTATCTTAGCATACACCTCTGCAGGTAAAACCATGTCGCCAGTTACTCCTAATAGCATCAATCCCAAACCATCATTTCCTTCAGGTAAGGTTTCGTTATACGTTGGTCTAATAGTTCCTTTGGCTTTAAAAATAGCATCTATCTTCGCATCTATTTCTGCCTCCATGCCATTCTTTTTAATATACAACTCGCATTGTTGGTCAATGGCAGCATTCATAAAGAAAGCACATATAATGGCGGCTGGACCATTAATGGTCATAGATACAGACGTTTTTGGATCTGCCAAATTAAAGCCTGAATAAAGCTTTTTAGCAGCATCTAAACTCCACACACTTACGCCCGAGTTTCCAATTTTTCCATAAATATCTGGTCTATGATCTGGGTCGTTACCATACAAGGTTACCGAATCGAACGCTGTACTTAACCTTGCAGCAGGCATACCCAAACTTACATAGTGGAAACGTTTGTTGGTACGCTCTGGTCCGCCTTCTCCAGCAAACATACGTGTTGGGTCTTCACCTTCTCTTTTGAATGGATAAATTCCCGAGGTATAAGGGAATTCTCCTGGGAAGTTTTCTTTTAATGCCCATCTCAAAATGTCGCCCCATCCCTTAAAACGAGGCACTGCCACCTTCGGTATTTGCGTACGGCTCAAACTTTCCGAATGAGTTTTTATCTTAATTTCTTTGTCTCTAACCTTAAATACATAGTATTCGTTGCGGTAGAGATTTAATTTTTCTTCCCAAGTTTCTAAGATAATTCTGTTACGAGGGTCTAAGTCTAAGGCAAGTTGATGGTAGGTTTCATCTAAGCTTTTTACCAAACGGTCTTTGTCGTCTAACTTAGACTGTTTCATGGTTTCCATGGCAGATTTTAAACCAAATAATTTATCGGCCAAATCTGCCTGTTTGTTAACCCAGGCATCGTAGTTTCTATTGTTTTCGGATATTTCAGATAAGTACCTGGTGCGAGCAGGAGGGATGATGTAAATTTTTTCACTCATCTCCTCACTAATTACATAGTTTGATTTTAAATCAGCTCCTGTTTTCTCCAATACTTTGTCCATGATTGCTTTGTACAATCTGTTCATGCCTGGATCGTTAAACTGAGAGGCAATGGTGCCGTATACCGGCATGGTATCTGGGTCTTGAGAGAACAATTGGTGATTTCTTTGGTATTGTTTTTTAACATCACGCAACGCATCCAAGGCGCCTTTTTTGTCGAATTTGTTGATGGCAATAATATCAGCAAAATCAAGCATGTCTATTTTCTCTAATTGGGTAGCAGCTCCATATTCTGGAGTCATTACATACAAAGAGGTATTGCTATGTTCTATGATTTCGGTATCACTTTGTCCAATTCCAGAAGTTTCCAAAATAATCAAATCAAAACCGGCAACTTTAACAATGTCT
>CAILJQ010000251.1 GCA_903834625.1 uncultured Bacteroidota bacterium
GTTTCATCAACCTGTATATAACGGAAAGCCCTACCCTAAACATGCAGATTTACCCATTTCAGCTATTCATTTTACCCGTTGGATAAATGTTTTTAACCAAACCGTTGATTCATTATTCGAAGGAACTGTAGCCAACAGAGCGAAAGAAATAGGCGGCAATGTTGCCCAAGTTTTTTTGGCCAAAATGTATCCACTACCCAACTCTTTACCTATTGTATAATTATGGAAAATTTACTCAATACCCTTCAAAACAAATTACAAGATAGCGGACAAGATCCTGAAAACTACCTCAAGGGATTGGTGCATAACCAAGCCATCAATTACTGGGATTATATTAGGGTTGATACTTTGTTATCATTGCAAAACCCACGCACACACTTTAAAGATGAAACCATTTTTATTGTATACCACCAAATCACAGAATTGGTTTTAAATCTCATTAGACATGAGTTGAACCAATTGTGCCGCGATGAAATGGAAGTGAGTTTATTTACAGAGAAACTGGGTAGAATGCTGCGTTATACAGATTTGTTGATTAGCTCATTTAGCATCATGAATAAGGGTATGAGCTATGAAGATTATAACCAATTTAGGTTAAGTCTTTCTCCAGCCAGTGGTTTTCAATCTGCTCAATTTAGGTTCATTGAACTGATGTGTACCGATATAGATTTATTGATACCTGCTTACCTTAAACCTATGGTACCTGAAGGAGCTACCATTGGAGAGAAATTTCCTTTCCTTTATTGGCAAGAGGCTGGACATAACAGAGAAACCAACAAAAAAACCAAAACCCTCAGCGATTTTGAGGCAAGGTATTTACCTGAATTTGTGAAGTTGGCAAATGAAATGAGTACACAGAACTTACATGTTACCTACCCAAAATATCTACTTAAAGCTAACGCAATTGAGAAAGAAATGTTGGTGGCTGCCTTAAGAGATTTTGATAAAAAATACAATATTGAATGGCCCATGGTTCACCTAGAAACTGCACGCACTTACCTGATGGCCAAAGGTGAAACCAAAACAGCTACAGGTGGCAGTCAGTGGGAAAAATACTTACACCCCCAATTCCAACGCCGCATTTATTTCCCTGAACTGTGGAGCGAAAAAGAATTGGAAAATTGGGGCAAGGAAGGGTAATACCTGCTTTCTCAAACAATCTCAAATCCCCAAGACAAGGTGTAACCCTTTTCTTGGGGATTTTTATTATTAAACAAACCCCTACTAACCTTATCCTTTTTGTTCTTATTCCTGTTCTCATTTAAATAAAGCTACCCCCTATTTCGGATATTAAGGTATTTTTATATGATAAATATCATGCCTACTTCTGACCGATGTCATGGCTTTGTGTAAGCCTTATTTAAGACCTTTACATCCGATTTTAACAACATAAGATATGAAAAGAAAAATAGTATTTGGAGTGGTGCTCATGGCTGGACTGGTCATGGCTGCCTGCGGTGGCAACGACTCTGCTTCTGGCGAAGCAAATACCTCATCCGCTACATCAGAAAACACATCTAATCAAGCTGCAGATGATGGCAAAGGCGTTGGTAAATTCACCAATGTTGAGCTTACCAATCCGCTCGATCAAAAAATGGTGAGTGCAGGCAAATTGGTGTACGACATGAAATGCGGCTCTTGTCACCGACTTACAAATGAAAAATTGGTTGGACCAGGTTGGAAAGGTGTAACCAGTCGTCGTAAGCCAGAATGGATCATGAATTTTGCCACTAATGTAGAAGAAATGTTGGCCAAAGACCCTAATGCCATGGCCATGTTAGAAGAGTGTTTGGTTCGTATGCCTAACCAAAATCTCTCAGATGATGATGCCCGCCATGTGTTAGAGTTTATGCGCAACAACGATGGTGTGAAATAAATAGTAGAACCCAAATTAACATATATATGAAAACAAAAATGAATCGATTGGTAGTGGTGGCCGCAGTAATGCTAACAGTGTTTGGCGTTTCTTGCAAAAACAAAGGCCAAAAATCGGGTGCAGGTAAAGAGGCTGCAGCCAAGGTATACGTAGAACCGGGTAAGTACGACGAGTTTTACAATATTGTTTCTGGCGGATTTAGCGGACAAATGTCGGTATACGGCTTGCCCTCCGGTAGGTTGTTTCGTGTTATCCCTGTTTTCTCTGTTGACCCTACCACTGGCTGGGGTTACAGTGAAGAAACCAAACCAATGTTAAATACAGCTCATGGGTTTGTGCCATGGGACGATTCTCACCACCCTGCCCTATCTGTTACCTCGGGCGCACATGATGGTAGATGGGCTTTTATTAATGCCAATAATACTCCTCGTATTGCACGCATAGATATGAAAACATTTAGAACCGTAGATATCATTGAAATTCCTAATAGCAGTGGTAACCACAGTTCTCCTTTCATTACTCAAAATTCTGAATATGTAGTTGCAGGCACACGTTTTAGTTACCCTATGGATGATGATAATAGCAATCCAGATGTACCTATCAATACCTATAAACAAAACTTTAAAGGTACCGTTAGCTTTGTTTCTATCGACCCTAAAACTGGTAATATGGGACTTGGTTTCCAATTGTTATTACCTGGTTTCAACTTTGATTTAGCCCGGGCAGGTAAATTAAAATCGGGCGATTGGGTGTTCTTCTCTTGTTACAATACAGAACAAGCCAATACTTTATTAGAGGTTAATGCCTCGCAAAAAGACAAAGACTTTATAATGGCTGTGAACTGGAAAAAATGCGAAGAGTTGGTAAAGGCCGGAAAAGCAACCAAAAAGGCTGTTAAATTTGCCCACAATACCTATAGCGAAGAAACCCATTCTGCCAAATCAGAAATATTAAAAGAGGTAAATATGCTCGATCCTAAAGATTTCCCAGGATTGGTTTATTTTATGCCTTGCCCTAAATCACCTCATGGTTGTGATGTTGACCCTACCGGTTCATATATTGTAGGTTCAGGAAAATTGGCTGCAGTTATTCCCGTATTCTCTTTTGATAAAATGTTAAAAGCCATTGAGGCCAAAACTTTTGAAGGAAATTTTGAAGGTATTCCCGTATTAAAATATGATGCAGTTTTACATGGCGAAGTGAAAAAACCAGGCCTTGGTCCTTTGCACACAGAATTTGACGGAAATGGTTTTGCCTATACTTCTTTCTTTGTTTCATCAGAAATTGTAAAATGGAATATTGAAAAATTAGAGGTGGTAGATCGTGTTCCTACCTATTACTCTATTGGTCACCTTTGCGTGCCAGGCGGACCAACAACCAAACCACATGGCAAGTATGTAATTGCTTATAACAAAATTACCAAAGACCGCTATTTGCCTACCGGACCAGAGCTTACTCAATCTGCTCAATTGTATAGCATAGAAGGTGATAAAATGAAATTGCTGCTAGATTTTCCAACCATTGGAGAGCCGCATTATGCTGAAGCTATTCCTGCAGAAATGATTGTAAAAAACAGTGTTAAAATTTTCAAAATTGAAGACAATAAACACCCATATGCTACCAAAGGTGAAGCCCAAGCAAGGGTTGAACGCAAAGGAAATGAAGTTCATGTGTACATGACCTCTATTCGCTCACACTTTACTCCTGATAATATTGAAGGAGTAAAAATGGGTGATGTGGTGTATTTCCACGTAACCAACCTAGAACAAGATTGGGATGTGCCACATGGTTTTGCCATTAAAGGCGCCAACAATGCCGAGTTGTTAATTATGCCAGGTGAAACTGCCACGCTCAAATGGACCCCAGATAGAATAGGTGTATTCCCTATGTATTGTACTGATTTCTGTTCTGCCTTACACCAAGAAATGCAAGGATATGTGCGTGTATCTCCAGCAGGTTCATCTGTTCCTATTACTTTTTCAACAGGAGCTACAGCCACTCCTGAACCTAAGAAGTAGTTTTTAAAATCGCAGGAGTTGCTCTTAACAAAGCAACTCCTGTTTTTTTCCATTAAAGAAATTCAATATGAAATATCATTTGGCCTTTAGAGTTTTATTGGCAATTAGCAGCCTATTAGTTATTACCACTCTGTTTTTACCTTTATGGGAAATTTACCTTTGGGCACCCCAATATCCAGAAGGCTTATCAGTTACCATTTGGCATAACAACGTAAAGGGTGATGTTGATGTTATTAACGGTTTGAACCATTACATAGGCATGAAACATATCAAGGCAGAAATGTTTCCTGAATTCAAAATCCTTCAATACATCATTATCGCATTTGTTTTGTATGGTTTGTTGGTAGCCTATTTAGGTACTGTTAAAAGTTTAAAAATATTTTGCTTCGTAACAGTCTTGGGCGGCATAGTGGCATTAGCAGACTTTTACCGTTGGGGTTATGATTATGGACATAATTTAGACCCTACAGCACCCATTCAAGTGCCCGGAATGGCATATCAACCGCCTGTTATTGGCTATAAAGAATTGTTGAACTTTACCGCTCTTTCCATTCCCGCATCTGGTGGTTGGATTATTATTTCAGTAGGTGTTATAGCCTTTGTAGCTTTATTTTTTCATTGGTTCAGCCAAAGAAAATTGAAGGCTACAAGACTTCTTATTTTACCATTGTTAAGTTTCATAATACCTTCTTGCAGCAAAGAAATTCCAGAAATACAATTTGGTACAGATGATTGCCATTATTGTCAAATGAAATTGATGGACAATAAATTTGGATTGAGCGCAGTAACTGCCAAAGGCAAGGTATTTACTTTCGACGATTACCATTGTTACCAAAAATTCACAGAAGAAAACAAGGCAAGTTATGCCGCCACCTATGTGGTATTGTTCGACAAACCGGGCACTCTATCCTTGGCAGAAAACAGCTATTATGCAGAGGGTCCAACCGTGAAGAGTCCTATGGGTAGCAATATTGCCTTCTTCTCACAAGAATTAGCCATTAAAGAAATGGTGGCAGAAAAAAGCAAATCTGGAAAATTCTCAGAGTTGAAACATGACTAAAGTTTTTCTCCTTTTATGTGTGAGTTTGACTTTTATTTTCCCCCTAAAGGCCAAACAAATATGGGTAAAACCTGGCAAAGGATTCCCTATTCATAAAGCCTTACTTTTGGCTGAACCAACAGATACTTTGCTCATTTCAGAAGGAAATTACTTTGAAAAAAATTTAGAGATAACCAAAGCTGTCACAATCATGGGTATAAACTACCCAACCTTAAGTGGAGAGAATAGGTATGAACTTATTTCTATAAAAAGCAATGAGGTAGTAATTTCAGGTTTAAGGTTAATTAACTCTGGGTACTCAGATTTAGAAGACATGGCGGCCATACGCATTTATGGCAACAAACATGTTATTATTCGCAACAATATTTTACTCAACAATTTTTTTGGCATTTACCTCACCAATGCCAGTTATTGCTTGGTTCAGAACAATACCATAACCGGACCAGAACGCGAGCAAAACAATGTAGGAAATGGTATTCATTTGTGGAAATCGAGGCACAACTTTCTTATTGGAAACACCATTAAAAAACACCGCGATGGCATTTATTTTGAATTTGTAAAACACAGCCTTATTGCCCGCAATTACAGCGAACAAAACCAAAGGTATGGCTTACATTTTATGTTTTCTGATAGCGACACCTACTACCAAAACACCTTTATGAATAATGGTGCAGGTGTGGCGGTTATGTATAGTCAGCATGTGCAAATGCTCAAAAACCACTTCACCCAAAACTGGGGAAGTTCTGCCTACGGCTTGTTATTAAAAGATATTAGAGATAGTAAAGTGTATGGCAATACCTTTTTCAAAAACACAGTAGCCATTTTTATGGATGGATGCAGCCGCTCCTTGTTTTTTAAAAACACCTTTGAACTCAATGGTTACGCACTTCGTATGCAAGCCAGCTGCGACGATAACGTCTTTAGGTTCAATAATTTTCTTACCAATACTTTTGATTATGCCACCAATGGATTTACGGTATTAAACCAATTGGCATTTAATTATTGGGACAAATACCAAGGGTACGACCTAGAAAAAGACGGCATTGGCGACCTAGCATTTAGACCCATGAACATGCTTACAGGGGTTATAGAAGAATACCCTACCAGCATCATTCTGATCCAAAGTTTTTTGTCGGATTTACTTAATGTATTAGAAAAAGTTATTCCCTCTTTAACACCTGAAAACTTAAAAGACGAAACACCTTTAATGAAACCGGTATCATGATTCATATTCAACATCTTTCCAAAAAATACCATCAAAATCAGGTCCTAACCAATATTAACCTGCATTTAAAAAAAGGCATGGTGGCTGGGCTAATTGGTCAGAACGGCACTGGTAAAACTACTTTAATCAAGTGTATTTTAGGTCTGACCCAATTTCATGAAGGAGATATTTGCATCAATGGTGAGTCTATTCTTAATGGACCTAACTACCGCAAACTCATTGGATATATGGCACAGGTAGGCAGATACCCAGAAAAAATGCAAGTAGCACAATTGTTTGAAATGATGAAACAACTCAGACAAAGTGATGCCACTGATACAGAGTTATGGGAAAGCTTCGAACTCCATAAAATAAGGCATCAATACTTGGGACAATTAAGCGGCGGTACCACCCAAAAAGTGAGTGCTGCCTTGGCATTTATGTTCAACCCAGAAATACTTATTTTAGATGAACCTACTGCAGGACTTGATCCCATTGCCTCAGAAATACTCAAAGACAAAATCAAAAAAGAAAGTGAACACAAACTCATTCTTATAACCTCACATATCCTAAACGACCTAGATGAAATTGCTTCACATGTTGTTTTTCTACAACAAGGTACGCTCTTGTTTTTTGAAACGCTTGAGCAATTAAAAATAAAAAGCGGGCATCAAAAATTGGGCAAAACCATTGCAGAAATTATGTTAGAAAGGAGTGCTATCGTATGATGCAAATTACCAAATATCTTATCCTAAACATCCTCAAAAGCAGATTCATGGCTGCTTATGCGCTATTGTTATTTCTGCTTTCTTCTGGTTTGTTTATGTTAAGCAACGACCAAGACAAAGCCATCATTGGCATTCACAATGTATTGCTCATATTAATACCCTTGGTGGTAATGATTTATTCGGTAAGTGAAATATATAACTCCACCGATTTCATTCGCCTTTTACTCACCCAACCTGTAAAAAGGAAATTCATTTTTTTCAGTCAGTTTATTTCCAATACTGCGGTATTGCTTGCCATTCAACTATTACCCATTGTTTTGAGTTTGATTCTATTTTCTGATGGCTCCTACCTTATGGCCATGGGAAGTAATATCTTTTTTCTCACCCTTATTTTCTCTTCCATTTCCTCCTTTATAGCTTATAAGATTGATGAAAAAATAAAAGGCATTGGCATGACAATCTTCCTTGGTATATTTTTCCTTGCCATATACGACGGTTTGGTTTTACTGCTCATTCAAGCCATGAGTGAATATCCCATAGAGCAGTACGGTATTGTATTATGCCTATTTAACCCAATAGATATGTGTAGAATTCTGTTCATTTTTAAAATGGATATTTCTGCCCTAATGGGGTTAACAGGTGCGGTAATGCAAAAATTTGTCGGGTCGAACCTAGGCTCAATGATTATTCATATTGTATTATGCTTTTGGGCAATTATACCCATGAGTTTTGCCGCTAAATTTTTTATTAAAAAAGATTATTGACATCTGCTTTTCAATTTCCCTTTTGTACCTTCGTCTCATGAAAAGGCCCATTTCCATAGTATTTTGTTTGGTTATAATGTGGCCATTCATAGGTAAAACAGCCTTCATGGTATGGTATAAAGCCAACCAAAGTTATGTTGCACAAAACCTTTGCGAAAACAAAAACAACAGCGAAAGAAGTGATTGTGAAGGATGCTGCTTTGTAAACAAACAATTAAACAAATTAGATAACAAACAAGAAAACAATGGGCAGTCTTTACCTTCCTCAGAGGTAAACAATAAAGAAACACCCAATTTCTTCTTTGAAAAGGATATTCTTTTTTCTATTCCCAAAAGTTGCATCCTGGTAGCATATGTTAATGCCGTTCCAAGCCTTGCCAATGCACATTTACAGCAATTAATCAAACCACCTTGTTGTTAGGTTCAAACCGAATTATGGGCATTTTATGCCCTATTGATTTATTATTTTTTTGAACCATTACATTTTACAACAATGAAAAATCTTCGCTATTTCATGGCCTTGTTCATCGTGGCCTTATTCCTCCAATCATGCAAAAAAGAGGAGACAAATACTAACCAAAATCCAAGCAATACCAATACTCCTACCACACCAGAAGGTTTGGTAAAAATTGGCGAAACGTATATTTTAGGCGCTAAAACCAAAGCCCATATTTATGCCACCAAAGCACCATTTGTTGGCTATAACACCTTTTATGCTGCCATGTACGATTCTGTAGATGGCACACAAATTACTGATGGACATTTTAACCTAAGCGCAGAAATGGATATGGGCATGATGAAACACAACTGCCCAGTGGAACCCAACGAGGACATTAACCCTACAACAAACCTGTTTAGCACCTCCTTGGTATTGATTATGCCAGGCACTATGGGTTGGACATTAAACATTGATTTCCATAACCATAAAAACGATTTGGAAGGCATTGGTTCATTGCCCATCCAAGTGGCAGAGGCAAGTCCAAAAAGGATGGTATCTACCCTATTACCCTTAGATGATAGTGCAAAAGTATTTGTAAGTTTTGTATTACCCACCAAAGCCAAAGTAGGTTTAAATGATGCCGAATTTACCATTCATGAAATGGCAAGTAATACCAGTTTTCCAGCCATAACAGACTATACCATAGAAATGATTCCTACTATGCCCAGCATGGGACATGGCTCTCCTAACAATGTTAATCCAGTTCATACAAGCAACGGTCATTATACAGGTAAGTTGAATTTTACTATGAGCGGTTTATGGGAAATACAATTGAAACTCTATAAAAACGGGGTATTGCTCACAGATAAATTGGTCTTTGAAATTACCATATGACCATCATTAAACCAACACTATTGCTGGCAGGAATCCTTCTCCTGCCAGCAATTCTCTTGGCTCAAACCGATACTATTGGAACTAAACTATTGCAGGAAGTAACCATTCACGAAGCCAATCACAAACAATCGTTTTCATTTTATCAAAGCTCTAAACTTGCCAGTACAGAAGAGATATTGAGCAGAATGGATGGGGTAAACCTTATCAGAAGAGGTCCGTATGGCATGGAACCTACCCTACGCCATTACAATGCCGGACAAATAAACCTAAGCATAGATGGTATGCGCTTGTATGGTGCCTGCACAGATAAAATGGACCCTACCTCTGTTTATGTTGAGCCTATTAACTTAGACGGCATTAGCGCTGCACATGGCGCTCAAGGCAATTTTCAAGGAAGCAGCATTGGTGGAAATATCAATCTAAGATTAAAAGCCCCAAGCACCTTATGTCATAAAGAAATATCGAGCCAATGGATGCAATCTTTTGCCAGCAATAACAAGGCTAATCATAGCAGTTTTGTTGTTGAAAAAACAGGACCAAAAAGTGCATTTCGCATAAGCGGCACCTATAGAAAAGCCCATAACTACCAAGCGCCAAACAAGGAGATTTTGTTTAGTGCTTTTGAGAAATACAATATTGCCATAGCCTACCAACAGGTAATAGATTCATCCAATCAAATAAGATTAACTTACTTAGGAGATTGGGGAAGAAACATGGGATACCCTGCCCTGCCCATGGATGTTGGAAAAGCCAATGCACATATTGGGGCCATTACTCACCTCTTGCGTTTAAAGAATAGCTTACTGCAAAGCAGTGAAACCAAAATTTATTACAACCAAGTATACCATGAAATGGATGATACCCAACGACCCAATATTCCTATGCACATGGATATGCCCGGTTGGAGCAAAACATATGGGTATTACAATGAATTAACTTTTCAAAAAAACAAACATCAATGGCGTGTTAGAACAGATGCCCATCAAAACACACTCAAAGCAGATATGGTAATGTATCCCAAAAATGGCGACCCTGCCATGTATATGCAAACCATACCCGAAAGTTCCCTGAGCAATGCTGGTTTAGCCTTTCAATACCAATATCCTATAACTGCTTCTTATACCATTAAAGGTAATGGTAGGCTCGATTATTTTACCCAACAAGCCCTTACCGGATTTGGTGCCGACCAATGGAATGGGATGGGTTATGATGTTACCAAGCAAAAAACAAATGTGGTAAAAAGCTTGGCACTTACCCAAAGTAAACAATTTGCAAAACATTGGTGTGTTTCTCTGGTAACTGGCTACGCAGAACGATTACCTACCTCTAATGAACGATATGGGTTTTATTTATACAACCCCATGGATAACCATGATTACTTAGGTAATATGTTATTGGCAAATGAAAAAAGTTACCAATTGGAAGTATTGCTGCAATATGAAACAAAGCCAATACAAGTGAGTTTACAACCCTTTTACCACCGCACCTATGATGTTATTTATGCTTTTGTATTACCTAGTTATTCGGCTATGACCATTGGAGCCTCTGGTGTAAAAGGATATAAAAACATTGAAGGAGCCTTAAATTACGGAGCCGAAGCTTCTTTACAATACAAAATAAACGCTTACTTGTCATATAAAGGCAATGCCAAATATTTGTTTGCCCAAAGTTTCACAGGCATACCCTTGGCTTGGGTTCAACCCTTAAAAATTCAAAGTGCCTTAAGAGTGAAAGTAAAACAATGGATGGCACAAGTTGAACACAATTACTCGGCAACCCAAAACCGCATCAATACAGATTTTGGAGAGAGAAAAACCCCATCATTCCATGTTTGGA
>CAILJQ010000252.1 GCA_903834625.1 uncultured Bacteroidota bacterium
GAAATAAGAAATTTTCCAAATTGGATAGGTAAATCGGCTATAGGTGTTGGTCCGGGTTTGGGTACGCACAGTGCCACTTGTATGGCACTCATTCCTTGGATTCAAAAAATACAAATACCCTTATTAATTGATGCAGATGCGCTAAATGCCATAGCACAATGGATGCAATTGGGAAAACCATTTGTATTTCCAACAGGTGCCATTTTAACACCTCATCCAAAGGAGTTCGAGCGTTTATTTGGTTCAACCCAAAATGGATATGAGCGACTCTTATTAGCAAGTAAAAAAGCGGTTGAGCACCAATGTATCATTGTTTTAAAGGGTGCCATTACAGCCATTTGTTTGCCTAATGCTGAGGTGTATTTTCATGCAAATCCAAATCCTTTATTGGCTACCGCAGGCAGTGGAGATGTGTTATCTGGTATTATACTCTCATTGTTGGCACAAGGTTATTCACCTCAAGAGGCAGCCTTGCGAGGAGTAATGCTACATGGGAAAGCTGGCAATATGCTCAAAGCAAAGGGATATAAACATGCCCTGGCAGGAGATTTGGTTGAACAGTTGGCGTTTATAGAATAACAAAATTGGGTTAATTAAGTAATGCTAAACCCAATAAGTAAGCATAGATTTTTAATGGCCCTTAGTGTAAATTACCTTTGTTTCACCAGACAAATGAAATTGGTAAAAGGCTATTTCTAGAACATTTTTATTCAATAATTTTAATCGGCAATCATATGGAGGCCAATTAACAGCAAGGCCATGCACATCTATGCTATCTCCATAAACATGGAAACTATAATTCCCAACTCCATGTTTTAAGCCAATGATTTCAACAAAAGAACTTCCAAATTGCATAAAACAAATTGGGGGATAAATACTATCTTTTGAATGCCAATTCCCAAGGATATCCTCCACGGCAATTTTGGGATTATGCTTAGCGTCAATCGTGTTATTTTTTTTGGTTTGACCCAAAGCTAAAGAGGATAGGAAAAACAAAGGGAATAGGAAATTAATTCTTCTCAAAATTTTCTGGGGTTTATTTCAATTTTCAAGATTTGTTTTAGAGTATTTATTTTGATTTTCTTATTGTCCAAGATTGATTTCTTTTGCAAGAGCAGAATAAAGTTTGAATCTGTCTTTTTCATTAAACGGACCAGGCATACAATGAAGCATTCCTTTCATTTCAATATGTTTGGTGGGAATGTTTGCATCCGTTAATTTTTTAGCATAATCTCTGCCAGTATCTCTTAAGGGGTCGAATTCACAGGTAATAACAATGGCTGGCGCAATATCAATTATGCTGTCTTCGTAAAAGGGCATTGCTTGTTTATTGGTATAATCTGATACATTAGGTAGATAACTTTCTACTCCATAAAGCATCTCATTTTCTTCTAAGAAATATCCATTTTTAAATTTTTTATAGGCTTCTGTGTTCAATGGAATATAACTTACTGGGCAATCTAGGAGTTGGTATTTAAGTTGGATTAAATTTTCTTTCTTAGCTCTTATGGCTACTGTAGTTGCCAAGGTGGCTCCTGCGCTCTCTCCGGCTAACATAATTTGAGTGCTATCACCTCCCCATTGTTGGATTTGTTGAATGGTCCACTCCAAGGCAGCATAACAATCATTATTTGGAATTGGAAAGGAGTACTCTGGGGCAACTCTGTAATCAATGCCAACCACAATGGCATTAAAGGTTTGAGCCAAAAGAGTTGCATACGTTACAGATACATTGTGCCAAGGCAATAAAAATGCACCTCCGTGATAGTATACAATTACAGGACTGTTTTCAGGCAGGTTTGATTGTCTATAAATAAAAATCTTCAAACTATCCTTTGTTATCGTTAAGGTGTCGATTTTAAATCCATTTATGTTTATTGGAACACCATCTGCAAAATGGCTTCTTTCTTGAATCGACATTTTTTTGAGTGCGGCAATTTGCGAATCATTATTGCCTACTAACTTTAAAAACATTGCTTGCCCCCAATCCATTCTACCCTCAGGGTTGAAGGTCAAACTATAAATATAGCCAGCCAAAACAAGAGACATTGTTAGCACTGAGAGGATAATTATTTTAATAATTTTCATGATGATGTCCTTTATTGTTTGTAATTGCTATTCCCAAATGTAACCATTAATACGAAAGTAACATGAGCAAATCCAAGGTTTACATGTCTTTATAATAGTATTTACCTAACTATCTATTTTCTCAAACTAGGGTGTTTTTCAATACATCTATCAAGTTTTAGTCGATGCATTTTACCAAGGTCTTCTTCATTTTGGACCATTTCATCCAGGTAGTCTTTAAATACCCATTGTCCATTTTGCTTTTCTAGGTAGTCTTTGATGTTCTCAAAAACGGGGTTGTTTCCAGAGGTATATTCAAAGGCCCCTTCATGAATATTAAACCTCTTTAACATTGTCCATTTGTTGTTACATAGGGAGTAAATGTTGCAGCTATTCAAATTGCTATAATCAAAATAATCAATTACAAATGCAATTTCATCTTTACCATCAGCATTTAAATCTCCAATATTTAACAAACAATAAAGTCCTTGCCCTAATCCCAAATATAAGGTGTCTTGACCAGGCTTTTGGAGAGTTAAAAATAGGTTTGCATCTTGGTCATTAAACCAGCTTATAACAGAATCCCATTCATTGTGATGAGGGTTTGGTGCATATTCAATTTCAGAATTGCTTAAATTAGAGAAATTATGTTGAAGGAGGGTATCTTGGATTTTGTCACCGTCAAAGTCGCCTTTAATCAAGAGTTTTTTCAATTTACGAAAGTTGCTTTTATTGGCACCCGAGGTGTTTTGTAAATTGCCACTTTCCTTACCAGTGTTTTGTTGACAACCATTAAATACTAAGAAAATAGACAATATAGATAAAAGCTGTTTCACTCAATTTGGTTTAATTTGATTACATTGTAATAGGGCTTTGTATGCCCACAAGTTTGAATTACAAACATGTAAAAAGGTACCCATATTATTGAAGGTTCTGGTTCTATTTTGCAAATTTCATTTATATAGGTAAAAATAGCTAGTTCATCAGATATGCAACTAATTTTTCGTTTTTCTTAGCAATAAGGGTATCAGCTTTTATGTTCCTTAAATAAATTGCTACTTTATTCTCAATTCAAAACATGAAAGCCAAAATGGATTGGCTAATTATGTATTAAATTTTACCTTGTTTTAAGGTATTTTGGCAGTGTTATTAACCAATATATAGAATCAAATTGTTTACCATTAACCGGAATAAAAGTGATTA
>CAILJQ010000253.1 GCA_903834625.1 uncultured Bacteroidota bacterium
AAATACTTTATCAGTATATCCTAACCCTTCTTCAAACGTAATTTATGTTGATGGTATTGATTTCAATACTGCTACAGTAGCTACGATTGTTGACTTACAAGGTAAATTGGTTAAAACTGTTGAATTAAATGGTAATAATGCCATTGACATTAGCGATCTAAACCAAGGTGTATACCTTGTTAAAGTTGCTAATCAAGTTAGTAGAATCGTAAAATTGTAACTATTTTTAGAGGTGAGTAGAAATACTCACCTCTTCTTTTTTCAATTTATCTTATGCTTAAAAGAGTCTCTTCTATTCTTGCACTCGTTTTCGTTTGCAACTTACTGCTTGCACAAACAAAAGTTCAGAAAACAGAACTAGGTTACACCTTATTAAGAAATGGGAAACCCTACTACATTAAAGGTGTAGGTGGTCAAATCAATTTCGATAAGATGCAAGAAATTGGTGCCAACTCTTTTAGAACTTGGGGACCAGAAAATGCTCAAACTATTTTAGACGAAGCTCAAAAACGTGGACTAACAGTGATGTTGGGATTATGGTTACAAACCGAGCGTCAAGGCTTTGATTACAATAACAAAGAAAAAGTAAAAGCCCAACTCGATTATTTAAAAACAGTAGTTGATAAATACAAAAATCATCCTGCCCTATTATTTTGGGGAATTGGAAACGAATTGGATTTGTTTTATACCAATCCAGATGTTTGGTATGCCGTTCAGGATGTTGCAAAATACATTCATGAAGTTGATCCAAACCACCCTACTAGCACGGTAACCGCCGGACTAGATTCTTTAGAAGTTAAATACATCATGCAACGTTGCCCAGATATTGATATCTACGGTATCAATACTTATGCAGACATTGCTGATGTTCCAAAATATATTGCAAGCTACGGTTGGAAAAAACCATATGTAATTACCGAGTGGGGGCCAACAGGTCACTGGGAATCTCCAAATACCGCTTGGAAAGTAGCCTTCGAACAAACAAGTACTGAGAAGCGTGAAGTATATGCTAAACGTTATCAAAATGACATCGCTGCTCACTCTGATTATTGTATTGGCTCATATGCATTTGCATGGGGACACAAACAAGAGTATACAGAAACTTGGTATGGATTATTTTCAAAAGAGAACTTGCCAACCGAAACCATCGACGCTTTAGAAGAAGCATTCACAGGTAAAGAAATTAATAACCAAGCCATTTCTATTCGTAAGGTTACCATTAATCAGAAAATAGATAGGGACAATATTTCAGTTAAAGCCGAAGAAATTTATGATGCAGTTGTAGAAACTTACTTCAGAAATGAACTTTCATCAAAATCTAAAATAACTTACAAATGGAGAGTACTCGAAGAGAGTACTGATAAAAAAGCTGGTGGTGATGTAGAAAAAGCTGCGGCAGAAATTAACACATCGATTAAGCATGGAAATTCTAATGAAATTAAATTTAGAGCACCAAGGAATCCAGGCCAATACCGTTTGTTTGTTAGTATTTACTCTAATGGTAAAGTAAGCTACGCTAACGTGCCTTTTTTAGTTACACCACGTGGTAACGAGGAAAAACAAGCTCGCTTTATGCAGCTAAAACAAACAGACATGAGTTCATTTAAACAATAAACCTACAGACATTGAAAAGAACTTTACGAAATGTATTATTTTGGAGTGCTTTAATTCAATCTTCTGCTTTTGCACAAGAAGTTCGGCCAACATTAGCAATATCAGCCGATACGGTAAGTAAAAGTTTCCGTAAGATTGATAAAGATTATTTCAAAGACTATTCTAAAAGCACCTTTGATCTTTTAGAAGGGGTTGAGATTAGTGGTTATTACCGCTTCTTAACCAACTACCGCGTATTGGATGTGGCCTACCCTCATCTAGAAAATAACAAGAAAAATATTTTTGTTGGCGATGATAGTCAGATGCCTCAATTGATGCTTAACATTAGAGGTTTCGCAACCACACGCACAACTTTTGGAACCGACTTATTCATCTATACACCACTTACTGGAGCTGGCCAATCTGAAAATGTTAAAGGCTTAAATTTAGGCGTTAGCTTATATGGTAATTTTACTACCGACCTAGGTAATTTCTCTGTACGCACCGGTGGTATTAACTGGTACGCTATGTCGCCTTTTACTTTTCAAACTAGTAAAGGATACAATCGTTTCAGTTTATTTGAACGTAACCCATGGGATCCGTACACCCCTACTATGAAAAGTAGATATAACGATTTTTATGCATCGGGTTCGATCAACCAAGATCAACGTTGGGGAAATCAAGCTTTCCAAGGAATTATTTTTGAAGGAAATAAACTTCCAAATGATTTTTCATTTAGCTTTTTATATGGGAAAACTCAGCTCGACGCTGGTTTAGCGGCAATGCCTAATACCTCATATGGTGGACGATTATCTAAAACGTATGCAAAAGGGAAACACTTTGTAACTTATAATACCTTTAACAACGAAACCTATTTAGATTCTCTTTCAAATATAACTGCAGGTTTCAATATGCATACCTTAGAGTTTACCAATAACTTTGCAAACTTTAAGTTATACGCAGAGGTTGGCGCAGGCAGACGATTCACCAATGCTGGAAGTAATAAATGGGGAGAAGCCATCTCCATTAAATTATCATCTACCCTATTAGATAAATTCCCTACAGAGCTCCATACGTACCGCGTAAGCTCAAAAGTATTTAACAACAGTGCGATCTTTATAAACTCGTCTATTCAGCAAACTACTGACGTTAATTCAACTTTAACACAACCTGTTTTAATTGCAGTATCAAGTGCTATACTTCCTATCGGTCAATTATCGAACAACAGACAAGGATTAGAATTTAACACTCAACTGAATTTCGGTAAACTAAAAACATCTATCGGTTATTCAAACTCGATGGAGATTGAAGCATTATCGTCTAAAATAACATACGGTCATGCCTTTAACACCTTAGCTTTATCACGTTTTTGGAGATGGAACTTCCCTAGCAATGTAGGGCCTTATGCGAATTTGAGTAAGATTTATCGCTCTGTTTATGAAACCGTAAGTGTAACCGACCTCGATCCTGTTACTGGTTTACCATCAAACAAAAAATATTTCAATACCATCGAAATACACTCTAAGTATAAAACAAGTATTGCTAATCGCGATTTATACTTGTTCTATTTAGGTTCTTACAATTCTGTACAATATGAATTTGCTCCTGTAGTATTATTTACAGAGAAAGCATTATTAAGAGCATACTACCATCAAGTAGAAGCTTATTATTCACTAAACTCTAAATTAGTTTGGACGAACTATGTAAGCTATGAACGCATCATTGGAAACTACACTACACAAGTAGATGTGATTACTAAACGCCCTAAAAACCAAACAGGTATTAGTGTTGCAACAGGATTAGATATACAATTAAGTAAAGCTACTGGCTTATATGTACGTGAGCGTTGGATGAATTATAAAGACAGCAGCTTTGAAAAAGATAAATACAAAGGATTTGAAACCACAGTTGAACTAAAAATATTTTTTTAAATGAGAATCTATAAATATTCAATACTGATTATTCTTTTAGCAATGAGTACCACTACTCTACTTGCTCAGAAAGATCGTAAAATCACTTTTGTAGGTGGAGCTCGATCACTTCTATTCAATAATCAGCTTTCCGTTAGCGATACTGTTCCAGATACTACATCGGCGAAAAAAAATAATGGTGGTTATGCCATAATCGATCTAGGGATTAACATCAATCCAAATAAAAACACTGAAATTATGGGAATGTTCCGTATTCGTAATGAATATGGGGGGTTCTGGGGTGCAGGTGTACAATTTGATGTTCGTCAGTTATGGGTAAAAGGAATCATTGCGAATAGTGTTCGCTACCAAATTGGCGACTTAAACTTAAAACAATCGGAGTTTAGTTTGTACAATCATCACGCTGATCAAATTGATTCGATGCCTGAAGTATTTAAACTACAACAGAACATCGTAAACTATGATAAGTTCTATTTGAACAATCACACTTGGAGAATGCAAGGTGCAAATGTTGATTTCGGATTAACCTTCAATAAATTCATCGAAGAAATAAACTTCAATACTTTTATTGCTCGTATAAACGCAACAAATTTCGCTAGTACTCCCGATCGTTTAATGGCAGGAACAAGCATACATATTATTCAAAGTAAGAACATTCAATTAGGCTATAATTACAGCTCTGTGTTTGATGTAAAAGGTACAATTGCAGATAACAATGTGTTTAATAATACCATCAATACATTCGAATTAAAATTGAATAAAAATCTAGGAAATCAAAACATCAATATTAATACAGAAGTTGGAACGAGCAATTACAACTACTCAGCAGACACACTTGCTCCGAAATTGAACGATTACTTTATCCACTCTCTAGCAACTTTAAATTTCACAAAAATTCAATTAAAAGCTAGTGTTGGTTATTTAAATGTTGGACCAGAATTTAGAAGCATTGGCGCACAAAGTAAAGATGTAGATTATACTGCTACACCTAATAACTTCAATCGTATTACGAATAACCAATACATTCGTCCGATTAATTTACTAGACCTCATTAGCAACGATAATATTTACAGCAGAACAATTTCTAGTTCATTAATGGGTGGAAGTCAGTTGTACAATAATGCCATGCCTTACGGAATTGCAACCTTTAACCGCTTAGGTATGTATTCGAAAATTCAATACACACATGCTTCTACGGGTATAGATATAAATGCAGAATATTACAACCTACGCGAAATAAAAGGACAAGGATCTGCAGCGTTAACTAGCTTTAATGTGATGAAACTTTATGCAGGTATTCCTTTCCATAAAATGTTTGGATTACAAAAAATACTTGCTTTGCATGTAGGAACTAAAATGGAACAAACATCACGTACTAGTTCTGATGCTTTAGAAAACATCGATTTAAAAACGAACCAAATTACAGCAGGTATACGTTGGGAGTTTGTAAAGAACTTCGAATTATTAGGTGGGTATGTCATTCAAAACTCTGATGGTAACGAATATACTGCAGACAGAGATGCCTATACTTCTGTAACTTATTACACATTGAGCACTTACAAAATGAATCAACAAATTGCATCAGTAGGAGTTCGATATAATTTCAATCCGAAAATATACTTATGTGCATTGTACCAAAACAGTACTTACACAAACAAAATAGCAAACATGGCCGATTACAAAATCAACCAATTTGGATTGATTTATAACATAATATTATAATGAATATGAAAAATAACATCGTATTAATTGTATTGCTTACAGTATTGGTAAGCTCTTGTAGAAAAGACGAAGGCTTTGATGGGCCAAGTGTTTCCGAGATTTATAGCGACTTTACATTTACAGAAAATTTTAAAGCAAATGTAGATTCAGTTGATTTTGCAGCCGGACAACAAGCTGTATTTACTGCTAAATTTAATAAAATTGTTAAATGGGAAATCAGCATTACAGGCATAAACAGTAAAGCGAAGAAAGTAATCTCTGGAGAAAGTAGATCGATCAACGCAACTTGGAATGGCTCTACTACCCTTTACCCAATGTTCGGTAAAGAAAAATGTAATGTAGCATTAAGCTTAAAAGATATTTCGGATACAGTTCGCACAACTATTGTTGTAAAGCAAGCCAAAACAGTTACTGGTTTTATTATCGCCGATTTTGAAACAGGTTTGAATCCACTCTGGACTAAGTTCATTCAAACTGGTGCAAATATGGATTTTAAAGTGAAGACCGACGCATTAGCGCCACAGGGGAAGAACTATTTAAACATGGCGGGAACAGTAAATTGGGATTACCTAATTGGTTTAATTGACTTCAACGCTAAAGCATATAATAACGCTGTTGTATTACCACTAAATGCTAATCCTGATGCAGTATATTTCAACTGTTTAATTTATGGTGTACCGAATACCAATTCAACTATCGTATTATTTCAATTTAAGGAAGATGAAAATGCCGATGGTACTTTTAATGCAAATAATGAAGATGAATACGATTTAGAGGTAAATGTAGATTGGGAAGGTTGGAAATTAGTTAGCTATAAGTATTCAGATATTACAACTCTTGTAAATGGTGCACCTGCAGCAGCTAAAGGGAATAAATTGCAT
>CAILJQ010000254.1 GCA_903834625.1 uncultured Bacteroidota bacterium
AAAAACCTCTCCTATTCCAGAAATTGAAGGCAGGTTAGAAATGAATGTAAGAGCCCTTCCTTCAAATATCCATTTGGTAAAGAACTTTATCAATTTAACTACCCACACCAATATGGCCAAGTTACTTCCAGCTGGTAAGCTCACCCCAAAGAAGAACTACAGCTATATGAAGAAAGAAAATGTATTGAGGATTTTAGATGAATTAACTACCCTCAATCCAGACGATACCAAATTAAAATCGATCAAGTTAAAAATTCTTCGTTCGGTATAACTGAATAAAGTTTTTTAGGCGGCCATTTTTTTTTATATTATTTTGGACGCTGTTGTATAAGTGTTTTATTGGAGATTTCATGAATGATAGCATCCAATTCTTTAGCAGATTCAATGAAGTGACGGGTAAAAGCCTTAAACTCTTCAGGAGACAAATTAACACTTTGCACCACATCAACTATACCCATCATGCGTGCTAAAGGGGCCCTCACTACATGTGATTGCATCCAAGCAATTTCACGCAATCGGGCATTTTGTTCTTCAATTGCTTCAATGTAATCATGTTTCTCAGAAACATTTTGGGTAGCGCCAAGTGCTCTTATTGCTTTCCCATTTTTATCGCGCATGATATAGCCTCTTTCTCTAACCCATTTGTAGTGTTTTTTAGTGGTTCTTAACCTAAAATCTTCCTCCCAAAAATGCACCTCTTTATTTTGTAAAGCAGCCTCATTAGATGCGAATACCCTTGGTAAATCATCGGGGTGAATCAAGCTCTGCCAAGTATTATTATGAATATGAAAATGATTTGAGTTTTCACCCAGAAACTCATCAAAAATGGCACCTTTGCGTTTCACATCGCCCGTTCTAATATCCCAATCCCAGGTGCCAGCAGAGGTTCCTTCAATGATATTGTTTAGGTGTCTATCAGAGAGCTCAAGCTCCATTTTGAGAATTTCTGTTTCCTCTGCCTGGTTATTTTCTTTCGCAAATGCGTGTTTGCAAGGAAGGATACTCATCATAAAAATGGAAGCATTTCCTTTCTCGTTTTGAAGGGGAGTAATATCAATAATGCCCACAAACAACAATTGCTTGATACCAGATTTTGGCAAATAACAAAATCCTTTGTTTTCTAAATGTATGGGCTGACCCGACTTTACCACAAATTGAATAGCCTCCTCCAAGGAGATATCCAATTCTGAAGTGGAACGTTTATTTTCTAGGCAGAACAAGTCTTCTGGCCGTTTCCCAACCATAAAGGAATGGTCTAATAAGGCACTGTTTAAAAAGGCATGATTGGCTTGGAGAATAGACGTGGAAGTATTTGTCCTTTCAAGCAGTATGACAGGGTAAGGAGCAGATAAAAAAATATGCTGATAGATTGTTGGGGTAATGTGGGGTTCATTCATAGGGTAAAAAACAGATAAACTTTTTTCTATTCTGCTTCAGGGTATTTCAAAGCTATTTAAAAGATTTATGCAACCTTGTAAATCGAATATAATAATTTGAAACAAAAAATAAAACTCAATTTATACCAATGGATGTGACAATGCACTACCTATTTTTAGGTATTTACAAGTTAATAATCTTTTAATCTACTAAAAAGTATTTGTCTAATTCTTGCAAAAATTGAACGATCTCAAAGGGTTTGGTCAGGTAATTTCGCGCACCCAACTTCATGAGTTCAACAACCTGCCCGGGCAGAGCATCTGCACTCAAAACAATTACAGGAATGTTGCTTGTTTCAGGGTCTGCCTTTAATTGTTTGAGAATGTCTGAACCATGTGCATCTGGCAAATTGAGGTCTAACATAATTAAATTAGGTTGATGCTTTTTGGCCAGTTCCAAAGTTTTTAATCCAAATAAATGGGAAACCAAAGTTATTCCTGGTCGCTTATTTGTTATAATTTGCTCTACCAATTCAATATTTGAAATATTGTCTTCGATGTACAATATGGTTCCTGTATGGGTCTTTTCAAAATCAATGCTCTGCTTTGCATTGTCAAGGTCATTCACTGTTTTTAAGAAGCTACCTTCACTAAATGGTAAATCAATCCAGAAACAACTCCCCTTACCCAATTCGCTTGTAACACCAACTGTTCCATTCATTAGTTCTGTAAGCTGTTTTACCACTGCTAATCCAAGTCCGGTTCCTTCCAAATTGGTTGTTTCTGCCCCTATTCTTTCAAATGGGTGGAATATTCTTCCTAGATTTTCATCGGAAATACCCAGTCCATTGTCCTGAATTTTTATACGAACATTTTTTACATTCAACTCTCCAGATACAAAAGAAGCTACATTAATTTCAACTTTACCTCCATCATGGTTATACTTGAGTGCATTGTTCAACAGGTTTATGAAAACCTGCTTTAACCTCTGACGGTCAGCTTTAACAAAAATTGGGTCGGATATTGAGGCTTGGTCAAAATGCACTTCAATGTTTTTAGTTGAAGCATAATGCGAAAGTGAGTCCATTACCTCATGAGCCAAACGCGCCACATCAACCGGTTCAAGCGAAATGGATATTTTCCCTGACTCTATTTTTGCAATGTCTAACACTTCGTTTATGAGGTTTAACAGGTGTTTGCCACTTCGTAAAATATGTCCTACACCTTTTTCCTGGCTTTGGTTCAATTCACCCATTTCAAGTAATTGGGCAAATCCTAGAATAGAATTCATAGGTGTGCGGAGCTCATGACTCATTCTTGAAAGGAATTCACTTTTAGATTGATTTGCCTTCTCTGCTTCAGTTTTTGCCTTTTGGAGGTGGTCCTCTACTATGGTTCTGATGGCAATTTCATTCCGCAAATCCTTATTAATTTGTCCTAATTCTAGGGTTCGTTCTTTAACCTTGGCCTCAAGTTCTTGATTAATTTGTAATATCTCTAGCTCATTTTTTTTCCTTAACGAGATATCTTCTACCACTGCCATGAAATTAGAGACCACACCATTTATATTTGTTATAGGAGAAATGGTTAAATTCTCCCAATAAAATTTGCCGTTTTTACATTTATTTCTTAATTCACCCGACCAAATTTCTCCTTTTAAAATGGTGTCCCATAAATCTGCATATTGCTCCTTTGGTGTTTCGCCAGAACTCAATTGACTCATATTCATCCCTAAAGTTTCTTTAGGTGAATAACCAGTCATTTTGTAAAAGGCTGGACTCGCATAGGTAATTTTGGCTTTTAAATCTGTGATGACTATGGCAACTGGACTTTGTTCAATAGCTAATGATAATTTCTTAATCTCAAATTCACTTGCCTTTTGTTGTGTTATGTTGCGCACAAATCTAAGTACTCTATCGCGTGCCATGAATACTGTTCTGCATTCATAATAACTCGTTCCACCTGCTTCGGTTTTAGGGTATTCATAAGTAACCATCTTTTGGGTGGAAATGGTTTCAGCAATTTTCTTTAAGTGCAAATCACCTACTTCCGCTGAAAAATCATCGAGAATATTTTTACCAACTAAACCTTGTATTTCTTCCAATGAATTATTTACACCTGCATGGTAGAATTCTAAATAATTCCCCTGTGCATCGTTAATAAATATTAAATCGGGGATTGCTTGTAAAATGGCATTCAAACGTAAGTTCTGGGCAATTATTTCTGCTTCCTGTTTCTTTGCTTCTGTAATGTTTAGGGCTGTTGCAGATAAAAACAATGGAACTCCTTCAGCGTTGGTAACCACTTTCGCGCTCATTAAAGTAGGCACTACACTGCCATCTTTATGAATATGGGGAATTTCTACGGTAGTAAAACCACCTTCTGATTTGATTTTTTCAACTTGAGAAAAAACCAAAGGCAATTGCTCTTCACTATGAAAAATGGTTAAATTATTACCAATTACTTCTTCTTGGGTCAAGCCATGCATAGAAACCATTTCATCATTGGCATATAATAATTTACCATCCAAGGTGGTGATAGCAGAACCATAATTGGCTTGATCTGTAATAATCCTGAATTTCTGAGCCTCCTCTAAAGCTAATTTTTTCTCATTGATGTCATTGTCACCACCGATATAGGCAACCATTTTGCCGTTTTCATCATATACTGGAGTAGCATTGGTAGCTACCCAGATTTGTTTTCCATTTTTACAGGTAACTAAGTTCTCTAGGTTTTGAATGTTCGAACCCGATTTAATTATCTGTAGTCCAACTTCTTTAAATTCTTCACGACCTTCCTCTGGGTGCAAATCATAAAAATGTAATTTACCTATTATTTCATCTGGCCTGTAACCCCACATTTCTTCTGCCACTTGATTTACATAGGTATATAGTCCATCTAAATTTATCTCCCAAATTACGGTGTTGCTATGCTTGGCAATGTCGCTAAAACGCTTTTCACTTTTGTACAAAGCGTTTTCCATTTTCAAACGCTCAGAAATATCAATTCCCACACATTGTATTTCTATGGGTTCATTTAGTTCATTTGTTATAGCCACAAAATCCCACAAAGTAGTATTTACTCCACCCTTTTTAGCAGGTTTATCAATTTCAACTTGAAAAATCTTGCCAGGGTGTTGAATACAATTCATTACCACTTTATTTACTCTTTCCACGTGGTAATCACAAACAGAACTCATCGCATCTGCTAATTCCAACCCTTTGCTAGAATACATCCAACCATATTCCTCTTCAAATCTTTTATTCCAATACGTATGTCTACCAACCAAATCGGTTCTTATAACATAGGTAGATTGACTTTGTAGCAGGTTTTCCATTCGCTGCTGACTTTCTTGAAGTTTAATTTCAGCTAATTTTTGTGAATGGATATTTCTCGTAACGCCAATTAGTCCGACCAAAACTCCTAGTTCATCATAATTTTCTGAAATGGTAGTTGTATAATAAAACTCATCACCGTTTTTATGAATGGCTTTGCCCTCAATTACTTTCGAATGTTCTGATCCATTGGAGGCTTTTTCTCTTTTTTGAACGCTCCTAAAGTAGCTCTTGATTTCTTCCACGCTCTCTCCATCGAAGCGTTTGCTTAATGGAAGTGCTTTGTACTCCTCGGCAGTATACCCAAATATTTTTTCAACTGATGGACTGATATATTCAATTTCCATGTTCAGATTGGTTGTCCAAACCATATCCGACATGTTATCACTTATTTGTCTGTATTTAATTTCACTGTCAAAAATCTGACGATTGGCATCAATATGTTCCATGGCATTACCCAACATTTCTGCAAAAACCAAAAGCAGTTTCTTTTCATTTTCACTGAACACATGTTTGGTTCGAAC
>CAILJQ010000255.1 GCA_903834625.1 uncultured Bacteroidota bacterium
ACTCCCCTGTCTGAAAAACCACCAATAATCACAGGCTTTCCATTAAGTGAAGAATTCTCTAGGCGTTCCACAGAAACGAAAAAAGTATCGAGGTCCATATGGGCAATTGTGCGATCCATTTTTGATAATTATTTTAACATATTTTCGCTAAATAAATTAACGATAAGATTTCGGTCTCGCAAATTTTTTTAAGCACAATGTGTTTTGCAACGAGTTGTTGGCTATCTGCATAATTAGTCCTACATTGCGTATATAATTTAATGGCGCGAATTATGAAATGGTTGTTGTTTGTTTTTTTGCTATTTCCTTTCTCTATGATGGCCCAAACAGATGGTAGATTAGATTCTAGCTTTGGCGTTAATGGTATAAAGGTTCATGCATTGTATCCTGAAAAATATTCAAGTACGGCCAGAGCGCTTCAAATTTATGTAGACAAACAAAATAGAATAATCTTAGGAGGCATATCAACTGACGCTAATGGATTTGCTAATAAACAGTGCTTCACCCGACTTTTACCCTCAGGAAAAACAGATAGCAGTTTCGGGCAAAACGGAAGGATTTATCTAGATAACAACGCTCTTTCAAATGCTACACTAAACTCGTTTTCTTGCGACTCACTCAATCGAATAACCATTTCATTTTTATTTGGCTCGGGTACAGCAAGGTCTTTTGGTTTAAAACGTTTTTTGCCTAATGCACAACTCGATTCAAGTTTTGGTATCAATGGAACCATTTTATACAAATGGGGAGCATATGCCAATGCCCTTGTGGCTACTAGTTTTTTGCCTAATGGTAAAATAGTATTGGTGGGCACGCTTGATTGGCAAAATACCCGTGATTTGTTACTTGTAAGAACACTTTCGAATGGCTTGTTAGATAGCACTTTTGCAGATTCTGGCTCATTGGTTTGTTCATTTAGAAACGGTGTTTTTGCGGATATTCCTAATGGATTGGCGCCTATGCCCGATGGCAGATTGGTTATTGCCGGCACATCTAGTAATGGCTTCAATAATGATATTGCCTTGCTGCGTTTGCATGAAAATGGAAGGATTGATAGTAGTTTTGGAACCAATGGCTCTGTTATCTCTGATTTTTTCTACCGCGATGATGAAGCAACTAAATGTCAATTAGCGCCTGATGGCGGTATTATAGTTTATGGGGTTATTAAAAATGCTAATTTGGTTTCAAATAACTATTTTATTAAATATTTGCCCAATGGTGCGTTAGATAATAGTTTTGGGGTTCAAGGTAAATTTATAGTTACAAACGGAGTAAACGCCTTTCATACTTTAGCAGATACTTCTATCGTATGTTTTAACTCAACAGGACTTAGAAAATACCTAAAAAATGGCAACGTTGATTTAAGTTTTGGAAAGAATGGTTTCTTTCAATTTAATAACCATTTAGGATATGCTGTTGTTCATACTGCCATGGGTATGAATAGTGAACAAAAATTTCACCTAGCAGGATATTATTCACCTAACGGCCATATGCTCTTTTCACATGTTGGCGTATTGCCTTCTGGTCAGGTTGATTATTCACTTGATTCAAATGGGATCATTTATATACCAATGGGCTACCCAATTGCCAACACAAATTTGATTGCTAATATTCAGTCTATGTCGGTTCAAACCGACAACAAGATACTTTTAGCCGGATCTATTACCCGATTGATTTTACCTGAGATACACTTGAAAAGGTTTGATAGCAATGGCTCTTTTGATTTAACTTTTGGCAACAAAGGAGAAATCTTTTTAGATTATGGTAAAGCGAATTGTGTTCTATCCTTACCCAATAAAAAAATGCTTGTTGCAGGCATGATTTGGGAGCTTAATTCTTATAAACCATTCTTATGTCGCATGACTGAAAATGGTTACTTAGACAGCAGCTTTGGCGATAATGGAAAGGTAATAGTTAGGCAAAAACTCCCTGGCACTTTACATGAAATAAATGATATTGATATTTTACCCAACGGCAAAATCCTAACAACTGGCAGTGGCT
>CAILJQ010000256.1 GCA_903834625.1 uncultured Bacteroidota bacterium
AAATCTAAGAAAACAGCTTCACCTGTTTTGTTTACACCATAACCAGCATCACATCTTTCTTTAGCAGCTCTACTGGCCACATCACGTGGTACCAAGTTACCAAAGGCTGGGTATCTTCTTTCCAAATAATAATCTCTGTCTTCTTCCTTGATATCATTTGGTTTGATTCTATTTTCTCTCAATGCCTTTGCATCTTCTAAATTCTTAGGAACCCAAATACGTCCATCATTTCTCAATGATTCACTCATCAAGGTTAATTTAGATTGGTGATCTCCTGAGACAGGAATACATGTTGGGTGAATTTGTGTGAAGCAAGGGTTAGCCATCATTGCACCTTTTTTGTGGGCTTTCCAAGCAGCTGTTACGTTTGAACCCATGGCGTTGGTTGATAAGAAAAATACATTTCCATATCCGCCTGAACACAATAAAACTGAATGTCCGAAGTGACGCTCTAATTTACCTGTAGTTAAATCGCGGGCAATGATACCTCTACATTTTCCATCAATGTTTACGATGTCTAACATTTCATGGCGGGCATACATTTTTACATTACCCATACCTACTTGGCGTTGTAATCCACTGTATGCACCAAGTAACAATTGTTGACCGGTTTGACCAGCGGCATAAAATGTTCTTTGAACCTGCGTTCCACCAAAAGAACGGTTACTTAACAATCCACCATATTCGCGGGCAAAAGGTACTCCATTGGCTACGCAATGGTCAATGATATTGGCACTCACTTCTGCTAACCTATAAACATTAGCCTCGCGTGCTCTATAATCTCCTCCTTTAATGGTATCATAAAACAAGCGGTAAGTAGAGTCGCCATCATTTTGGTAATTTTTTGCTGCGTTAATACCACCCTGAGCTGCAATACTGTGTGCTCTACGGGCAGAATCTTGAAAGCAAAATACTTTTACTTTATATCCTAGTTCTGCTAAGGATGCAGCTGCCGAAGCACCAGCTAAACCTGAACCTACAATAATAATTTCAAGACTGCGCTTGTTTGCAGGGTTTACCAATGGAACGGTTGAACGATACTTGGTCCATTTGGTTTCCAAGTTACCTTCTGGAATTTTTGAATCTAATTTCGATGTCATATCTGTAAGATCAAATGATTATTTAAAGAAGAAAAACAATGGCATGGCTGCAAAAGATGCCGGAATTAATATAGAGAAAAACCACAGGCCAACGAATTTGATCAATCCATTGTATTTGCTATGGTTTATACCAAATGTTTGAAAGGCGCTCTGGAAGCCGTGGTATAAATGGAAAGCCACCGCAAACATACATACCACATACAAGGCAACTAACCACCACTCTTTGAATTCTGTGGCTACCTCTTTGTATAAATCTTTTACTACCACCACGCGGTATTGACCAGATTCATCAGCGGTAATACCTTCTTCTAATTTATTTGCTTGTATATAATCTGCAGACATTGCTCTTGATTTGGTTTCGCCTGTAGCCATATTGGTGTAATACGAAGTGTATCCTACCTCATGACCAAACTTGTACTCATACCAAAAGTTTTTCATGTGAATAATGATGAACAACAAAATAATGGTTCCTAACAATCCCATGCTTCTGCTGGTCCAATGGCTATTAGCCGAACCATTTACCACTGCATATTTTACAGGGCGCGCGCTGTTGTTTTTCATTACCAACATAATTCCTTTCACTGCATGAAACAAAATACTGGCATACAACAAATACGAAACAACTTTAATAAGAGGGAATGTGGTCATGAATACCGCATAGGTGTTGAACGCTAGTCCATCATCTGCTTTAAACAATTGTAGGTTTCCAATCATGTGTATGACAAGAAACGAACACAAAAACAATCCGGTTAAGGCCATGATAAATTTCTGGCCAATGGATGAAGAAAACATTTTAGTAACCCAGTTCATTCTGTATATAATTAAAATTTGTGTGCGAATTTAAATTTATCCTTAATTTCTTAGCCCCAAATGCCTAACATTTATTCACATTTTCGGTATTTATACCTATTCTAAATAATTCTAAGCACTTGGTTTTATAGGTAAAGCATGGAAGTTGGCTTTTTGTTTAAAAAAGCAGGCGTAGGATTGTAAATTTGACAAAAAATAATTTTTCCATTTTGTATTCCCTTTTACGCTCCATTCTATTTATGATGCCTGCAGAGCGGGCTCATCATTTTACCTTTCATTCTTTGCGCTTTGTCATGCGTATCCCATTGGTTAAATCTATTTGTTTTCAAACCTTTATGGTTGAGAACAGTTTTGATTTTTTGGGCCTCAAATTTCGAAATAGGGTTGGATTGGCAGCCGGTTTAGATAAAAATGCCGATTACCTTAAGGAACTGAGTGCATTGGGATTTGGCTTTATTGAAATAGGTACGGTTACGCCAAAGCCTCAGCCCGGTAATGACTTGCCAAGATTGTTCCGTTTGGTGAACGATGAATCATTGATTAACCGCATGGGCTTTAACAATATGGGGGTTGACTATGTGGCTACTAAGCTGCAAAACCGCCCTGCTGGATTGATAGTAGGAGGGAATATTGGTAAAAATAAAGTAACTCCCAATGAACAAGCTGTTGAAGATTATGCTATCTGCTTTGATAAGTTATATGCTTTGGTAGACTATTTTGTGGTAAATGTTAGTTCTCCTAATACGCCCAATTTACGCGAGTTACAAGACAAAAAACCTTTACTTGAAATTTTGAGTAGGTTGGTTGATTTGCGCAATGCTTGGATCAAAAAGGGATATATCAACAAACCTATTTTATTGAAAATTGCACCCGATTTAACACTCAGTCAGATAGATGATGTGATTGAAATTGTAAATGAAAGCGGTATTGATGGATTAGTGGCTACCAATACTACCATTTCAAGAGAGGGTTTAAAAACACCTAAAGAAACAGTTGAAGCCATTGGTGCAGGCGGTTTGTCTGGAAAAGTTCTCCAACATAAATCTACGGAAGTTATTCAATATATCACCCAAAAAACCAAAGGTGAAATGCCCATAATAGGAGTAGGAGGTATACATGATGAAGCTTCTGCCCTTGAGAAAATTGGATCAGGCGCTTCCTTGGTTCAGCTCTATACTGGCTTTATTTATGGCGGACCACATCTGGTAAAACAAGTGGCAAAGGCTATTAAAGCTGCTAAGATTTAAACTACTTCTGCAACCACAAAAGTGCTGCCTCCAACAAATATTAGGTCACTTACCAACGCACTTTTTTCTGCCGCTTGCAAGGCTTCTTTAACACTGGCATAGGTTTGCCCTTTTAAACCATGGGTAACAGCAATGGCTTGCAATTCTTTTTCATCCATTGCTCTGGGAATAGCTGCCTTGGTGAAATAATAAGTAGCTCCTTTGGGTAACATCGACAAAACTTTATTTACATCTTTGTCTTTTACCATGCCAATTACCATGTGCAAGTTATCGTATTTTTGGTTGGCCAATTGCTTAACTACATAAGCTATTCCATCTACATTATGGCCCGTATCACAAATAATGGTTGGCTGATTTTTTAATACCTGCCAGCGTCCTGCCAAACGGGTGTTTTTCTTCACATGTAAAAGGCCATTGCGTACATCTTTTTCGGTTATTTTAAACCCACTTCTTCTAATAGGTTCCAAGGCCGCCAACACAGTGCCAATGTTTTTTTGCTGGTATATTCCAGTTAAATCGCAGGAAACATTTTTCCAATATTCCCCAAATTGAAATTGCACATCAAAAGCAGATTCAAACAACCTGCTGTTAAAGTACAACACGTTTACCCCTTGGGTAGCAAGTGAAATCTTACTTTTTGTTTCACGCGCCTTTTCCATAAACACCGGAAAGGTTTCAGGATGGTATTCGCCAATAACTACAGGCACTTCTTTTTTGATAATCCCAGCTTTTTCAAAAGCTATTTTGGGGAGAGTGTCGCCTAACATATCCATATGGTCGAAGCCAATGTTAGTGATAATACTTAATAAAGGATGGATAATATTGGTAGAATCTAACCTACCACCCAAGCCCGTTTCAATAATAGCAATGTCAACCTTTTCTTCTGCAAAATATTGGAAACACATGGCCACCGTCATTTCAAAAAAGGAAGGTTGAATGTTTTCAAATTGTTCTTTGTTGGCGACTACAAATTCAACCACTTTTTGTTCAGGTATCATTTCGCCATTGATGCGAATACGTTCCCTAAAATCTCTTAAATGAGGTGAAGTATATAAACCAGTTTTGTACCCTGCTTCTTGTAAAATTGATGCAAGCATGTGACTGGTTGACCCTTTGCCATTGGTGCCTGCAATATGAATGGTTTTAAAACTTTGTTGAGGGTTTCCTAGGTGCTCGCAAAGAGCAAGTGTATTGGTTAAATCCTTCTTTATAGCAGCGCTTCCTATGCGGGTAAACATAGGAAGTTGACTATACAAATAATCCAAAGTTTCTTGGTAGGTCACAGAAGGAAATTTACGCGTACTGATTCAATTCAGTCTTCGAAATTACTACTCATTCCTACCAAAACAAAGGAATAAATGAAATAGGAAACCTATGGTCTGTATTTGTAAATAAATGTCATGTAGCCATATTGTTCCTCAGGACCATCGCCCCTTGCTACAAATTTGGTTTTCATGGCCCCTTCTTTTGATTTTTGCAATAGGGTTACATCGGTGGTATTGCTGCCTACCTGACCAGGAACGGCCTTTATCACTTCTCCATCTCTATTTACCACAATTCTTACCACAACTTTACCAGTAGCTCTTGAATTGTCTTCAATGTTAGGAAGCATTTTTACTTTTCTACCACCCATTTCAATTTGGACACCATCTGGACCTTTATCGCTGGTTCCATAACCGCTATCACCTAAGCCTCTGCCATCTTTGTCGCCATCAGGTGAGCCATCTGGAGAACCTTCATTACCGGGTTCTAGTCCATCGCCATAACCACCTTCGCCGGTTTGGTTGTTTTTCTTTTTAAAGAGAGCTTGTTGGTTTACTTTCTTAGGTAAGGCTAATTGAGGTGTTTTTTTATCAGATTTGGGTTCAACCTTATTCGGCTTTTCTTTAGGGGTGCTTTTTTCAGTTTCTTTAATGGCAACACTTTCATCGGTTTCAGCGCTTAAGGTTTGCTCATCTGTAGCTTCACTTATTGGCACAAATTGTTCGTTGGGAGCGGGTTCAAGTTGAGGAGAAGTGGCCGGTCCACCCATATTTTCATCACCCAGGCTCATCATCATTCCTTCAAATTCAAGGGGTGGATTAGGTGGATATAAAGCATAGAAAAATAAAAACGCAAAAATCAGTCCGTGAATCAACGTGGTGCCAGCAATGCCGTACCAATTGTGTTTATAGCTTTTACGCTCTATTGTAAAATCTTGATTTGCCATATAGTTTGTAAAAATAAAGCGCTCAGAACAAATGTGCTAAGCCGCTTTTAAACCTTTTCACAACTCAGAACGTTGGCTGACTTGTTTTAAGTACAATTTCTATTATTTTCTTTTCAAATCGCCGTTCTCTAAGGCTTTGATGAACTTGCTCCATGCCATTACGTCCAATACGGGTATAGGTTGTGGCTGACCATTATAATAGGCTTTATTGGCATAATCATTAAACCTCCAACGTGCATTTTCTTCAGCATCGTATGATAAATTGCCTGCTATATCTGCTAAGGGTTTACGTCTTAAATTATTTTGAGCCAATTCATACGCATCGTCAGGTATGTTGGTTCTAGAGAACATGTAATCCATTTGTTCTGGTGTGGGATAGCCATGAATAACCACATCTTCCATAATAAAGGAATCAAGTTGAAGGGCAACCACACTTTTAATTTTTGAACCTTTTTCGCTGGCAGGAATTTTAAAATACCTTGGTTCAAACCCAATGCATGTAAAAACCAATACATCACTTCTTTTGGCAACAAATGAAAAGTAACCTTGCATATCAGAGTATGTTCCTCTACTGGTTCCATTTATTCTAATGGTAGCAAAAGGAATGGTTTTGGTGCTATCATGGTTAACCACAAATCCAGTGAACTGAACCAAGTCAGAGTCGTTTCTACTTTGCGCAGATACCTTGATGAATCCGGTGGATAATATAAGAAAGCTAAGTAAGGTTAAAAATTTGTATGGTTTCATTAAAAGAAATATCCTCCGATTACGCAGGCCAGCACAATAATTGGGCTAGGTACTTTGGTTGACAATAATAAGAATAAAGTGGTTAATAATACGAGCATATTTTTCTCATTTATCTCCACTGGTAAAAAGAGCAAATAGGCCGAGGAAACAACCAATCCGGCAGAGGCCGCATTAATTCCCTCAATAGCGTTTTTTACTGGGGCAAAGTTTTTCAATTGGTTCCAAATAGGGTACACGAAAAATAATAACAAAATTCCGGGTAAAAAGATTCCTAATGTTCCAGCTACCCAACCTCCCAATTGCCCAAAGAATCCAAATTCTTTCATACTCATGGTTCCAGCAAAGGAGGCTATTGAAAAAACGGGTCCAGGCATAGCTTGCAAAAAGCCCAATCCAGCCAAAAACTCCTGCGCACCCATATAATGTTTGTATTCTACAAACTGGTTAAACATCAGTGGAATCAATACATTTCCGCCTCCAAATACAATACTTCCATACCTAAAGTTGTTTTCAAATAACAAGAAAAAGCGGTCTTTGGTTAAATACCCAATTATGGCTGAACCAATAAAAACAACGCCATACAATACCAAGTTTTCCCATTTAATGTTCTCAATGGGTTTGGGCTTTTCTACCCTGCCTCGGGTATTGATAAAACTTGAAATGAGTCCTCCGGCAATGAGCATGATGGGTATTAAAAATGGCGATGGATAAATAGTGGCAATGCTTGCTGTTCCAACCAAAAGCGCCCAATGGTAGCGTTTAGTTACAAACATCTGAATAAATTTATAGGCCGCAAATATCAAAAAGCCACTTGCCATGGGTTGCAGGTACTTCAAGAATTCTAATTTCGGGTTGTCGAGGTTAAGGTTAATCAACACAATGGCCAACATACCCATAATCAAACAAGCGGGTAATACCCATATACCTAAAGTGAAAAAAGCAAACGCTGGTCCGCCCATTTTATACCCAATGGTAGTAATGGTTTGAGTAGATGTTGGTCCGGGCAACATGCTGCAGAACGAGTTCAATTCAAATAACTCTTCCTCACTTAAATATTTTTTCTTAATAACTAAGTGCTTTCTAAATTGGGTATAATGCACCTGCGGGCCGCCAAATGCAGTGAGTGCTAACTTGAGCACATCAAATAGAAAGAGTATTTTTTTATAATGTAAAAATCGATGGGCAGCCATTTCAGGTCAAAGCTAAAGAAAGAAATCCAAAAAAAAGAGACTGCCTCTTTTGAGACAGTCTCTTTTTAAAAGTTCAATCAATTATTTAGTTGATCAATAATTTTTTATGGGCAACACCTTCAGTAGTTTTTACTTTAACCAAGTAGTAACCATGTGGGTTGGCACCAATAGTTAAAGTTGTACTAGGTAGGTTAGCATTTTCTGTGTTTTCGGTCTGAACCAATTTACCTTGCAGGTCGTAAATTTCAACCGCGGTAATTTTTGCACCACCAAATACATCAATGGTGATTCTGGTTTGTGAAGGGTTAGGGTACAACCTAAATTGTTGTTCGCTTAACAATTGGTCTGATAAACCTGTAACTGGAGGTAAAGCATAACTTTCAGTACCATCTGTTCTACTTGCAGACGAACCTTGGTTGGCATAAAATCCTAAACCTCTACGGGCAAATCCTTTCCATAAAAGATCTTTATTGGCTCCTCCATTGTTGATGCTATCTGCCATAATGATGGCATTACGTGCATCTACAAAACCCGGATTACATGGTTGCAATATCAATCCATCAATCACCAATTGCATCATTTTATTGTTTCCACCTGTTCCATTATACCAATCTGGATCAAAGCCATATTTGTCAATCATATCCCAGTAAATATCATACAGCATGGTACACCATACAGAACCTACACCGTGAGGAATAGATAATGTTTTAGCAGTATTGTAGGTGCTAGGGTTGATGGTCATACTACGAGAATACCTGTAATTACGAATTCCTAATCCAGTTGTGTCTTCATCAATCACAAAAGTTCCAATACCTCTTGAGGCGGTTGTTGATTTTTCATGAACTCTTGTGGTTAGCGCCAAACAGAAGAAATCACTCCAACCTTCACCTGCTTGTTCTTGGTTGCTTAAACAACTTGAGTTTGCCGGACCTCCAGTTAACCTGATAGAAACACCATGGCCAAACTCATGTGTAATTACACCATTGTCTAAATCACTGTCGTAAATTCTTGCAGTATTGAAACTAGAAGAGTCAAATAACTTCACATAAACAGAATCAGTTTGCAAAGCTGTTTTTATCATCACACCCGTTCCATAACTTACCGTTATAGAAGGAATGGTAATGGTAGCATCTGTACCAGTTACACTTGTTGGAGTTAAGCCATTAATATTATGTGCAATTATCACAGCAATGGCACCTGCCTGTTGTGCTTTCTTTATTTTAGCACGGTTGCTCGTAGAGTTGGTACCACAAGTTCCTCCACGATCAATAATTACGATTTTTCCTGTAAGGTTTACATTGGAATCTAAATTTCCACAAGCAAAACTAGTGGTTGCGCCTGCATCTTTCCATAAAACTACCTGTCCGTTTAATCCTTCAGAGGTTAATCTTGAGCCTGCTACAGATTGTGGTCCGTAAAAAACACCTTTAATAGACGAAGGATACAAAACTCCTAGGGTATTATTGGTACTACTGGCTGCAGAGGTTGGCCATAAATACATTTGCATTCTTCCGCTGGTTCCATCTACTGGAGCAGAGAAGTTAGCATTACTTGTACCACTGCCATCTTGCGCATCGGCCATTACAGCATCTTTACCTTTACCTAATCCTGTATGGTTCTTTTGTTGGTAATTACCATTTTCCTCATCAAAACCGTACTTGTAAAAAATATCGTGTAAAATATTGTTCCAATAAAATAGGTTTACTATGGCCGAATTTAAATTGGCCCTTGGTTTAGCATCTACGCTGTATGGGTAATCAAAGATTAATGAATCACCCCCATTCGGAGAATAACCACTGGTAATGCTGTTATTGTTCAAAGTATCTTCTTTCGCGTAAACATTGTTACCTCTGGTAATAAGAAACTCTGGTCCTGCAACACCATCTGTATCGTGCCATCCAAACGGAGATGCAGTTGGATCAGCTATATTGCTCATCAAACTTCTTGGACCGTGGTTCGGACTTTCTAATGGCAAAGGAAATACGTTATAAGTTCCTGTATTGGCCTTCTTTCCTAATGAAGCACTTGGCTCATTGTCTTCTGGTAAAAAGCTAAATTTAGCTTTGCTACTTCCGGCACTTGTTGGAAAATCACAATGAGTTGTATAACTCAATTGGTCTATTACTTCACCTGTATTGGCATCAATTTTTTTGTTCCACCAATCATTGGTTTCATCATCTAAGAACTCCACTTGGTAAACCAATTTTACTTGATCTGCCACAGCATAGTAACCGGCTTTCACAAACATTTTATCACTTGAAATATTTGGTTCGAACCAACTCAATTTACCATTAACTATTTCTGGACTTTTTTGGTTGATTGGACTTTCAATTACACCATTACTTGCCAATGCTTTGCGTAGGGCCTCCATGGCATTTAATTTGACAGTGGCCTGATTGATGCGGGTTTCAGGGTTTGCTATAAAGTTGTGATGGCTGGCAATCAACACCCCATTGGATGTGAAATGCATGTCGGCATTGGCGTTCAAAACCTCCATTCCATTAACCACCTGGTTAGCGTATACGTGCACCATCCCATTGTTTTTGCTCTGGGTTTGTGAGGTTACTACAAAGGCAATTTTTTCTGGATTCAAAAATTGTTCTTTGATCAAACTTTTGTTGAATTCAGATTTTACCTGATTTTCTGTAACCTGGGCTTTTCCTGCAAAAACAGCAAGAGAAAATAGGGTTAAACTTAATAGTACTTTTTTCATTCTATAGGATGATAAATTAATTTGTGTGCTCGTGTTAAAAATCCTTCAAAATCAAATATGAGAGATAATGTTTAGCTATCCAAAGAAATGAAACGTAAAATTTGGTTCAGACCGCCATTTTACTAAAAAATGTACGATAATGACATTTTTATGACTTAAAAATGTGTGCTTATTAAAAGGATTTTAATGAAGAAACACCTTGTTCTTTATGCAAGGGCAAGAGGTAAAATACCAATGAGTAAGCAACGCCCACCTGAGATTGCAAAGGAGACTCAAACATGAACCCGATGCTGATGATAACAATATGTACCAATAACAATGGGTTTTTATAGGCTTGGTATTTCCACAAAGGCGCATAAAAAAAGAAACAAAAGGCCAAAACCCCCAAAATACCAATAGCCGCGAAGTAGAATAAAAATTGGTTGTGTGGGATAATCCGTTTGGTAACATCTGGATAGTCTTTTGCAAAAATGGCCTCATTTAAGTCTTTTACATCACCTAATCCACAACCCATCCAAACGCTGCTTTCTTGTGCAATTCTTATGGCATTTTTGTATGAGATAATTCTGCTAGATAAGCTTTGGTTATTGGCTGATCCATTACTTTGGTAATTGTTGAGGTCTTGTGTGGTATTAGCAATCTTATTGCTTACTGTTGGCGAAACCATAAGTGTTGTGCCCCCAATAACCAATAAACTTATGCCTGCTATTAAGGCGTTTTTGTATTGTTTCTTTTCAAAAATCCACCTGCTTAATTCTAATAACACCACCAAATACAAAGCAAGCAAACCACTTCTTACCGAGAAGATATGGATGAAAATAAAAAGAAATATAGCACCTATGGCCATTAAATTTCTTTCAATTTTCAGCTTATAAAATCGTTTGCTTTGGTACATCCAATAGCCAATGTAAACGGCAAAAACCATCATCAAACTTAAGGTTGGGTGATGACTTAATATGGTAGGCATTACCCTGCTTTCTAAATACAATTGGTTGATGCTTTCTTGGTGAAATAAATAATACACGAAGGCTATCATGGAAACCAAAAGGGTAAGTGCAAAGTATAACCCATATAAGATAAACAATCTTCTATCAGATAATTTTGGAATTTTTATAAAGGCAATAGGTAAGACCAAATAGGGGAGTGCTATTTGCCATTTTTCAAAAAGATACCCTGTGTTATCAGAATAAAACCATGAAGGTAAAAGAATAAAAAAAGTACTAGTGAGTAACCAAAAAGAAGTAGCGTTATTGGCTACATTTTTAGTTGTGGGTTTTATCCAATAACTGATCCCTAACAACACAATCAAAATCATGCTAATGCTTGGAAGGATCCGCACAAAATCAATGAGGAAAATTCCAGCTATCATGCCTACACATGCCCAGAAAAATATATGAGGCCTCATTTTTTCCATCATCCAATCAATGTATAATTTTTGTATTCTCCAAGTCGGTACCCTGTTTTTTCTTCTAACCAAAACAAAAACCTGGCTTTAAGGCTCCGTTTTTTTCTATTGATAACTGGTTTATAGTCCCAGTTTTTTCGTTCAATACGTGCTTTCATACAAGGAGGATGTGCACCTGTAAACAATTCCACTGCATCTATATTGGTATAATTAAATTCGGCGATAAGTTGTTCTTGTGCTTTTATCCAAGCATCGTCGTGCCACAATTGGTGGAAGTTTTTGATTTTATCTTTCATTACCTCTGGATGACGCACCCAGCCATAATGAAATATTTCTGCATCTACTTGTTTTACTTGTAACTTCTGCTCATTTCTTCTGAAGCCTTGGGCATCTCTATAAGAATGAATGTCGGGCAGATTTCTTACTACCCTAATTTCTTTCCTATAATAATCACGAGATTTGGCCACATAGTTAAAATTGCCAAAGAAATGTTTGTAATGAAATAGCAATCCTTCTACCTCTGGCTTATTCACATTTGCTTCTAATGCACTTTTTAATGTCTCGGTATGGGCGGTATTAAACACCTCATCGGCTTGTATATAGAAACACCAATCGGCATGAGGGTTTACAAGTTTTTTTGCTTTGTCTGTTTCCAAGGCAAGTACTATTCCTCCTTGGCGCAGAGAATCATCCCAAATAGAATGGTGGATTTTTATTTTGTTAGATCCAATACTTTCTATGAGTGCTAAGGTGTCATCTTCAGAATTGCCAACCAACACAATAACTTCATCGCAAATTGGCAAGATACTTTGAATAGCCTCAACAACTGGATAGTCGTATCGCACCGCATTTCTTACTATGGTAAATCCGCTTACAAACATGTTTACTTTGCACGAATGGCTTCAACGGGGTCGAGTTTAGAGGCCGAATAGGCAGGAATAAACCCAGATACAATTCCAATTACCACAGATACGGTGAGTCCGGTAATGATATTCCCCGTGCTCAAAAACAAGTTGATGTCCATGATATTTTTTACTGCCACTGTAATTAAATATACAGAGAGCAATCCTATTAAGCCGCCAATGGTACATAAAACAACTGCCTCTACCAAAAACTCTATGAGCACAAAATAATTCTTGGCTCCCAATGATTTTTGAATACCTATTTGTTGAGTTCTTTCTTTCACACTAACAAACATAATATTGGCAATACCAAATCCACCTACCAAAATGGCAAATAAACCTATAATCCATCCTGCGGTAGATACCACGCCAAATAAACTCTTGAGAGGTTTGGATAACAAGGTGGTTTTGTTAATGGCAAAATCTGGCTCTTCATTTGGCCTCAATTTTCTTACAGAACGCATCACCCCTTTGAGCTCGTTTTCTAATAAGTCAACAGAAATGCCTTCTTGCGCTTTTATTTGAATACGACTATTTACCATATTGCTATTTAACCTTACAAAA
>CAILJQ010000257.1 GCA_903834625.1 uncultured Bacteroidota bacterium
ACCAAGAAACCATGCCTTCATTTTATGAGTTACGACATGGAGATTGGTTTGAAAATGATTGGGTTCGAAAGCCTAAAAATATGAAAATGCTTCATGAAACCTTTAAGTATTTTGGATATAAAAGGTTATTGCAAAAGGCCATAGTTTCGCAAGAGCCATTTATGTTAGAGCAATTATACATTGAGCGAGATATGTATGAATTGTTAGATAGTTTGTTGCTTTCATACCGTGATCCTCAATTTAAGGAGAAGTACTACAAACAGTTTTGGCAGCGCCGTGCCTTTGAACGAAACGATAGCATGGTTTATGTTATTTTACAAGATGTGAAAAAGGCATTAAGCACCAATACAGTTCCACAAAGAAAACCAGTACCTCAATATAATGATACGCTCTATCAATTGTTATGGATAGAATTTGGCTCAGATACCATCACTCCTTTTTTAGCACAAAGGCATTTTAACGCTTTACACCATTTTGGGTTTCATGGTTCGGCCTATAATTTGTTATTTGAGCGCTATGCTTATTATAATATTCCTTGGAATGTAGATAGTTTAAAAGCGCAACTCAAACCCGTGTCACAAGCAGTTTATCCTTGGTTTGAGGATGATACCAAGTAAGCATTTAAGCGTTCATTTTTCTTTCTACATATATTGTATAGTTTTGACTTGTTAGTTGTTTCAATTTCAATTTTTAAAATAGGATGTTTCTTCATTGCATGTGTTATGAGTAAAATAAAGTTATTAGCTTTTCTTTTCGTTCTATTGTTTCAATATATACCAGCATTTGCCCAAGACAATGTGTTGGTTCCTTTTAGAGAGAAAGGCTTATTTGGGTTAGCAAACCTCAAAGGGAAAAGGGTTATGCCTGCAAGCTACAGTGGTATTGAACCTATTGGCAAAGGATATTTTATGTTTGTTTCTGGAGCAAAAGGAAGAGAGCCATTTACAGGTGTTTTACAAGGAACAAAAGTTGTTATCACACAAAGCGCTCATAAACATTTTCATTACTTAGAAGAAGGATTAATTGTAGGTTCAGAAAAAACCTACGTGAGTGAAAGCAGTAATTTTTATAACCTAAAAGGGGAAAGGTTGTTTCCAGATAATTTTAAAAGGTCTAAAGTTCTGCGATTGCGCGCAGGGCAAGCAAAAGGTGAAAAAGCTAAACTCATTGCACTTTTGGTAGAAGATTATGACAACCGCGTGAGCTTATGGGTTTTTGATTGTCAACAACAAAAATTATTGGAACCTGTTTTAACAAACGTCTATCAATTCAATTTGGATAGGAGCAATAGCGATGGCTTGGTAATGGCATGTACATATTTAGATGCAAAAGGTGAATCGCAGCACGACATTATTTATTTCGACCCTAAGCTACAAAAATTGGTGAAAGAAAATTATTCCAATAACCATTATAAAGAAGAGGATAATTCTGCCTTAGGTGCTGCATCAGAAGGTTCTCCTGTTTTGGTTGATTCAGAGGGTGAGGAAGAAAAAGAAAAATATCCTGTGAATCGTTCAGAGTTTATTCCCTCAGCTCCTCAAAAAGCGCAAAGGCCTTACTTTCAAAGAAAAGATGATGGCAAAACCATATTCTATAATCAAAAGAAATTAACTTTCAGCGAAAATGAAATACTTGTATTTGCCAAGCCTTATGATGGTACCCAGCAAAGAGACCCTTTGGTTTATATAAAGAATAAAAAATTTGGTTTGGTGTTTTCTGATACCTTTCGGTCTGAACCTATGTATGATTCTATTATTTACTTGAGGGGAATGGGCAAAGATTACCAGGAAGTTTTTTATTACCTGGTTGGAAAAAGAGATAAGAATTCTGGTGCCATGAAATATGGCGTTTTGAATGATATCGCTGAGTTAATCATTCCAATAGAATATGATAAACTATGGTCTGATTTGCTGAAAATAGATATAAATGATGACAATGCCAGCAACTATTTTGAGTGGAAATCTCCCCGAATTTATGTGCATAATAGGGTGTTGGTTTTTGAATTGAAACCAGGGGCTATCTTGTTGGCCGAAAAAGAAGGGAAACAAGGCTTAATACAACTCAATGGTAAAATAGTAATGCCTTTTATGTATGATAAAATTTGGGAAAACACCTTCAATTTTTTAAAGAGTTATGAAGTAGAAACCAACTTTATGGTATTTCAATTGGGGAACAAATATGGCGTGTTTTACCTTAATGGAAATGGCGAATTAATCAATCAAACAGAAGCCATATTTGATATGATTCCTGTTTTTGCCTACAAGAACTATATGGATGTAAAAGGTCTAGATATTTACAATGTAGGTACTCCAAATCTTTTGCACCATCATTTGGTCAACGCCAATGGCGTAAATTATATAAAGTAATAATGGTACGCTCACTTCTCTGTCTAATTGGGGTTCTATTGTTTAAGCCAGTCTCGGCTCAAACCGATACCACAAAATTTGCTATAGATGAGGTAGCTAAAAATTATTTTTACCAAGCTTTGCCTTATGGCAGTATGAGTAATTTTAATCCATTAACAGTAGTGCTGAACCGAGGGTTTGAAATGATGCGCATTACACGTTCCGATTTGGCTTATGATGCCTTTCATTATAACTATAGGTTCCATAATATATTTGAGAATTTGGGTCATCCTATTAAACATGTGAAACAATATGGTGCCAAAGATTTTTTTCTTGAGCAGGTTATTCCTTTTGGAAATCCACAAAGGCCTTATTGGTATCCAAATTATACCTTGCATTTAATTGGTGGAGGTATAACATATACTGGATTAAAAGAATGGTATATTCAACATCACATGCCTTTGCCTGGTGTATGGTCGGCCACCACCGTATTAACGGCAGCACTTATTAATGAAGCCATTGAAGAGCGCGAACGTTCTGGTGGTTTTATTTTAAATGTAGATGCTGTGGCCGATTTTTGGATATTTGATGTGGGCGGAATTTTATTGTTTCAATCAGAAAGAGTAAACCACTTTTTTAGTAAAACCCTTAACATGCGCGATTGGTCGAGGCAACCTATGTTACTTTTTCCCGGACCATACATGGGCAATTGTGGGCAGTTTTTTTCATTTAAACCAAGGATATCAGGAACACAAAATTGGCATTTTTTTTCGCTCATGGGTTTGGGTGGTTTGGTGGGTGTTTCGCATACATTTAAAAACCAATATGCTTGGAGTATAGGATTTGGCCAAGGTCCGCGAAGGAAAGAAAAGGAGCTATTTGGCCTGCCCATAGATATTAGTTTGGTACCTATGGCTGGTATTTATCTTGACCGCAATAACTCTGTATTGGCTTCTTTAGAACTAAGCAATTCAAAAAATGATTTGTACCACAATTATTTTGCAGAATTGAATATTTATCCAGGATTGATTCACATAGGCAAAAGATTTAGCCCAGGAATTTGGAGTGCTGTAAGTAAACAAAATACCGTATTGTTTGGAGTCAATTGTCAATACACATTTGGTATTGGACTTGGAAGAAGGCCTTAGTTTGAAAAAAGGGTGATGAAAAATATTATTTCTCATCACTCTTTTGTTAAAAACAATGTTGGGGAGAGAAAGGAATATTTTAGACAATTCTATCAAATCATTTTTGTTAGTTTTTGCTTTAAATAAAATGCAATATAATCGCAAGGTAGACGCATGATTTGCGTGAATAGTAACCTGCATGAAAAAAACTAAATCTCTGTTATTCGCCTTGTTGTTTTTATCAACCATTTCCTGGTCACAGGATGTGAGACCGAGCATTCTTAATGGGGCAGCCGTTCAATATCAATACCTAAAAACATACAATCTAAATAAAATGGATAGTATTTGTTCTATTGAGTTGGATGAGTTCTTGGGTGGTTCTACCATGCCTTCGTCCCAATTTAAGGGCAAGTTTGATCAGCCAAAATATGCGGTAAAGTTGTATAAAGTTACTTACAGAACACATGTTCCAGAATGGGGTGAATTGCCAGTATATGCCACAGGATTAATGGCAGTTCCTGTTTCCAATAAAGATTCTATGCCAATAATATCCTATCAACATGGCACTGTATTCTCAAAAACTGCTGTGCCTTCTTATCCTGAAGAATGTATGGAGTATAAGTTAATGGTTGCTCAATATGCTTCACAGGGGTATATTGTGATTGGTGCAGATTATATTGGTTTAGGAAATTCAGATTTACCTAATTCATACTTGGTAAAAGAAAGTACCGAGCAAGCTTGCGTGGATATGATTTTGGCTTCAAAAGATATTTTGAATACCTTAAAGATTAAAAGCGGACCGCTGTTTTTATATGGGTGGAGTCAAGGCGGTTGGAATACCATGACTTTGTTGCGCAAATTGGAAGAGATTCAAATTCCAGTACTAGCAGCAGCAACAGCCTCAGCACCGGTAGATCCAGCTGTTACCGTTAATCGTTGGTTCAATAACTACCAACCCACAGATGCCGTTTGGCTTACTGGTTGTGCCTCTAATTTGATTTTTTCCTTTGAACGATACTACAAAATGCCTGGATTTGCACGGGCAGTTATCCGCCCACAATACTATCAAACTGCCAAAGATTTTGCCGACTTTAAAATTGATTGGTCAACTTATACTAAGTCGGTACCAGGAACCATTCAAGAATTGTTTAATGAAGAATTTTTAAAGTCATGCGATATTGCCAATAGTCCCTTTTGGAAAATTCTTGAAAATTCACAAGCCTATCGCTGGCATTGCAAAACGCCCTTGATCAATTATTATGGGGAGGCAGATGAAGTGGTTCCAGTTTTTATTGCCACCTTACCTGCCTCATTCCAAACTCTTCTTGGAAGTAAAGCTACAAAATCTCAGTCAGCCGGATTAAAAGCCGACCACCGAGCAACCCATGTTTATGCAGTTATCAATGGGAAGCTATGGTTCGATTCATTTTTAAAAAAGTAATGAAGGAAATTGGCCCAAATTGACCTCAATTGTTGGCATCATTATTTCCTTTAATGCAGGTTCTGTTTCTGCTTTTCGTCTATTATTTCTATCCTTTTGGTGATTATTTGCAGCACCTGTCACAAGCTGAAAATAGGTTAAATCTAACAGTATTTAACCCTTCAAAAAAAGCTCTGTGGCAATTGGATCAAAGGTAATAATGAGGATAGTAATGGAGATAAATAGGGTGCTTAATTGGAAAGTCGTTGGACTGTTGTTTTTTATAAACACAACTTTGGTTCAAATAGCATTTGGCCAAATTTCAAATGTAGATAGAATCCATGTATACGATAGTGCCTTTAAGAAATATGAGTTCTCCTCTCAAGTTTCTCTATCTAATGACAAACAACAAACCCAATATTTATACCTAAACACAGGACTAGAGGTTGATAGAAATTTCCAAAACAAGTATTTACTCTTGGGTATATTTTCAAATACCCTCATTTACACAGGAGCTACTGGCCGCCTAAATAAAGGTGCTGCACAAGTATCCTACAGAGATAGAAATAGCAGAAAAGTAAGCGCAGAATTATACGGGAAATTGCAATGGAACCAAACTTGGGGGATGCAAAAGAGGCTTTTTGGAGGATGTGATTTAGTCATACGTTTAAACAAACAAGAGAATGCGCATCAGAATAATTTGTATGGAGGAATTGGCTTGTTTTATGAGTTTGAGGAATGGAATTGGAATGGCGTTCCACCAACACTCAAACCATTGGATGCAAAAACACAATACATCCGTACTGTGCGTTTGAGTAATTTTTGGAAGGTATCTACTAAAATATCTAAGACCGTCGACTTTAACGCACTTACCTATATCATGTTTCCGGTAAATGAAAATTTCAAAACGCCAAGGACTGTTTTAGATTGTAATTTCTTTTTTAAAGTGTCTAGTCATGTCAATGCAGTGCTTCATTGGGATGGAATTTATGATGAGAATTTACCCGTTCCAATTGGCAATTTTTTTTACAGTTACACCGTAGGTCTTCAAGGAAAATTTTAAATAAATAAAAAAATGTAAAGAAGTATGAAAGCTCTTCAGTTAAGTTTGATTTGTTTCTTAACAGTATTCACTGTTCTTGGACAAGAATCGGCAGATTTTGTGCAAATCACTCCTAGTATACGTTACAAGCAAATTGGTATATATGATATAGATAGATTGAATGCTATTCTTACCAAAGAAATTCCAGCCGCTACGGGTGATACCAAAGCGAAATATAGTCCAGCTAAATCTGCAGTTCGTTTGTTTCGTGTTGAATATATGTCTGTAATTCCAGAGCAAGATAACCGTCCAACCATGGCATCAGGCTTAATTGCTATACCTGTTAATGCCAAACAGAATATGCCAATGGTATCGTATCAACATGGTACAGTTTTTGGAAAGCAAGAGGTGCCGTCATTTCCCGACGAGTCTTTTGAAACCCGTTTAATGATTGCTCAGTTTGCTTCACAAGGGTATGTAGTTATTGGAGCAGATTATTTTGGTATGGGTACTTCTAAGGAAAAAGACAGTTATATTGTTTTGAAAAGTCAGGTGCAAGCGTCCTACGATATGTACGAAGCTGCAAAAGTGATTTTGGAGAAAGAAAGAATTAAGACAACTGATTTTTATATCACTGGATGGTCGCAAGGTGGGGTTATTACCATGGCCTTTTTAGAGCAATTAGAGAAATGCAATGTAAAGGTTAAGGCTGCCGCAACGGCTTCTGCGCAATGTGATGGGTATATTATGACCAATGGTTTTTTGAATAACCCTCGTAAAATTGATGCACCTTGGGTAACAACCATGTTTATTTTGACAGCATTTTCATTTGAAGAATATTATCAAATACCAGGATTAGCGCAAGGATTGTTTAACCCTGAACAATATGAGGTGGCAAAAAAATTGTATTTAAAAGAAACACCCATTACGCTGGAAGAATTTCCTACAGATTTACATAAACTCATAAGGAAAGAATATTTCGACCCTGTATATTTTAAACAATCTGCGTATGGTAAGTTGTTGGGTGAAATGCATCCTTATAGGTGGGTGGTTAAAACGCCTGTAAAAATGTATTACGGTGATGTAGATGAGTGTTTAACCACAGGATTGGCAAGGTTGCCAATGGAATATCAAAAAGCTTTAGGAAGTGATAAAATTGAAGCCTACTCAACTGGTACAGATGCAAACCATCGAATAACCTACGCAAGGGCAGTTGTTGAATGGAAAAGTTGGTTTGACGGCCTGAGTAAATAATTGGAAGTAAACCAATTTGAAAAAAAGAACCGACTTGTTTGAAGGTGTATTTAGTTGTTGTTGGTTTAAAAATTCTGTTCAGTCAATTTTTTCTCTGTTCGCTTGTGGCTTAAAACCAAAACAAAATAAAAACAGCTGATGCCAAAATACACCAAAGCTCTTTTATTTTGTATGCCTAAAGGGCATAGTAAGCCCACTAAAAGTAAACCTATAAATCCCATTTTTAGATAGCTATAAAAGGTGTGATTGGCAAAGGTAAAATGCTGCTCACTTAACATGGCTTGGTGACTTTTATAACCCCACAGAATATTTTTATTTTTGGGTTTGCCAATAAGTAAGATAATTCCAATGGCCATTGCCCATAAAAACGGTCCTATGGCCACCAATGTAAAATATTTCTCAAGGGTCATAATGGTTATTTATTAATGAGAGGTTTTGATCTCAATTTATTTATTTTTCGCACATGAAACATACCTATTTATTTGGATTTATTTTGTTATTTGCTTGTTGCAACAACCAAAACCCGCCCCAACAAGAAAATGTGCTGGATTCAAACACTACTGCCATGAATGCAGCAGACTCAGTAGCGCAAATAGTGCCCTACGACACTAACCAAGACACAAGTTATTACAACCAGGAAGAGGAAGTTGACTTGGAACGTTATGGTATATTTGGCAAGTGGTTTGTGCCAAAGGCTGGAATTTACTTAATATTAAAAGACAATTGGGAGTTTGCCATAGAAGGATTAGAACCCTCAAAACTTATTGAAGGCAAATATGAGTATGAAGGTTATAATGGCAAAGAAGGCTTGGTATTGAATTTTAATGAGCCGCAACAAGGCAGCAAAGGCGATTTAATTGAAGGCAAAAATGTGAAAAGTATAAAACTTAATGCCCATTACGATAAAGAAAGCCAAAGCTTTTATTTGATTAAAGACGATTACAATTTTGTAAAGGGCGATTAAGCAATAGGCTTGTTTAATCAGTAAACAGATAGAGCATACAGAAAGAGGGGATTTCCTTTATGTTAATGCTTGGCGTAGGCTATGCCTACGTCAGATTATATTTTAGCTTCAGCTCGATATAATGTTTGGCTTAAAACAAATCAGCATACAGTTTAAGTATAAAGCTAGAGGAGTAACTTCTGTATGGTCAAACTCAAACGGATTCCCTCTGTTAGCTTTTTGATGGCTTGTCAAAAAGTAAGTTAGCCAATATATTAGCTATTTTGGTCATAAAAATGTATATTTGTCTAATATATTAGCTATTATGAGAAAGTTTGGGATTGGTAAGAATCCGTCTGATGTTTTAGGTGAGCTTGCCTCAAAGCATAAAACTTTAAGGAAACAAATTGGATTAACACAAAGCGAATTAGCTAGGCGTTCAGGTGTTTCGTTAGGGAGTATTAAACGCTTTGAATTATCAGGACAAATTTCTTTGGAGTCATTATTAAAACTCGCTCAAATTTTAGAAAGGTTAAACGACTTTGACCTCATTTTTAAACCAACTGAAAATTTAAAAGAGATAGAAAAATTATTTAGTGATAAAACAAGGATATAATGGAACACATTGAAAAAATAATTGTTTCTATTCATTTAAATGATGAAGAAGTCTTGTTGGGAGAATTGGCAAGTGGAGGCAAAAATATTTATTTTAAGTATTACACAGATTTCATAAAAAGAGGTTTAGAAATTTCTCCCATAAAATTAAAATTAAACAACCAAGTTAATAAGGCCGACCCAATTCCTTTCGATGGCTTGTTTGGTGTTTTCGCAGATTCATTACCAGATGGTTGGGGCAAATTATTATTAGATAGAGCTTTAACGGCTAGAGGTATTGAAGTTGGTGATATTACAGTACTTGATCGTTTGGCCTATGTTGGAAGCAATGGCATGGGAGCATTGACTTACAAGCCTGAAATAGAAGAAAAAGGACAAATATCATTTAATATTGAATTAGATGAAATTGCCAAGGCAACGAATCAAATTATTAATGGAGCAGCTACCGATGTATTAGATGAACTTTTTAAACTCGGTGGGTCCTCAGGTGGGGCTCGTCCAAAAATATTAGTAGGATATAACCCCAATACGCAACATTTGATTGGTGCCGATAAAAAATTGCCAAATGGCTACGAGCATTGGCTAATTAAATTTTCGTCATCATTTGATAAACCAGATATAGCCAACATTGAATATGCCTATTATAAAATGGCATTGGATGCAGGTATTGAAATGAGTGAATCTAAACTTTTTAAGGGACTATCGGGTCAAGTTTATTTTGGCACTAAAAGATTTGATAGAGAAGGAAATAAACGATTACATATGCATTCAGCGGCAGGAATAATGCATGATAATTTTAGATTAAGTAACATAGATTATGGCGACTTGATGGATTGTGCTTTTAATCTTGAAAGAGATGTGAAGGCGTATGAAAAAATATTGCGTCTAGCGGCCTTCAATGTTTTTGCACATAACCGAGATGACCATAGTAAAAACTTTGCTTTTTTAATGGATGCCAATGGAAGTTGGAAAGTAGCTCCAGCATATGATTTAACTTTTTCGAGTTCAGGACATGGAATGCATAGTACAACGGTTGCCAGAGAAGGTAAAAATCCAACAAAAAAACATTTAATGGAACTGGGTGAATACTTTAAAATAAAAAACGCGAGCAAAATTATAGATGAGGTACAGGCTGTTGTTTTCAATTGGAAAACATATGCAGACCAATGCGAAGTGAGCCCCGAATCTAAAAATAGGATTGAAAAAATAATAGGTAGAAAAGGGTAATGTGGGGCTACCTATAGAAGAGTTTACACAAACAACTTTACGCTACCCCAAAAACATCCTCCTGTCAGGTTTTTGGATACTCGTGTTAAGGTGGAACGAACAG
>CAILJQ010000258.1 GCA_903834625.1 uncultured Bacteroidota bacterium
ACGTTAACGCCATTTTGTAACTCGGGTTTTAGGCTATAATTTCCTGCCTCACCAGTTTTGGTCAAAGCTTGCGGCATGCTGCAGGTAACCTTTACATCTCTGGCCGGTACACCGGGTACTGAAACAGAAATAGGATTGTCGAGACCGGTATAAACCACATTCATTTTTGTAGCCGAAATGACCGCAGCAGGAGCGGCAGTGAAGAAACTTCCTTTAGATACATATTTCTCTTTTTCTCCGCTGGCATTGGTGGTGCTTATTTCTGCGGTAAAGGTATGCTCTCCCTCACGGTTGGGTACTACATTGTAAATGCCGTATCCATTTTCAATTCTTAAAGGCTGACCGTTCACCACAATTTCTGGCTGTGCCCTGCTACTTACCGCTGCCAAAAATATCTTGGCTTTATAAGGGTTTCCTAAAGTAATGTTTGAACCGGTTTCGGGTATAATGGCCGGGATGAAATTATCTACCAATTCCAAATTTTGGGTTAATGAGGAAGCCAACACATCAAGCACCTGCGATTCTGTGTTTCTGATATCATTTTGAATATTGCTCATCATAGCCACAACACCTGCCAATGGAACATTTTCAAACATTTGTGATTCCCATGTTTGTCCAAGCACCTTTGGCTCTTCTGTATACAATTCACTTCTGACCAAATTTCTTTGAAATGTATCTTGAAGCACAGCCAATAGGCGCTGGCGCAATTCGTTGATTTTGGCTTTTACTTCTTTTCCTTTGCCTTCATTTAACAAGACATTGGCATGTATCTCTGTATTGTCGGGGTTCAATAATTCTTCGGTTGGGTCGCCCATAGGAAACAGCTCAGTACTTTTTCTGCCACCTGCTTTGGTAACCAATTCATCTTTTAGTTGTTGGAAATACATTACTCCTTCTTCAGAAATTTTCTGAACCAAATAGGCTTTTTCCAAGGCCTTTTTGCCTATCTCATCTTTGGGAAGGTCTTGGTTATACTTGGCAATTTTGGCAATGGCACTTTGGTTTTTGTTTTTCAAATTGGAACCTGTTCGGTCCATTTTTACCTCTACCAAATGAAAGGCTCTGAGGATTTCTGCCGATACGTTGAGGGCCAATAAGGCGGTTAAGACCAGGTACATCATGTTAATCATTTTTTGCCTGGTAGATTGGTTTGCTGCTGACATAGAATTAAGGGTTTATGGTTTGTGTTTGTTGATATTTTTACTTGATGTTGGGCAATAGAAATTCGGTCCCATAGAGGGATTGTTTTAAAAGAAAAATTAAGTAATAAATAGCTGAGCGAGAGAAGGAGGAGGCTTCAATCAGGGATAAAACGCACGCATAGATTTTTATTGTATGGTTCTTGTAAAAAAATGGAACAATGGGTATATTTGGTTTACCTATTAAAAACCTATGAACAAAAAATTGATGCTAGGAGGATTGGCTGGAGGCTTGATCTTCTTTTTACTTGGATTTGTAATTTACGGCGTATTGCTTTCTTCCTACATGACAGCACATACCAACCAATGTTTGGCCTTACCCGAAGCCGATTTGAAGTTAGGGGTCTTATTCATTTCTAATATTTTGACCAGTTTTCTTATCACCCTTTTTATTCAACATAGCACCTCTGTTACCGGTGCCTTGGGCAAAGGTGCTTTGTTTGGC
>CAILJQ010000259.1 GCA_903834625.1 uncultured Bacteroidota bacterium
ATAAACCATTGTAAACTTCCTCTTTCTTTATCAGTAATATTCTTTGCACAAGGGATTTCATTTTTAGATTCCATGATAGATTCATATAACTGAAGCAGCTCTTGTGAAATCAAATTTTTAAGTTCTATTGCAGCTATTTTTTCACCATTAGGTAAGTATATATCACAATCATTTTCCCATACCACATGAAGGATTACATTGGAGTAGGCTCTATCAAATTGATGTTGGTGTTTGACCCAATCACTGGCTTTGATGTGTACCTCTATATTCCCTACCAATAAAATGTTGTTTAATTTTATTCGGGCTTCAAAAAAATCGGGGCCAGAGCCTTGGTTCAAACTACCGGGATGCACCACATAAAGTGCTATGTTTTCTGTGGTAAAAAGCTCTTTACTTAATAGGTATTTGTATTGCCAAATAAATTGAAGAAGTTGTTCTGTCATGTTGGGGTAGTGTTAAATTTTTGTTACAATCAAAACTATCGAATCTCTGCTGCTGTGTAAAACCAAGCTACTAGGAGGAAGCTGCTTTTTGGGTGCCTTGCATATTGTAATGAAAGGAGTAACTTGCTCCTTCAAATATTTCAGGTATTTATGAAAAAACTTTCTTTGTTACTTTGGGTGTTGCTTTTTGCTCATTGGGTTCAAGGCCAAACAACCCTTCCTACAAGTTGGAATTTTAGTACACCAGGTATTTCTACTCCCCCTGTTGGTTGGACAACCGGTTTGGGTACCAATGGTAATCTTACTTATGCATTTGGAATAGGTGATGCAATATCTGCAAGACTTGATGCAACAGGAGAGTTTATGTTGATACGCTTCTCAGATAAGCCAGGTCCTTTGAGCTATTATTTAAGTCCGCAAAATGTTAGCGCACCTTGGGCTGGACAATTCGACATTCAGGAAAGTGCAGATGGGTCAAATTGGACTACTATTAGGTCAATAACCTCAAAAGCTAATCCAGCCACAAATTATACAGGAGGAAGATATTCTGATATATTAAGTGCATCTTCAAGATATGTTCGTTTTTATTATACCTCGAAATTACCGGGGAGTATAAACGGACAACCAGTTCCCGGTGGCAACATGGGTTTAGATAGTGTGCTCATTCAACAATCACCTGCTCCGCCTTATCCTACACTTGCTGTAAAATATGGTACCAACGCATTAATTAATGGCGCAACCCATGTAATTGGAAATACATCTATAAGCACATTCACCATAGAGAACAAGGGTACTGCAGATACACTTAGAATAGATAGTATTCGCGTTAGTGGTGAATTTGCAGATGAGTACTCTTTTGGTTCAATGCCTTCAATAGTTTATCCTAATTCAAGCGCAGGAATGGCCTTAATATTTGCGCCTAAAAGTTCAGGTAGTAGAAAAGCCATTCTGACTATTTATTGTAACGATAGTTTAAGAAGTCCATTCATTATAAACTTGTATGGAATAGGCGGTTTATATGCAACAGAACCTACAAGCTTTCCAAGTAGTATACAATTAAAAGACCTAAAAACATACGCCTTAAGTTTTACTTTTAGCTACTCAGGTTCAAAACCTGAGAAATTTATTGTATTAAAACAAAAAGGAACACCTATTACCAATGTCCCATTAGATGGCACTAATTACGGTAAGGGTGATTATATAGGGAACGCGCAGGTAGAGAAAATATGTGATAGCATTGAACTGCTATCTCCAACTTTTATTCATGCCAATAGCAATTATTATTTTGCTGTTTTTTCATATAACGGTCCACAAGGATTTGAGAATTACAATACCTCGAATTATGCAGCATTAAGCATTGCTACACCCGGCAAAAATTATGGCACTTATTATAGCACTGTAGACGCAACAAAGCCTGATTTTATTAATAAGTTGGGAAGTAAAATAAACCCACATGATACCGTATACTACAGCAATTATATTTCTCGTATGGTAAATCCATGGTTGGCAAGAGATACCAGTGGAGGTAAGAAGGTTGTGAATTGTGTTTACACAAATCATGCTTACCAATATGCAGAACCATTTTTATGGGCTAATGGAAATAATGGAGCCGTATTAACAAGAGAACATACATGGCCACAAAGTTGGATGCCAAGTAGTGTGAGTAATCCAGATTGGCCTAATGCACCTGGTACAAGTAAAGAACTGCCAGAGTTTAATGACGTACACAATTTGTTCCCCGCTCATCAAACAAATGCAAATGCACGCAGGAGCAATAATCCATTTGATGAGGTGTTAACTCCTACATATACCTCTCCAACAGGTTTGGGTGTTTTGGGTAAAGACAGCGCTAACAGAACAGCCTACGAGCCAAAGCCTGAACACAAAGGGGATGTAGCCCGCGCTTTGTTTTATATGGCTGTTTGTTACCATGGAGTAAATGGGTTAAACTGGTCAATACCAGCTAACCAAAACTTGGCTCTATTAAGAGAATGGAACCGTCAAGATCCACCAGATAATTATGAAATAGCTAGACATGAATTTGCCGCCTCTCAACAAGGAAATAGAAATCCATTTATTGATTTTCCAGAGTGGGCAGATAGGATCAATTTTTCTAACATGACCTATATAGCAGATACAGCAACCAACCCAAAACCTATTCTAAATATATTTAGGCCAAATGCTGCAGATAAATGGGCTAAAGGGAAGTCGGTAGTAATAAGTTGGGATGCACAACATATAGATTCTCTAGAGATTTTATTTAGCAACGATTCTCTAAAAACCTTGCAAGTAATTAATGCAAGTATTGCTGCTAGTTTAGACTCATTTGTGTACACCATTCCAACAGCCTTTTTATCACCAATTGGAATTGTTATTTTGAAGGATAAAAAATCACCTATGGCCGATACCTCTGCCTATTTTTTCACCAGCATGGTAGATGGAATAGAATCATTAGAAAACCTTGATCAATGGACATTATACCCTAATCCAGTGAATAATCAAATCAATGGTATTCCATCTTTACCTGCAGATGCTGAATATTCTATTTACAATACCTTAGGCGAATTGGTTCAGACCGAAAAAATAAATGGTAAAAATACCATAGGAGTGAATGGTTTATTTCCGGGAGTTTTTTGGGTAGAAATACGCAGCAATAAGGGCGTGAGCCGAAAAATGTTTGTAAAAAACTAGCGGTCTTTTAGCGGCAAAACCCAATCATATTGCTTAAACACGCCTAATTGAATTTTGGTTAGATCCATGGTTGAATCTACCATGGATTGAAAGGGTCTGCCATTGAGCGAAACATCTGTCACAGCTGTAATCACTGGATTTGGCACACCTTTTTTGTTCAAATCTTTTTTCAGAAATTGGGCAAACTGAACCAACATTTCTGGATGGTATGCCATGGCATAAAACTG
>CAILJQ010000260.1 GCA_903834625.1 uncultured Bacteroidota bacterium
ACTGCCCCAATAAATTTAAAACGCTGCCCTAAATATTAAAAAAAAAGCTGCCGCAAATTATTGCGGCAGCTTTTTTTATTTTCAATATAAATTATTTACTGAACCAATTTCATTTCAGCAACAATATGTGGTGCACCACCTAATTTGTCTATTAAGAATAATACATAACGGATATCTACATTGATAGTTCTTTTGTATTTTTCATCAAATACAATATCTCCACTCATGGCTTCCCAGTTACCATCAAAAGCTAATCCTATCAATTGGCCATCACCATCAATCACTGGACTTCCTGAGTTTCCTCCTGTAATATCGTTGTTGGTTATAAAAGCAACAGGTAATTTACCATCTGCACGTTTGTAATTACCAAAATCTTTTGCTTTATATAAATCAATGAGTTTTGTAGGTACATTAAATTCAAAATCATTCGGATTGTATTTTTCCATAACACCATCTAAAGTGGTCATGTAATCAAATTTAACAGCATCTTTAGGCTCGTAGGCTTGAACCGAACCATAGGTTAAGCGTAAGGATGAATTGGCATCTGGATAAAATACTTTGTTCGGATTCATTTCCATTAAACCTTTAATATAAGCTCTCGCCTCAGGTCCAATTGCCGCATTAAATTCATCTACCTTTACCTTGTAATTGTTGATGTAGTTATTGTAGAATGCAGAAACCATAGCAAAACATGGGTCGGCCATCAACTTTTTATAACTTGGAGCCGCCATAAAAGCATCAAACTTCTCTTTGCTTGCAAAGAAACTTTTTGCGTAAACAATAGCAGCGAATGACCTAAATTTCTCACTATTGGTTTTTCCTTTAGACTTTAGAATGATGGCCATATAGGCTGGATGCTGATCTGCAGGAATGTTCATGTAATACATTTCAAGAATTTGGGCCAAAATCTTTTGGTCGGCAGAAGGGAAGAATGCGTTATAAAATTCATCTGCATTTGCTTGGGCCATTTTAAGCGCACGGCTAGCCGCAGCTGTATCTTTATTGTCTTTAATATTATTGGCATAAGGAATCATAGAGCTAGCAAAACCATTCATTGAAACACCCAAAATACCTTCAGATAAATAGGTTCTTTGTAATGCATAAGGTCTGTAGGCAACGTAAGCATTTTCTACGTTTTGCAATACATTTTGGTATTGTGGTTTTCCTTGCGCAAAGGCTTTAAACTTAGCCTCCGACTCAACTTTATAATCATAAACCTTTAGCCTTTTCATTTGCTCGGTTTGACCGATAAAATATTTCCAATAATTAGCAATTTGGGCATAATCTGCAGATAGTTTTAACCTGTCCGATACATTTTTATCCATTACTTCTTTCCAAGCCTTCAACCTAATATCTCTTAAGTTTACAATGGTTGGATTTACTTTTTCAATAGCTAAATCAATGCCTTGAGAGAATTCATAACGATTGGTTCTTCCCGGGAAACCATAAATCATGGCATAATCACCTTCTTTTACCCCTTTGATGTTAACAGGCAAAGAATGTTTTGGAACAAATGGCACGTTATCAGGGGCATAACCAGCAGCTTCATTGCTTTTGTTTGCGTATATTCTAAACATACTAAAGTCGCCAGTATGACGAGGCCACATCCAATTATCAGCATCTCCTCCAAATTTACCCACGCTTTGTGGAGGTGTTCCTACCAAACGAATATCAGTATATCTTTGAAATACAAATAGATAATAGGCATTTCCTTTAAACATCTCACGCATTTGCGCTTCTAATTTGTTGCCTTTTTTTACCTCATCAGTTATTTTCTTGAAAATCTCTTGCAATTTTGCTGGACGATCTTTCTCACTCACACCGGCTAGTTCAGTAGTTACCCTATCTGTCATATCCTCAATACGCTGAACAATAGATACCCACATGCCTGGAATAGGAATTTCTTCACCATTATTTTTAGCCCAAAATCCATTGTCGAGGATATTATTGTCTTTGGTGGAGTTTGAGGCAATCGCATCATAACCGCAATGATGGTTGGTTAATACAAGGCCTTTATCAGAAATGATCTCGCCGGTACAGCCTCCATTAAACCATACAATAGCATCTTTTAAAGAGCTGTTGTTTACGTCGTACAATTGTTCTGGTGTAAGTTTCAACCCTTTTGCTTTCATTTGCTCATAGTTGTATTTCTTGAGCAACAAAGGAATCCACATACCCTCATCGGCCTTAAGGCTTGAACTTAGCAACAATAATGTTGTAAGAGAGTAAAGAAGTTTTTTCATATCTTGTTAAAAAATTTGCGAAGCGAAAGTAAAAACAAACCACGATAGATTTGATTTTTTTTTGATAAAAGGCAAAGAGTACGTAACAATTATTTCACAATTGCATAATATTGAACCACGGGCAGAGACCTATAATTGTACACCGTTATGTTTGGATTAGACACGTCACTTACCATTTTATTGCTAGTTTGCCTACTGGCAGCTGCTGCATTTGAATTTATCAATGGTTTCCATGATACAGCCAATGCTGTAGCCACTGTAATTTATACCAATTCACTAAAGCCTTGGGCTGCTGTTATTTGGAGCGGGGTTTGGAACTCCATTGGAGTGTTTGCGGGTGGAATTGCTGTGGCAATGGGTATTACTAACCTACTTCCTACAGAATTGCTGCTCGACACCAATATATACCACAATATTGCGCTTATCTTTTCACTTTTAATAACCGCCATTGTTTGGAACCTTGGAACTTGGTACTTGGGAATTCCATGCTCAAGTTCCCATACGCTTATTGGTTCAATCATCGGAGTAGGATTAGCCTTCGCACTTATTTCACCAAATAATGGTGTCAGTTATGTGAATTGGGCAAAAGCAAAAGATATTGGATTGTCTCTTTTATTATCACCCATTTTAGGTTTTAGCTTGGCTATCTTACTCATGTATATCTTGCGCCAAGTTGTTAAAAATAGATTGATTTTTAAAGAACCTCTCACCAATGATCCCCCTCCTTTCTGGATTCGACTTATTCTACTTTTAACATGTACGGGTGTGAGCTTTTCCCATGGTTCAAATGATGGACAAAAGGGCGTTGGTTTGGTAATGCTCATTCTTATTGCCATTGTGCCAGGGTACTTTACTCTTAATAGCGATAAATTTACCATTGATGTGGCGGAGCATGTAAGAGAATATAAATCTATTTTCTCTAAGATTGACCCAAATGAGTTATCGGTTGATGAGAAATTTGAATACGAAAAAGCTCAATTAAATATCAATCATTTCGATTCATTGCTTAAAACAGGCAAGTCAATTGAACATTTTGAGGTGAAGGAAAAAGCTCAATTAAGGAAAGACCTGGTGTTCTTAGGGAAGTCAACAAAAATCTTGTTGGAGAGTAAGCAACTTAACCTAAGTTTAGCAAATAAGGAAAAGCTTAAACAAGAAATGGCAAAACTTAAATCGCTAACAGAATATGCACCAAGTTGGGTCATTTTAATGATTTCTCTTAGTTTAGGTTTGGGTACAATGATTGGTTGGAAACGTATTGTTCATACCATTGGAGAGAAAATTGGGAAACAACATCTTACCTATGCGCAAGGAGCGAGTGCAGAATTGGTAGCTGCATCAACCATTGGCTTTTCTACTTGGTTAGGCTTACCTGTAAGCACAACACATGTATTGTCTTCTGGAATCGCCGGTTCTATGGTTGCTTCTAAAGGTATCAAAAACCTTCAGGCGAAAACAATTAAAAGCATCGCTATCGCCTGGATACTTACCTTACCCGTTTGTATGATTTTATCTGGAGGTTTGTTCCTACTTTTACGTTGGATGCTTTAATAATTAATATCTTAACATTTTTCCTTCTGAGAAAAACAAGATATTTAAATGGATATTTTGTAGGCTAGTTCCTTCTGGTTTCTTAGCAATTTTGTATTGGTTGCTTAAGGGTTTATTGACTGCTTGATCTGTTACCTTTTGCAAATTTCCATGGTTTTGAACCAAGGTACTTATAAAAAATGTCGCTTGTTCATATCCTGCAACAGCATATTCATCAGGTTCAGTATAATAACGCTCACGATACTTTTCTATAAAAAGTCGGCAAGCAGGATCGTTATAATCCATGTAAAACGGACTAATAATCTTAACTCCCAACTGCTCCATTTGTGGAATGTTTGGAGCCTTAAATTCAAGCCATTTACGACATCCAAATACTTCTAAGTCTACAAATTGGGTGGTATCACTCAAATGTTTTAGGGTTGAACCAACCAAAAACTCATTCTCAGAACAAATAACTACTTTATTGTTTCTACCTAACTTATAAAGGTTTTTGAATTCATTGTATTTTGAAATATCCAATGATTTAAAGGTGAAACTTGGATACTTGGTTTTGAGTGACAAAAATCGGTTCGACAAAATCTTATCGTTGCTCTCTTTGCCCGTAATGACTATAATATTTACATCCGAATTAGAGGTCTCTTTTATTTGCTCCAAAACAAAATCTGCGTAATAATTCAAATCAGGGTAAGCAGATATCATGTATGGATTATCTATCTTACTTTTGGTGAGCGTTAGAAAAGGAGAGATATGGTAGATTTTATTCTTCTTACAAAACTCCAACATCATTTCATTACCTTCTTTTAAAACGGGTCCTACAATTAAGTCTGAATTTTGAACCGCTTTTTTTTCTAGTAACTTTTTAAAGGTTAAACTGTCTCTTTGGGTGTCATACAACTTAACATCAATAGGGGCGTCACTATTCTTAAAACTGTCTAATGCTATGGCAAATCCTTCAAAATAGGTTCTGCAAGCATTTCCAATAGCTGCATTTTTACTGCTAGGGTTACTCACCAAATCTTTGGCACAAAATGGCATAATCACAGATATTTCATATCCGTTTTCGGTCTGAGCCAAAGAAAATTTTGTAAGGCCCAAACATACACAGGTGAGTAACAAGAGTTTTTTCATAAAGTTATTCCCATTCAATGGTAGCCGGTGGTTTGCTGCTAATATCGTAAACAACTCGGTTAATTCCTTTCACCTCATTGATAATTCTATTTGCCACCATTCCTAAAAAGTCGTGTGGCAAATGACAAAAATCTGCAGTCATCCCATCAACAGAAGTAACTGCCCTTAAGCAAACAACATGTTCATAGGTACGTTCATCACCCATTACTCCCACAGATTGAATAGGAAGGAAAATGGTTCCTGCTTGCCAAACATTGTTATAATGCCCTTTTTCTTTCAACTCCCCAATAAAAATGGCATCTGCCTCTTGAAGAATTCTTACTTTTTCTTCTGTAATATCTCCCAAAATCCGAATGGCCAAACCTGGTCCGGGGAATGGATGGCGGTTTAAAATAATAGGATCCATGCCTAAAGCCGTACCTACATTTCTTACCTCATCTTTAAACAACATGCGCAAAGGCTCAACTATTTTGAGGTTCATTTTCTCAGGCAATCCTCCTACATTGTGGTGCGACTTAATAGTAGCAGATGGTCCTTTTACACTTACACTTTCAATTACATCTGGGTAAATGGTTCCTTGAGCCAACCATTTGGTATTTTCAATTTTTTGCGCTTCTTCATCAAAAACTTCAATAAAAACCCTTCCTATGGTTTTTCTCTTTTGCTCAGGATCGCTAATTCCTGCTAATGCATCCAAGAATTTTTTGCGTGCATCAATGCCAATTACATTTAAACCCATGTTTTTGTAGGCATGCAAAACCTGAGTAAACTCGTCTTTACGCAACAATCCGTTGTCAATAAAAATTCCAGTTAGGTTTGAACCGATGGCCTCCTTTAATAACATGGCTGCAACAGAAGAATCAACCCCTCCAGATAATCCTAAAATTACCTTATCATTTCCCAATTTACTTTTTAACTCTTTGTGTGTGTTCTCTATAAAATGAGTAGGGGTCCAACTTTGGTTCAAACCGGCCACTTTACTTATAAAGTTGTGCAAAATGGTTTTGCCATCTATGCTATGCGTTACCTCTGGATGGAACTGAATGGCATAGGTTGATTCCCCTTGAATTTTAAATGCTGCTACCTTCACTGATTCAGTGCTGGCAATTATATCAAAGTTTGTTGGAATGTCTTGAATCGTGTCACCATGACTCATCCATACCTGAGAGTCAACTGGTACATCTGCAAAT
>CAILJQ010000261.1 GCA_903834625.1 uncultured Bacteroidota bacterium
ATGCACGCTTAAAAGATTTGTTGAAATACAAACACCTCTTTCAAAAAGCCCAAAGAAACAAGGAAAGTTATGGGCATATTATTGCGGTTGACATGATTTTTTTAAAGTTGGCCACCAAATATTTTAAGCAAGTTCATTTTGTTTCTTTAGAGTTGGCAGATGAGTTGTTGCCCATGTTAGCAACCATACCCGATCATAAGTTTGGCTCCGTAATTATACAGAGTGAAGACCGTTACGAGTATTTGTTTAAAGGCAGAAACCTGCGTGTGTTTTTGGTTCAGAACGCTCCTGTATTTGAGCCTAAAACTTTTCACAAAACATTTAGTGATGGGCGCATTCTCTTTAATGGAACGGCCTCTAAATTTTTTGGGGTATTTGATTTCTTAAACTTTTTGCAAGCAATGGGAGGTAAATACCGCGGACTTATAAAAGGCAATGTATCTGAAGATATAAGAACTGAAGTGAATGAAAAGTACGGTCAATTGCTGTTGGAGGGTATTTTAGAAATTGATGATAGTTATACCGACAGCAATGATTTGTTAGATTATATTGGCGCATTTGAAATGGGTATTTGTTTTTACAATACCGATTTGATTCAAGAGAATAGGTTCAATTATTTAACTGCACCTTCTGGTAAGATGTTTAATTATTTGGCAGCAGGTGTACCTGTAATTGGTTCAAACCTACCCGGATTGAAGCTTTTGGAAAGCAATGGTTGTGGCGTATTGGTAGACGATTACAGCCCAGAATCTATTGAAAAGGCGGTTTTGCAGATACGTGATAAATATGAAGCCTATCGCACAAATTGTGAAGCTGCGGCACGAAAGTATAGTTTTGATGTAATGGTTAAGCCATTTACTGATTATCTTCGCACGGCAACAAATTAGGTTTGATTGGAAACACCGGTATTACTTATCATTTTTAACAGGTTCGACACCACAAGGCAGGTATTGGATGCGCTACGAAATGCGCAAGTGCCAAGAATGTATGTGTATTGTGATGGACCTAGAAGCAATAAAGCGGGAGAAGCAGAACAACTTGCCGTAGTGCAACAGCAGGTATTAAGTGCCATAGATTGGCCTTGCCAAGTGCAACATAATTTTAGGGACGAGAATGAAGGTCCGCGTTTGGCCATTGGTCACGCCATTAGTTGGTTTTTTACACACGAGGAGCAAGGAATTATTTTAGAACATGATTGTGTACCTGCTCCCTCATTTTTTAGCTTTTGCGAAACGCTTTTGAATTATTACAAGGACAATGAGCGTGTAATGCATATTTCTGGCGATAATTTTCAGTTTGGAGAATGGCGTGGGGATGGGTCTTATTATTTTTCCAAATTAAATCACATATGGGGTTTTGCAACTTGGAGGAGAGCTTGGAAGCATTATGATGTGAGCATGAAAGACTATCCGGCATTTAGAGAAGCTGGAAAAATTGCCTCGCAAATAACGTTTAAGCGTGGTGTAAAAATTTGGGAAGATATTTTAGATAGAACCTATTCTGGGGCATTACAAACATGGGATTATCAATGGACTTTTGCCATTTGGCAACTTGATGCTTTAGCCATTCTGCCCAATGTAAATTTGGTTTCCAATGTAGGATTTGATGGCAGTGCCCTTAATACAACCAATCCAAATCACCGATTGGCAGCTATGCAAACATTTGATTTAAAGGAAGTTAAACATCCTACATCCATTTCTTGTGATTATGAAGCCGATAAAAAATCAATAAATGATGATTTTAACCCAACAATCCTGAAATTCGCACTTCAAAAGTTGGG
>CAILJQ010000262.1 GCA_903834625.1 uncultured Bacteroidota bacterium
GCAGAAAGTTGTTGAGCCAAGGTATAGCCAATGCCTGAGGAGGCGCCTATAATGAGATATTGCATGTATTGGTAACAATATGCTCCCTAAAATGTTTGCCCATTGATCATATGCTGTTGTTATATGGTACTAATCCTCTTAAAATCTCGTTGAAGTAGGCATTCACACCTTTCAAAAAATAGCTATCTTCGCAGCATGAAATTTTTAAAGTATTTGTTCATCAGTTTAGCAGTTGTTCTGCTTCTGTTGATCCTAGCCCCATTTATGTTTAAAGGCAAAATTGTTGCTTTGGTTAAAGAACAAGCAAATGCCAATATCAATGCCCATGTTAATTTTGATGAAGACATCTCTTTAAGCCTTATCAAAAGTTTCCCCAATTTAAGTGTAGGTATTAAAGACCTAAGTATAGCTGGAGTGGGCGATTTTGATGGCGATACCCTCTACAGCGCTGCCAATACCAACCTAACCCTTGATGTGATGAGCGTCATAAATGGCGAGCAAATTCAGATTCGTCAAATTACCTTGGATCAGCCACGCATCAAAGCACTTGTGTTAAGTGATGGTAGAGCCAATTGGGATATTGCCAAAGCTGACTCTAGTGCAGAACAAGCAACAGCAGATACCGCTGCGTCTAAATTTAATATCAAACTCAAATCATTTGAAATTAAAAATGGTTACATCGTTTACGATGATAAGGAAGGAGATATGTATTCTGAACTCAAAGGGATGAACTATACTCTTGAGGGCGATTTTACCGATGTATTGTTTACCATGCAAAATAAGGCAAGCATTGAGTCGCTCACCTTTGGTATGGAAGGAATCAATTACTTATCACATGTAAAAGCCACCGCCAATGCCAATATTGATGCCGATATGAACAATTTCGCCTTTGTGTTTAAAGACAATGAATTTACCTTAAATGAATTGGCCATGGGCATGAATGGGTCTTTTGCTATGCCAGGTGATGACATGAAAATGGATATTACCTATGAAGTAAAACAAAGTGAGTTTCGCAATTTCCTTTCACTTATTCCAGCCTTGTATACCAATGATTTTAAAGACCTACAAAGCAAAGGAAAGTTAGCGTTTAAAGGTTTTGTAAAAGGTATTTATAACAACAAACAAATGCCCGCTTTCGGTCTGAACCTAGCCATTGATAATGGGTATTTCAAATATCCAGCTTTGCCGTCTGCTGTAGAGAATGTGGCGGTTAAACTAAATGTAAACAATCCTGATGGTGATATGGATCATACAGAAATTGACCTGAGCAAAATGCACCTAGAAATTCAAGGAGATGCCTTTGATGCCAAACTATTGGCCAAAACTCCTATGAGCGACCCATATATTGATGCTTTTGTAAAAGGTGTATTGAACCTAGATAATATCACTAAGATTGTACCATTACCAGAAGGTACTACCCTTCATGGTGTCATCAAATCTGACATTACAGCTAAAGGAAATATCAGTACCCTAGAGAAAGGAAATTACGAGGCATTTGAAGCCACTGGAAACCTCATTTGTGAGAAAGTATATTACGCTGCTGCTGATTTGCCTAAGCCTTTTGAATTGGCTCATACCGAATTAAACTTTTCTCCTAAGTTAGTCACCTTAAAAGATTTTGATGCTAAAATTGGTAGTTCCGACATGAAAATGAACGGTACCTTAAGCAACTTTTTCCCTTACTATTTTGGCAAAGGTGCTTTAATTGGAACCCTTAATTTTAATAGCAATGTATTTGATGCCAATGAATTCTTAAGTGAAGAAACTACTGCAGATAGCGCCAAAGCCGCTGAAGATACTGCTGCCATGACCGTTTTTGAGGTGCCAAAAGATATTCAGTTCACCCTTAACAGTCATATCAATCAGTTAAAATACACCAATATGGATATCACCCAATTTGGTGGAACCATTACAGTGGCCGATCAGCAAATGACTTTCAAAAATGTTGCCTTAAATATGTTGGGTTCAAACATGAAAATGGATGGGTATTATGAAACACGTAACCCTAAAAAGCCAAATGTAGATATCAAATTTATTCTGAATAACTTGGATATTCAGCAAGCATTTAAAACCTTCAATACCATTCAGAAGTTAGCTCCTGCGGCAGAAAATGTATTTGGCTCATTCAGTACCACCTTTAACATGAAAACAGCTCTTACAGAGCATATGCAGCCAGATTTAGGTTCATTAATTGCCGATGGTATGTTGAGTGTACCTTTTGCTGAAATCAAGAACATCCAAGCCCTTAACAAAATAACAGATGTTATTAAAAAGCCTGAATACCAAAAGATGGGCTTGTACAACTCTAAAATTGCCTTTACCGTGGTAAATGGAAAAATTACTACCGAGCCTTTTGATGTAAAATTGGGTTCACAAACCTTAAGTTTAGGAGGTACCACCGGATTAGACCAAAGTATCAACTATACAGGCAAAATGAATATCCCACGTTCAGATTTAGGAAACGCAGATAAATCAATGCAAGATGCGTTAGCCGTGCTAAACCAAAAGGCTGGTACCGCTATTAAAACCAATGAGAATATTCCAGTTCAAATTGGCATTGGCGGAACTTTTACTGCACCTAAAATTACTACCAATATTGGAGCTTTGGCAAAAAATGAAGCCAATAACCTGGCCGACCAAGCCAAGGCCGAGGCTTTGCGTAAAAAACAAGAGTTAGAAGCACAGGCCAGAGCAGAGGCAGATAGGTTAAAGAAAGAAGCCGAAACAAAGGCTAGGGCAGAGGCCGACCGATTGAAAAAGGAAGCAGAAACCAAAGCCAAAGCTGAAGCCGAGCGCTTGAAAAAAGAAGGTGAAGCCAAAGTCAAATCTGAAGCAGAAAAGCTAAAAGAAGAAGGCA
>CAILJQ010000263.1 GCA_903834625.1 uncultured Bacteroidota bacterium
ATAGAATCTTTAATGGTTGCATAATTGAGGATGGCATTTTCTCCCACGGAAACATTTGGACCAATAATAGAATTACTGATTTTACAGCCTTCGCCAATGAAAACAGGAGGAATAACAATGGTGTTTTCAAAGTGGTAATTGCTGGTATCGTAATTCAACTTTTTAAGTAGAAGAGAATTGGTTTCAAGCAGGATTTCTTTTTTACCACAATCAAACCAATTGGAAACGGTGAAGGGTTTAAAAACTACACCCTTTTCTTTCATTTGCATGATGGCATCTGTGAGGGTAAACTCTCCGTGTGTGGTAAATTTTTGGGCTAGGTTGTTGTCAAGTGCTTCAAGCAAAAGGGCGCTGTCTTTGAATTTGTAAACACCAACTAAAGCCATATTGCTTTTGGGTATAGCGGGCTTTTCAATTACCCTTGAGATATTGCCCGCAGCATCAATTTCTGCCACACCAAACAGGCGAGGATCTTCTACTTTTTTAATTCCCAACCAATTTCCATCTGTGTTACAAATTTCATGTAAGTTGGCATCAACAATGGTATCGCCAAAAACGATAAGGATTTCTTCGTCTTTGTTTATACAATCTTTGGCAAGCCAAATGGCGTGACCCACACCCTTACCGGTAGTTTGAATCACAAAATTTGCATTTATATGAGGATAATGTTGAAGGATGTATTGTTCTATTTTATCACCCAAATAGCCGATAACAAAAACAAAATCGTTGATACCCGCCTCAATGAGGCTTTCAGTAATATGAGCTAAAATTGGCTTACCAGCAATAGGAATAAGGGCTTTGGGCTGTGTATGTGTATGTGGTCTTAATCTAGTACCGATACCGGCCACCGGGATAATTGCTTTCATTTTTTCTTTAGGGTTATCGGTTCGAACCGAAACTTGAAGAGACAAAAATAAACTATTTTATTAGTTAGTACCAAAATACTAATTTGCACCGCATACCCATACCAAATATTATGACAAGAGACATTGAAATTTTTAACTTGATAGAGCAAGAATTGCACCGTCAGGAACATGGATTAGAGCTTATTGCTTCAGAGAATTTTGTGAGCAAGCAAGTAATGGAAGCCATGGGTTCCGTATTAACCAATAAATACGCTGAAGGCTTGCCTGGAAAGCGCTATTATGGAGGTTGTGAGGTGGTTGATGTGGTAGAAAACTTGGCAATAGAAAGGTTAAAAAAGATGTTTGGAGCCGCTTGGGCAAACGTGCAACCACATAGTGGCGCGCAAGCAAATGCAGCCGTTATGTTGGGAGTATTAAATCCTGGAGATAAAATTTTGGGATTTGACTTATCTCATGGCGGACACTTAACCCATGGCTCACCGGTGAACTTTTCTGGTAAGCTGTATAAGCCTAGTTTTTATGGCGTTGAACCAGATTCTGGTTTAATTGATTGGGATAAGGTGGAAGCTACCGCCAAAAAAGAAATGCCTAAATTGATTATTTGTGGCGCCTCTGCTTATAGTAGAGATTGGGACTACGTGAGGTTAAGAAAAATTGCAGATGAAGTAGGCGCTTTGCTATTAGCTGATATTTCGCACCCTGCAGGACTAATCGTTGGGAAGTTGTTAAATGATCCTATTCCACATTGCCATATTGTAACCTCTACTACGCATAAAACATTGCGAGGACCAAGAGGTGGCATTATCATGATGGGCAAAGATTTTGAAAATCCATGGGGCTTAAAAACACCTAAAGGCGAACCAAAAATGATGAGTGCTATTTTGGATGGTGCAGTTTTTCCGGGAACACAAGGCGGTCCTTTAGAACATGTAATTGCCTCTAAGGCCGTAGCTTTTGGTGAGGCATTAACGGTAGAATACAAAGAGTACACACATCAAGTAAAGCGCAATGCACATGCCATGGCAGATGCTTTTGTTTCTTTAGGATATAAAATCATTAGCGGGGGTACCGACAACCATTTAATGTTAATTGATTTGCGCAATAAAAACATCAGCGGTAAAGCGGCTGAAAACGCATTGATCAAAGCACATATAACCATTAATAAAAACATGGTTCCATTTGATGATAAATCACCATTTGTTACTTCTGGTATTAGGGTTGGAACAGCTGCTATTACCTCTCGTTTTATGAAGGAGGCAGATATGGGCAATATTGTTACCCTAATAGATAAAGTGTTGATGAATGCAGACAATGACAGTTTATTGGCAGAGGTTAGCAAGGAGGTAAACCAACTTATGGAAGGCTTTCCTTTATACAAATAATTTGTAGCTTATTCTCTTATCCAAATGCTTATTGAAAGAGGCTCAACAATAAGTTTTTGTTGACCGCCAAGGAGGGTTTTGTGGTATTCTGCAAAACCCGCCTCTAAGGCAATTTCATTGGCATTTCCAACCATTTTCCATTTACCTTTCGGAAACTCAATATTGAGTTCATGCATTTTTGTACCGGTATTTAGCATTACAAATACTTTACCTTGAATAAAATAACCCAAGAGGTTTTCATCTTTTGGTTCAACAAAATAGAAGGCAGCTGCTGGCAATAGGAAAGGGTCTGTTGTTTCAGCTTGAAATGCAGGTAAAGGAAGCAGGTATTTTGTTCTTATTTCCATTAATGCTTTCCAATAAGCTACCATGTTGTTATAGTCGGCATTGGCATAAGGTTCCTTGTTGTTTTCAATAGAATTTTTCGGCAATTTTTTCCCAACATTTTCCCAAACAAACCAGTTGGCATTGCGCATGTTATATGTGTCGCGTTTGCCATGGAAGTAAACTTTACCACTAGGAATTTCCTTTACAATTTCTTTGAGCGGAGCCATTCCTTTGCTGCGCATCATTTCTGAACCGCCATGCAATACAATGGGTCCGGGAGTAGTAAAGAGAAGGGTTGCGGCAATTTTGTAATTAATTTCATCCACACCAAACCTGCCATCAAAGCTATAGGTTGCAAATTGATCGGCGAGTGCATAATTGTCGTGAATATCTAAATAATTAATAGCGCTATTAATGTTCCTTTGGGTTGGAAAAGCACAGGTTAGTGCTTTGATAACATCTTCTCTCAACGATTTATTTCCCCCTGCCCAGCCTCGGTCTTTTTCTTTGCTATTTAGTTCAAAAACTGGCCCTTTATAGGTGTTTCTTGAGTCATCGTTGAAGTAACAAATTGGGGCATCGTTTTTATACCAATGCCAATCTGGGTTTTTGTTATAATTGGGGTCGTTACTATCTATCCAAGGTTCTCCATAAATGATGATATCTTCTGGTAATTCCTTTTTGAGCATTAAGAGTGTTTGTTTGTCGGTTTGTCCGGCCAAGTCAATTCTAAAGCCATCTACCCCAAACTCTTCAATGAAATGTTTGCACTGATCTATTATCCAACGTTGCACCATGTACCTGTTTTCACTTTTGGTTTCATTGCCATATTCTCCAATATGGTTGAGGTCTTTGGTTCGGTAATAATATTGTTGATCGAAGGCGTTAAAGTGGAACAAATAAGACCTGCCATCCATGTTTTCTGCGGTATGGTTGAACACAAAGTCGACAATTACCGCCATGTTTTTCTCGTGAAATTTTTGAACCAAGTCTCTGAACTGTTCTCTTTCTTGGCCTGGTTGCGTGTTTCTTTGGCGATACCTGGTTTCTATGGCAAAGCTATGAGAGGTTCTGTAGCCCCAATCGTAGTTCTCTGTTGCTACTCCTTGCTCTATCATGTATGCGTCGTTTTTAAAGGCGTTTTCCCATTCATCTTTTGGCCAATGCAGCATTTCTTGCACAGGCATAAGGTGAACTGTGTTAATACCTAACGAAGTGAGGTAATCAAAACCAATTGATTTGCCACGACTATTTTTAAGGTTTGGAATGGTCATGGCAGGAATGGTTCCTCTTAAGTTTTGGTCAATAGGGAGTAGGTCGGTGAAATCTTGCACGTGGACCTCATAGGCAATAACCTGTTCCATTTTAGGTCGTCCTTTTTTGAGTGGACTTGCTGGTGTGGTTTTTTGAGCCACCATGCATTTTCCAAAGCTATCATCACTTACTCTTGCATAGGGGTCACTCACATGAACAGGATGGGTTTCAAAAAAGAAATTACCTGGATCGGAGAAACCATGAACGGTAAAATCATACCATGTTCCTTGTAAGTTTTTGGGCAGGGTAGCTTCCCAGATGCCCATTTCATCTACCTTCATTTGAATGGTTTCTGTAGCCAAGGCTTGCTCTTTTGTTTGGTAAAGGTATAACTTAACGGCAGTGGCTCTAGGAGCAAAAACCCTAAAAGTGGTACTGTTGCCGGCCTCTGAAATATTTGCACCTAGTGGTTTATCTGATTTAAGCTTCTTGAACCAAGGGTCGTATGAACAAAGAATTTTTTGTTGAAGACTGGGAATGATTATGTAGTAAACCCTTCTTTTATCAATAGGTTGGGAAGGGTACAAGGTAATTTTAATTGGTTGTTTGGGGTTGAGTTGAGGTTCGCTATTAGGCTCAGCCTTTTGGTAGCTTGCCTCAGATTCAAATTTTGCCACAGGGATGTTGGTTCCATTGGCATTTTGAAGGATGAAGCTTTCTTTGGTTAACTGAAAGTTTTTTGGCAGGTTGGCGGCACCCTTTATTTCTATGGATATTTCTTCGTTGGTTTCAATACCTGCAGCAATTTCTAGCGGCACAAAACCCTTCATATAAACAAGGTTTCCACCATCTGAGTTGGTAGCTGCTTTTGGTGGATCGAGCCAACGACCATCTTGGGTTCTAAATTTGAAAGGCATGGCGGGTTTAATGTTTTCATTATTGGGGTTGTAAACACATAGTTTCCAAAAGCCATTTGCGCCAGGTATGAGCTGCCACATAGGGTCTTTAAGGTCTTGGCTCCATCCCCTAAAAGCACCTGTAACAACAACGCCACTGGGCTTTATTTGGTAATCGACCTCTGAGAAAAGGAAGCATAAACTATCGCCCTTTTGTATGTATCCATTTGAAAAATCTTGTGAAGACTGCGCATACGATAGGGATAACAAGGAAACAAAAGCCAATAGGGTGAAACAGAATTTTCTCATAAAGCGAATTTCGGGGATTCTCTTTGGAATAGAAAGTAAATTGAGCTAGTCTGAAACTACGACAAATGAGGCCGTACAATTTCTTTTGGCATTTCCTTTGGGCAATAGTATTGAGATATACTCGTAATTAGATAGTGTTATGTTGATAAATAGTCTGAAGATAAGCAAGTTAAGGTCGTTGGCGAACCAACAGCCACTACTCCAAAATGAGAGCTTTAGTCCATTTTGGGAAATTAAGGTATTATTGGTTGAAACCAATTTTGCGGTAATTAGAATGGTTGAAAAAGTTTTGGAGCAAACTACGGTTACGCATTTTCTGCGACGCATTGATAACATTCATGATTTAAATTTTGAGTTGCGTTATAACAAACCAGATGTAATTATTTGTGGAAGAACGATGGGTGAATTTAATTCATTTGATGTACTTACTCAAAAGAATTTATATGCACCCTCTATGCCTGTATTGGTATTAGCACCAGATTTTAATGCGCCTATGAATATTCGTTTGGTAAATGAAGGGGCGTATGATATTGTTTATCACAACGAGATAAAGAGGTTG
>CAILJQ010000264.1 GCA_903834625.1 uncultured Bacteroidota bacterium
AGTATGGACTTTTACAAACAAGAAAAGTACGGTTACATTGCTTTTTTTGCTGTTGGGTCAATCATATTTTCATATTTAACCCTCATTGCAAAACGGAAATAAACGGTTTTACTTTTTACAAAGACGCAAAAGGTCAGAAAAATCCCCTTTGTATACATTAAAATCTACTGCACCTCTTATACCTTTTACCCTGCCGCTTTCATTGTGCTGCCAGAATTCCCACTTTTTGGTTAACCTGTTTAAATCATCTGTTGCATAATGGGCTATCCATAAAGGATACTTCTCAAACTCTTTCCCACTAAAATAATGACGGTAGAATGAGTAGCTGGTATATAAAATTGGAGTGACTCCGTAGTGTTTTTCTGCCAAAACCAACCATCTCTTGACACTCTTTTTTAATCGGGCAGGAGGACAACTTCCTCTGGTTTCAACATCTAATACAGGTGGCAAATCCTCTTTTTGTAGCTTAACTATACCCTTAAACAAATTAAATTGTTCATCTGCAGTTAAGTGTGGCCTAAAAAAATGATAGGCGCCTCGCAACATATTTACCTCTTTGGCTGCCTTCCAATTCTCTTGAAAGTAATTGTCTCTAACAGTTCTTCCCTCACAGGCTTTAATAAAAGCAAAACTGATATCAATATCATTGGAAGTATGTGTACTCACCGACTCCCAATTAATTTTACCTTGATGACGAGAAACATCAATCCCATGAACTTCATAATCTGGAGGTAGCCAGATTCCAAAACCTGGAAATCCAAATTTAGCCCCCCTTTTGGCAGAGAAGCTAAAAGCCTCAAAAGGCGGATAAGTTACAAATGCAAAGGTAACTAAAGCCACAATTGCAATTGAAATACCACCAATTAAAATCTTTTTACGTCTCATTATTTTTAAGATTATGCTTTTACAAATTTAGGGCAATAATAAAAAATGTTTACAAAATGTGAACTGCTAATGTGGAGAACATTGTGCGTTGTTCTCATTGATAGACACTTGCACTTCTGCGATTTCAAATATTAAAACGCCGATTTCCAAAAAAATTGTTAATAGCAAAAATATTTTTTTCAAAAAACAAAAAACCTATATTTGCAGCCCGGTAAAAGAAAAGCAACAGATATATTTTGTTTTATTTGCTCTTCTAAACTAGAAACAAAGTTGGTATTGTGCTGATGGATTATATAATATGGCGGGGTAGCTCAGTTGGTTAGAGCGTAGGATTCATAACCCTAAGGTGGGCAGTTCGATCCTGCTCCCCGCTACTAGAGTAACAAGGCTTTTCAGGATTTCTGAGAAGCCTTGTTTTTTTTTTTGAAACCTCCTCAAAAATAGCGTAGGATTCATATCCGCTGGCTAGCGGAGGGCAGTTCGATCTACTTTCCATACATTTGCCCTTTATGGTTCGAGTATAAAAACTATTCTTAATGGATGCTCATCATGGAAAATCTCAATAAATCCCTTCGGACAAACTTGTGCGAATTTTTCTATTGAATCTACCATCGAAAATGCGTTCAATTGTTTGGGAAAACATCCAGCTAAAAACTTGGGCTGATTTATTCCTAGCGCTATGATTACATCTGGTTCAAGTAATTCCAATTGAGCCATAAAAAACTTTTGATTTGCCTTTAAAAAAGAATGGCATTGTTCTGTAAAAACAAATGAGTTTGCTGTTTGATTGGTATTTCCTTTCCTTAAACCCATTATGGCATGACTGAAAAAACAATCTTTCATGGTCTCTTCGCCCAACAATAACAGTAGTTTGTTCCAGTATACGCTTGTTACAGACTCCCCAATCTCCTGAGAAAATTTAGGTGTCAAGTTTGATTTTGACAATTGTGATAAATAAGTTTTTTCTTCCCCGCAATCCTCAGCCAAAACCATTATAGGATAATGATCATGCACTTTCCATTTCCCCTTTTCATAAATCCCTTCTCCCAGAGGAAAGAAATACGCGTTTGGCAATTCTGATTTTACTGGTACAAAATAATCTAATGGATATATTTCTTCAGGAAAGTAAACCTGCAACAACTCTAAGAGTTCTTCTGATAAATTCATATTAATATATAAAGGTAGCTATAAGAATTGACCTTTCTGACTTTAGTATATAAAAAAGTCCCGCTGGACCTCTCCAACGGGACATAGCCATGAAAACCTACTGTACCCATTAGTACAGAAACCTTATTTGATAACGCATGTTTTATGCCAAAAATAAAGCATTGATAATCAATGTTTATTTTATCAAACCATGAACCATTTTAGGATATGTTTTCCTATAAAAGGAAGCCTAAGGTTTTACATAAATGTTTGATGGATTTCTATAACCAGAAGCATTTTGGTACCAATCTGAAAATGTGGACCCGCCACTTTGAGCCCATTGACCAAATTTCAAGTAAGCCGTTACAATGTCAGCCTTCTCTTTGGGATAAGAGAATCGCGCAGGAGTTAAAATCGCCCATGGCAAATTTTCCCTACTCAGGTAATACTTATTTTGGGAAGCATCTGTTCGATCATCTCCAGTACCAAAAATAGCAGATGATGCTATACTTGTGGGCGTTTTTCCTGGCAAATGAATCTCCATTCCCCTATTTTTTCCATTCGAATTTCCCCAAATAAATGGATTGTATTCATTAACACCAAAAGTTGAAACCGCAACCGGATTTTGTAAAGAAAAACGAATTGTAGCAATAACTGTATCAGCATATGGCTCGCCTGGCACAGTATTCCATCGCGATTGAATATTTCTAATATTGGCAAAAACACCCACAACGGCTTTGGCCTGACCCGACTCCAGCGTTGCACCAGTTATTGAGGAAATATTAGTTGGTGATGTCGGAAATTCCACACCAAACCCATTTTCAATTTGTCCACCACTCGCCCTTAAAACAAATTTCCCCTCTACATCCTTAACTGCATTTGATGCATTGGTAACTACTTTGTAATTGAAATCAACTACCACATCATTCATATCATAGTCACCATAATTTGGCCAAAGGTCCTCAAATGCCACAGAGGCGTATGTATTTTGTGATGGATAATAATTGTTAAATGCCCTGTTTGGATCAGATGGGTATTCATCATCTACATCATTTACGCCATCCCCATCGCCATCATTTGTTGCAGGCAATGTAACTATGCTATCATTCGAAATAGCATTTATTGGATTACTTGTGGTGTAGAACAAAACGTCGTTAAAATCATGGTCGCAACCAGAAGAGCTTCTATTTAAATCTTCAAACCCCATAATAAATTTGCTACTTGGTGCATCATATAACATGACCAAATGTTGTCGCAAATTAGGGTTAGATTCAGGGTTAAAATTCTTATTAGCAAATAGTAAACCCATACCATTGCCTAATGTTGCATTGGAGCTATTGAAACCATTTGCAGCAATGCCATAGGCAATAACAGTATCTGGCCCAACCCTTCCAATAAAAACCTTATTACCTGTTACCAAACCACCACCCGACGCATTTAGCGAGGCATTTGGGTAAATAATATATAATGAATCGATTGCAGCCACATTGGCCGGAGGATTATTTTTGTGGTATTTGTAATAGAATAAGGTGTTTTTATAACCAGCTCCTTCTGTCAAAAAAGTAACATATACATCTGCAGTTTGTGTTATAAGTAGCGTGCGTTTTGTGGTTTGGTCGTCTAACCATGTGGGATGGTTATCAGAGACAGAGACACGTGATGGCAAGGCCGCCCAAATATCATTAATCATTTGGTTTGATACCACATCATTTGGACTCATTAAATTATTGGGAACTCCCGATAAGTTCCAACCTAATGGCAAATATTTGTTAGAAAACTTATTGGCATTTTTCATCAGGGGTATACTTCCAGAGCTCAATTTGTATTCAACGGTCTGAACCAATTGAGGTCTGCTTCCTCCAAGGATGTTAGTAACACTATTTGCGGCTGTGTTTAGGATTATATTTACAGGAATTCCTAACATAGAGGTATTACACACCAATTGCTTTATCCCTGCAGGTATTCGAATTTTTGCTGAAAAAACACCTGTATTGCTGGTCCTTCCTTTCATCAACAATTCCCCTCCTAGCTCAGGAGCATCGGTATACAACCAAACAATAGTATTTTTACCCGGTTTATCTTCATTATTCAAAACTGTTAGAGTTACCTGAATATCCTTAAATGTTTCATAATTGAAACCAGGTGGAACGGTCATTTCGAACATACTATTTGGATCCTTGAGCGTGTTATTGCCGCTGCCTCCATCTGGATTTTCCTTTTTACAGGAAATGACCATAAAGGCCAAAGAAAGGAGGACGAAGGTAGAGTACTTCATGATTTTCTGAGAAAAGGTATAGACAAATCTAACATAAAACTGGAAGAAAAAGGCAAATTATTGTCTTATTAAGTGTAGAATATTTACCTTAATTTGCTTTTTTATGGAATTTAGAACTCTACACCATTTTGATGCTACCAAGCAACCCATTGATTTTACAAGTAGCTTATTATCAATTGGCTCCTGTTTTGCAACTCACATGGGAGCTAAGTTAGAAAAAAGGAAATTCTCCATACTTACTAATCCAGGTGGGATAATTTACAATCCCATGAGTATTGCTCAAATTATTGATGACGGCCTACATCTTAATACTCAATTGCAGGAAAATTCATTTTTTGAGTATTTGGGTTTTTGGCATTCTTGGAACCACCATGGAAGTTTTAGCAGAGTTTCGAAATTAGAACTTATTGAATCCATTTATCAATCAAACCAATCCACGCATATGGCATTGAGAAATGCAAGTCATCTACTCATTACTTGGGGGTCTGCCTATGTGTATGAAAAAAATTCTGATGGAAAAATGGTGGCCAATTGCCATAAAGTGCCTGGAAAAGAATTTTCAAAAAGATTGCTTGAACCAAGCGAAATAACTCAAAGATATATCGAATTAATAAAATCTATACGCGCATTTAACCCAGAAATAAATCTCATTTGGAGTATCAGTCCAGTAAAACATATCAGAGATGGCTTACATGAAAATAATTTGAGTAAATCTGTGCTCTTTCTTGCCATGCAGGATCTTCTAAAGCTTGATACCCAATCTTATTATTTCCCGGCTTTTGAATTGGTTCAGGACGAATTAAGGGATTATAGATTTTACAGGGAAGATATGGCACACCCAAGCGAGCAAGCTATAAATTACGTATGGGAAAGTTTTGTTACCCATTGCTTTAGCTCAGATGCAAAACAAGCCATGCAACAAATTGAAGAATTACAACAAGCCATGGCACACCAACCCCTAAGACCAAATTCTGATGCACACATTTCTTTTAGATCAAGCTTCCTAAAAAAAGTTTTGGCCTTAAAATCAAAATACCCACAAATAAATTTAAAACAGGAGGAGTCGTATTTTTCCCCTAACAATTAAGCTCTTTTCTTTTTTTGCATAGCTGCAAACTCCTTACAAAACTCACGCAAACCACATTCCTCACATTTCGGACTGCGTGCTGTGCAGGTATATCTTCCATGCAAAATTAACCAGTGGTGAGCAGTTGCCACATATTCTTGGGGTATGTGTTGAATCAATTGTTTCTCTGCAGCGAGAGGTGTTTTCGCCCCTCTAGTTAAACCCAACCTTGCACTCACCCTGAAAACATGTGTATCAACTGCCATAGCAGGTTGATGGTAAATTACACTTGATATTACGTTTGCTGTTTTCCTGCCAACACCAGGCAATTTCATCAAATCCTCGATTGATTCAGGAACCTGCCCCTCAAAATTTGCAACCAGCATTTGAGCCATACCTATAAGATGTTTGGCTTTATTATTAGGGTATGAAATACTGCGAATGAGAGAAAAAATAGAATCAAAATCGGCCTGAGCCAATTTTTGCGGTGTTGGGAATTCTTTAAACAAAAATGGAGTGACCAGGTTTACCCGTTTATCTGTACATTGAGCAGATAGAATGACCGCAACAATTAATTGGTAAGGATTTTCATAGTTTAACTCTGTTTCTGCAACAGGACGATGAACAATAAAATAATCAATAATTGCCTGATATCTTTCCTTTTGTCTCATACAAAATATTTAGATAGGCAACCTATTAAAAAAACACCAAAGTTCATACCCAACAAAACGATGAACAGGAAAATTATTTATTGAACCCAAGAACTTGCGAAATAATCAAATTAAGTTGTTCATATTTTGCAGGCTTAGGAATAAAATAATCGAACCCCAACTGTTTAAAATTTTGATTAAGGGCCAATGATTCATTTCCAGAAACGGCTGCTACTACAAGATGTTTCTTTGAATCAGTTTCTTGCATTCTTATCGTTTGGACTAATTCAATTCCAGAAAGCTTTGGCATATCAATATCTGAAAAAACCAAGGTCACAGCCCCTTTGTGTATTAAATTCAGTGCCTCCTCACCATCTGTGGCAGATAAAAAGTTTAAATGGTTTTTGGTGCAAAATCTTTCAATATACATGCGATCTATAAGGTCGTCATCAACAATGAGAATTTGTTTTTCAAGTTCATTTAAGTTCATTAATATCCTCCATTTCTTCAAGAACTTTACCCATATAATCATTGCCCAAATCTTGCAATTGCAAAATCAAGTCAGATGAAATAAACTCATCCTTTGAAATTATCTTAAATTTATCCTTCAACAAGCATTCTATGATCGATTGCGAATTAGCCGAACTGCAAGGTGTTTCAAAAAATTTATCTGCTATCCTAACCAAACATTTTCCACGTTTAAATGAAACATAATCCACCTGACTGAAATCAAATAGCAACCAGGATAGTTCCTTACCATCATAGAAATACAACCTATTAACTCCATTAGAGAAAGTCTGAACATGAACGGAATCAAGGTATATAGGGAATAAATAGAATTTACTAGCAAGGTATTTCTGCAATAAAGTTAGGTTGCTAACAAACCTGTAAGGCAACTTGGAGGATTGATAAAAATCTACCTTTCTCATAACATACCTTCCCAATTATTAATTAATTGAAAATAATAGTCATCAAAAGGAGTATTGACAAAAGGGAAAACATCCATTTGATAAGTAGATTTCAGTTCAAGCAGAACTAAAAAACTCAATACAACAATAAACATTAGATAAAAAAAAGAAAGCAAAAGTTTGGATAGTTTTTGCTCTCCTAATGCTATTTGACTCAGCTTAAATTTTAGTAATTTTAAGTTACTTTGAGAAAAAGATTGATATTGCATAAAATAATTTTTGTGCAACAAATCTCCCTCATATTCAGTTGTATAGCTATAGAATAATTTAGATATTTATTAGAATTACCTTATAAAACATCTGGAGAATAGTTAAAAACATCATACATAAATTTCATGATAATATAGTATAAAATCTATGCCCTTAGAATATATTATCTATGCTACAGGATGTTCTATAAGGAGATAAAATAATTAATTCCCAAGTAGCATATGAACTTTACTTAATTCAAAAAGTTCAATGGTATTCCTCACCTGAAGTTTTTCAAAAATCTTCGCTTTATAAGTGCTAATTGTACTTAATTGTAAATTGGTTTTAAAAGCAATCATTTTAGTAGGATGACCTTCACAAATTAATTTAGATATTTCGAGTTCTCTTTCCGATAACCTATTAAATGGATTCGACTCCAACTTTTCTGACTCAGATTCAATGAGCAATGAAATTATATTTTCACTCATGAATTTTTTATTTTCTAAGACTTTTAAAATGGCGGATTTAATATCTTCATAACCATTTGCTTTCGATACAAAACCCATCGCTCCATTTTTCAAAACATTGAGAGCATAAACATCCTCGTTGTTCATACTTACAACAAGAATTTTCATTTCTTGCCTCATCACTTTGAACCTTTTGATCATTTCTAATGAGTCGGTTTTTGGGATATTTAAATCCATTAAACATAAATCATAAGACTTCTCCTTCACAAGGAGCATGGCATCATTACCTGTTTCAGCTTCATCAACGGTGTGAGCAGGCAATACATCTTTCATTAAGACCTTCAAACCCATTCGGGTTATCATATGGTCATCTACAATTAGTATTTTTAACATATTATCAGTTATTGATGAAACAAATCTTATAAATGTCGGATTGAATATAATAAGAACTATTTTATTTTTTTATCGAATTAATTTGAGAGCCTAATTATAAATCGAAGAAATCCTTATTTGAGTGGTTTTTAAATTCTTTAATTAGCAAGCTAAAATGTAAACTAAATAGGTCTCTTATTTAACGGAATTTTCAATTCAAAATGAACGATATTTGGCTCAATAAATTGAAGTGACAACTCAATCGATAATATTTTAGAAAAGAAAGCAATCATTCGTAATCCCAAGAGTTCACCTTCCTTAGGTGTGGAATTTGAAAAATCTTCTAATAACCTTCTATCCATAAAATTTCGTGTATCTTGATTTAAATCTTCACAACAGTTTTCAAAAATCATCAATGCACAATCATTCTTTTGAATAAGCTGAATAGTTATTTCTCCTTGTGTTGTATTCTTATTTGCATTGTCTAATAAATTTCTAAATACTATAGACAAAACCTTTGCATCACAATTTACCTCCAATCCCTCATCTAGTATCAACTTCAATGAATTCCCAGAACTTTTTATAACTGGAAGATACATATCAATGGTAGGTATTAAGGTTTGAGACAAATTGATAAGCGTTTTAATTGGCCTTACATTTCCTTGGTGAAAGTTATACCAAACCAAAAAATCATTTGCATAGGTATATACAGATTTGATTGTCCGGCTAACCTGTTCTAACATTTGCAAAAGTTCTCCGTGATCTGTTATGTCTGTTTGGCCTTTCAACTTATCCAAAACATGCTCAGAAACAAAAAAAGTTGAAATAAGTGGAGACCTAATATCATGAGCCAAAACATTGATTAATTTCTCCTTCATCATATTTATATTTCTAAGTTGATTTTCCGAAATTTGTAGATCATTAAGGTTTTTAGAAATCTCTTGTGTCTTAATTAGAATGATTTCCTCTAATTCCTTTTGCATTTGAACATGTTTCCTAGCACGCCATTTTAATAAACCCCACACAAAAGCAATGAGCGCAAGGATGAGACAAACATAAAAGATTGGTTTTTCATACCAATATGGTTTAACATAATACGTCCAACTCACATATTGATAATCGGACGGCCCCAACCCATTTCTCAATCTGAATTCTAATTTGTTTAAACCAGTTTTTTTTCGAATTAAAATTATTTGATTTAAATTATTTACGGGGATCCAACTTTCATTCTCACCTTGAATTCGGTATTCCTTCACAATATCCTGAGGGAAGCCTATGGTAGTAACGCCTAGTTGCAAAATCAAATTTTCAAATCCTAATTCAGGAATTGCAAATCCATCCGTTTTAACTCCATCTTTTTCTGTACTAATAATAACCGGACTTTGTATCGGAAAAATTGGAGAAAATAAATCCGGATTGACATGCACAATTCCATCAACAGAACAAAAATAAAGTCTATGAAAAGTTGAATCGAACCAAGAGGCATTTTTTGAAGAACCGTTAAACTCTGTGAAATTTTCTGGTCCAGGCCCTGTATAATAAAAGTATTGGATTCTATGAGTGGAGTCATTTATCCCTCTTAACATGTCATCATAACCCGCAATCAGCATCCCAAAATTGGTTGGAATCCAAACGCGTTTATGCCTATCCAAATAAAAATAATGAGCATTTCTCATATAGTTCTTTGGATCAACAGGAACCTTTCTCACCTTTTCTCCATGAATTAAAAATACACCCCCACCGTCTGTAAATGCATAAACACCTTCGCGCCCAAATCCCTTTTGAACATTTCTAATAGTGAGTTCAGGTATCAAGGTTGGTAATGGTTTACGATTACCCATTTGATATCTTATTACTCCACCAAATGAAGTTACATAGAAGGTATCATTAGAGACTAAACTGGCATACATTATGTCTAAATCATCTCTATTTACAAAATCAAAATCTAAATTTTTAAAGGAATCACCTGTCCAAATGGAGAAGTTGTTCATATTTATTTCATAAATATTTCCTTTTTCATCAGTGGTTAAACAGTTATAATAATTTAACCTTTGAAACTTTTTGATAATATTAAAATTTGTATCTACTAATCTGGTTTCATAATTTTTGAAAGCCAAAAAACATCGGTTATTCACTTTAATGTAATTGTCGGGGTAGGCGATTAATGGATTTTTACTATCCAAAAAGAATTTACCCTTTTGATCCCAATACCCTCCAGAATTAGTGTACAACCTACCTTTATTCCATAATAGTGCATTCGCAGAATTTTGAACAGTATTTTTGGTGCTTAATAAATTCATTCCAGTTTTGGTATATTCATACAAGCCATCAACACCACCAAATAAGAACCAATTATTATTTGGACCAGCAAGCATACATTTGAAACTTTGGGGGGCGAAATTCTCTTTACCGATAATTTTTATGGCAATCAAATCCTCTCCAAACAAGGACAACTGAAAAAAGCCCTCAGTGGTAACCAAATAGAAAGAATGATTGCCATAAAAAACATTGTAAATATTTTCAGCTAAGAGTACTTGATGAGAATTGGCCACCTTTATGGTTACTTCCTTTGACCATTTATAATCACCTAATAAATAAATCCCCTTGGTGGTTATTGAAACGGTTGTATCGCCAAAAACAGCCTCCCCTTTAAATTTCCCTTTGTAGGTTCCAATAGTTTCATATTTATGGTTGCTTAAAACACGGATTTTATCATTGTTTTCACCTAACTCATACTCTTTCCTATGATGCTTTATTGCATAGGTTCCCAAATGAAAATAATAGTAAGGCTCCAACATATTTGCATAATTGGTAAAGGTATTGCGCTCTGAAAAAAGAAATAAATTATTAATTACAGACTTATCGATGAAAAAACTCAACTTTTGGTCTGAACCAACTCGCACAATAAATTTTTCATTTTGGCAAAACAAATCTCCTCTGGTGGTGCGTAAGAAATAACTTGGTCGGTAAAAATTGGGATTCTTCCCTCCTACTAACCTACTACATTGTTTAGCTGTACCATCTTTATATGAAAGCAGTCTACCATCAGAAATACACCAAATACCAGAATCTTTATCGAATTCTAAATGATTGATATTCTTATAATTAAATCCATTGGAGGCATTTAAGAATCTTCTTTCATACACAGCAACATTATTAGCAATAAACTGTGCTGTAACATCTAGTGTGCATATAAACCCAACCAAACATAAGCTACTTATTCTATATAGGAAAAATTGAAATTGTCTAATCATAAACAAAGAAATAATTTACAATTCAAAACAAATTCAAGAATAAAACAGGTAGAATTAATTCGATAATTATGTTTTTTTTCTTGGGGTCCTGAATTATATTGAAAAAAATTGCCTTTAGACATCATTTCAATACCCTAAAAAAACACCAAACGAACCAAAAAATCGTTTTCAATTTTAAATATTTGGTGAAAGCTCGCAACTCAAAATATCAATCAAATAAATTGTATAGTCATTTTAACTTGTTTCTATAAAAAAATGAAATTGTTGTAATAATGGTTTTAGGAAAGCAAAAAATATTTGCGCATCTAAAATCATATGAAAAAACTAATTATTACATCCCTTATTTTTCTTTATATTTGTGCTAACATATCTACTTACGCACAAGGAGGTTCATTAAAATTTGACGGATTGAATGACCGATTGCTAATTCCTAAAAATGGCAACACAGACCTACTTTTCAAAAGTGGGACCAATTTTACCATTGAGTTTTGGAGTAAAAGTTATTCTACCACTAATTTATCAAGTCGAACCATTGTAGACGACACTACTAATAGTTATAAATGGAATATTAGCACTATTACAGGAAAAACGAGGGTTCAATTGAGAAAAAATGATGGTGTATTATGGAGTGTAATTGGGAAAAATACCGTTGCAGATTCTAATTGGCACCATACGGCTATTGTGCTTTCAAGAACCAAAGATTCTTTGTACATATACACAGATGGTAGATTAGACTCAAGCTATATTACACCAGAGCTAGCGGATACCTTAGCCAATATCAATTCAAATTTAATATTTTTAGGAGGCTATTACTTTAGTATTTCATTTTTGCCAAGTAGTTATAACTCCATTGAATTTGATGAATTTAGAATTTTTAACTACGCTAAAACATCAGAAGAAATATTCACTGGTTTTGCCACAGGAGCAAACATAAACTCAAGTAGTCTCCTTATTTATCATAAATTTAATACAGGTAATTACGCCCTTGGTAATACTTCTATGCTGAGCACGGGTATTGCTCGAGACAATCTTTCATACCCTGCTTCCAATTCCACATTACAAAATTTTGCCATGGATGGAAATAACAGTAATATTCAAATGTCCTACGCTATGATTGTGCCCAAAAACTTAAGCACCACAAACTTGAGTAGCTGTGGTTTCACAGCTAATTGGGAGCAACCAACAAACAGTCCATCTAAAATAATTAGTTATCAAATTCAACTTTCTACTGTTGAAGACTTCAAATCAATATTGTTAACCATTTCTGGAATAAGTCCTCCTTCCACTGGAACATTAAATAGTTATTCATTCTCCAATCTTTCCTTCATGACAACCTATTATTTTAGGGTAAGGGGATTAATGGATGATGGAACCTATAGTCCGTATATGGTTAGTGCTGCTATTTACACTCCTGAATTAATTTCCAATATTTCAGATTTTCAAACAATAGTAGGAACCACCTATGTTTTGAATGCCGCACCCGCTGGAGGTACCTGGCAGAGCAATAATACGTCGATAGTACGTTTTGAAAATTCAACTTCATTATTGGCAATGAACAAAGGAACCACAACCCTTAACTATAGTTATTCAAACAATGGATGCGCTCAAACAAAATCAATCACAACAACGGTAGATGGGTCCTCTGAAATAGGATTAGATTTTGATGGAAACAATGATTATGCAAGTATTCCAATTAGTAATGGAAACCTCTCAGGACCCACAAATAACTTTAGCATTGAAGTATGGTTTAAGCCTCATGCAGGCAGTACTGGTGGACTCATATTAGGAGCAGACGATAACCCATCTTTAACAGGGTCAAACGCCATTTTATTTGGGATTAACTCTTCTGGAATTCCTGTTTTAAACCTTCATACATCAGCTTCTAGCAACAGTTATTCTCCAAGTGGTTTTAGCAAAAGTCTATTAGATAATTATTGGCATTATATAAGTATTTCTGTAAACAAAAATCTAAATACCCTCATTTTTTCTATTGATGGTATCAGTTATTCAAGTTCGATAACAAATTTGTCCAATCAATTTCCTAGTACAAACTTAAACACCTTTTATGCTGGCTATATTCCGAATTCTAACAAAGCCCCAGGCAATATCAAACTTCTTGGGATTATGGATGAACTAAGGGTTTGGAATTATGCCAGATCAGCTACAGAAATGAACAACGCTTGCTTTGATAGTATTGCTAGTCCGTACACAAACCTCTTATTGTATTACAAATTTGATGAAGGTGTAAAGCAATCAAATAACAATACTGTCAATAAAATTATTGACCAAACTGGCAATAATATTGGCTCGCTCCAAAATTTCTCCTTATCAGGTACAAGCAGCAACTGGATTAAATCCCTTGCCATGTCGGGAGCCAAAAATGTAAGTATTTCAAATGTTTGCGGACAATCATTTAGGGTGAATTATTCGCTTAATTACCCCTCAATAGCAGATGATTTTTTGATGGATATTTCCGAATCAAATACTTTTAGCAATTTTATAAGACAAGGTATTTCTTTGGGTAATTCAAACAGTATTTATGATATTGGTGATTTAGATTTGAATAAGTTGTATTATGTTAGAATAAGGTCGTATGCCACAAATGCAGCAAATGGTGTAAATTCAAGTACCACTTCGGCGAGCACATCTTCTTGTAATTTCATCTGGGCAGGCTCAATAAATACAAGTTGGAATGACCCCAATAATTGGAGTCAGCCTCATGCAGGTTTTTCACTTTTACCAGGCAAATTCGATCATGTAACCATTCCATCTGGAATTTCAAATATTGCCAACATAAATGGAGATATTTCTGTATTCAATATCTATTTTGGTTCTACAGGAAACCCCAAAATACAACTGTCTACAAATGCTGAAGACACCTTTAACCTTTACGGACAAGTATTGCAATCAGGCACAGGTCTTGAAGCCACTAATGGGAGACTCATTGGAAATACAAATGCCAATATATTGGTGGCATCTAGCAACGCCGGAGAGGCAACCTTAACATTCGATAATTTAACCAATGATGCCCAAACACTCAACAGTTTATCTATATCTAGAGCAACGAATATTAAAGTAAATAAATTAAACCTAAGAAACTCCCTTACCCTTAACGCAAAACTCACGAGTACCAATTATGCAGTCAATTTTTTGTCAACATCAAATGGTACATGTAGAATATCCTACGTTAATGGGACAGGGTTATTTAGTGGCTTGTTTCAGGCAAATCTTTTTATCCCCGGAGGAAGAAGAGCCTTTAGATTCTTAGCACATCCATTCAGTGTAAACATAGCTAATTCCTCATCACTACTGAGTAGTATTTTCATCACTGGAATAGGAGGAAAAACTAATGGATTTGATTCAACTCTTTTCAATAACCCAAGTGCCTTTTATTATACGAATGGAACAGGTTGGTCTGCATGGACTAATTTAAATTCAAATGGGTCAGAAGATCGTTGGAATGCAAGAAGTGGGACAAGGATTTTGATAAGGGGTGACAGAACACAAGCCAATTCTCTTGTTAGCAATTCGGTTATTCCAAACGCAGTTACAATACCCATGTTTGGATCAAATTTTAATGACGGTCAATCGCCTACACTGTTTTTAAGCCGAACAAGTTCTGATAATTTCAACTTCATTCCGAATCCATTGTTCTCAAATATCATTTTAAATAGTTGTTCTCTTACGAATGTAGGAAACATTGTATACCTATGGGATGTAAATACGGGAACTCGCGGTGCCTATAAAAGTTATGATTTAAGCACCAGTACACTGATTGTTCCATCGTTTTCATCTTTTTTTGTAACCAACACAGGTAGTATTGGAACAAATACTGGAAGTATTCAATTTCCAGAATCATGCAAAACATCGGCTAATGCCTCTGTAAATTTGAGAAAAAATGCTCCCGAAAGAATATTGATATCTCTGTGGCAGGATACCACAACACAATGGGATCAATTACACATCACTTTGCGCGAAAATGCTTCAATGGGAGAAGATGCATTTGATGGAGTTAAGCTAGAAAACCCAGATATTGACCTTTACTCTTTTAGTGAAAATGGTCAAAAATTGGCAATGGATAATAGACCTACTACGAACCAAATTATTCCAATTGGTATAGATAAAATTGGTTCAGGAAAATTTACTTTCAAGTTTAAAGGAAGCAACCTTGTTACCTCTAAAATTGCATATCTTAAAGACAACAATACATTCATAAAAATAGACCCCAACACCAAATATGAATTCAACCATAGCAATAAGGATAGCAATATTGTAAATAGATTCTCCATCATTATAGGCGAAAGCAACCAATTAGCGGATATAGGTAACAAGGATCAATGGCATATAGCTCCCAACCCAAACTATGGTAGTTTTGAGATTATTGGATTAACAAACGACATCCTACAATTAAAGTTATTTGACCTACAAGGAAAATTGCTTGATGAACCCATATATGATGGCAATAGGTATATCAATACAAGTGTTCAGCCAGGGGTATATTACCTACAAGTACAAACGTTGAAAGGACTTTCAACCAAAAAAATAATCATATTGAATGAAAGTTAATCAAAAATCGCATGGAAAGAAACGTGATATGTGATTTGAATGGTCGCCGGAAAGCCTTATTTTTGTTTCATGAGAAACCTAATTATTCTAATTTTACTCTTCACTTCTGTAGAAGTTTTGGCCCAAGATAAACCAAAAACAAACCCTGAATTCAAGAGATTTGTTTTTCAAAAAAATACAGGCATCGAAAAGCGTACTTATGATAGTATTTATTTCGACCTAAGTTATCCTAAAAGTAGCACATGGGTTTTTAAATACACCTACAAGAGCTCAGAAAACGAAATGATTGCCGATGATGAATACATGGAATCATATGAATTTGAAATACCAAGCCCTAAGGGAAAGAGTTTTGTTATAAAGAGCAAAGACTTTGAAAAGAACAAAGTTATATTCAATAGAAGTTGTTTTTGCCCAGATGCCGGATTGAGGCAATTATACGAGGGAGAGATAAAAGGACAATTGGTTAAAAAAGACACATGGTTAATTCAATTTGATGTGATGATATTGCCAAGACCCGGCAGACAAGGAGAACCTATTAGAAAAACTTTTAAAGGTTACTTTAAGCAAGGAACATTGGTTTTTTAGTATGAGTAACTTCTCTATCAGAATAGCTAAGAAAGAGGATGCCTCCACAATTCTTAAATTTATTGAGGGCATAGCAGACTATGAAAAATTAAGCCATGAAGTAGAGGCTACCATTGAAAAAATCGAAACCTATTTATTTGGAGAAAAATCATTTGCCCATTGTTTATTGGCCTTTGAAAATGAACATCCAGTTGGCTTTGCCTTATACTTTCACAACTATTCAACCTTTGTTTCTAAACCTGGAATATATTTAGAGGATTTGTTTGTTGACCCAAATTACCGAGGAAAAGGATATGGCAAAAAATTGCTCCTTCAATTGGTTCAAACCGCAAAAGAGAACAACTTTGGTAGAGTTGAATGGAGTGTGTTAGACTGGAACAAACCTGCTATTGATTTTTATGAAGGCCTTGGAGCCATTCCGATGAATGGATGGACAACTTATAGACTGAATGAAGCTGCTATAGAAAGATTGACTCGAAATAAGTAGCGGCCTTATTACTAGCGCTAATGAAAAATTAAGCGCAATCTTCATATAGAACTAATTCTATTGCTTATAAAATAATTCGTATTTATTTTATAAGCAATTCTATCATATTTTCGTATTTCATCCTCTTTTCAAAGCATGTAAACGGAACAAATTTGTATCATGAAATACAAATTTTACCAAGCAAAATTCTTAGCTAAAATCTGGATCCTCTTTATAATCCAATTAATTTCATTGAGGGTATTAGGTCAAAATGAAAATGTTCTGAGTTTTAAAAGTGGAACGGGAACAGAGTTAGATAATACCACCGCCAACCATCATTCTGCTTTACCTTTTGATGATATTGGTAATGCATTTACTGTAGATTTTTGGGTCAAAATGACCTCAACTTCAACAAGGTATTTCTTCTCAAAAGGATTTAATACCGTTGCAGCAAATACGACCATTTCTAGGCTAATTTTTGGGATTAATGCAAGTGATAGGCTTTTTTTAACCTTAGTTGATTCTACTTCTGGAACCATTGGATTGGTAAACTCCAACAAAACAAGTAATATAAGGGATGATAATTGGCACCATATTGCCTTTGTAATGGACAAGGCAAATAATCAGGTTGCATTCTTCACCGACGGAGATTCAAGCACTGTGAACCCTAGCTTTTCAATTAACAAATCATATGGGGGTGTTGGGTGGCAGGCAGGTGAATTTTTGAGGTTAGGATTTGCAGGGGCAGGCAGTGCTGGTGAATTTTCAGGTTCAATAGATGAATTTAGAATTTGGAATACCAATAAGTCGTCTGATTTATTAAATGCGACTTTCAGAAATAATGCATCTGATACCGCGCTTGTAATGCCTACCCTGTGTGTTTATTACCGTTTCAATCAAGGAACTGGAAATGGCAATAATTCTGCAATAAACCAAGTAATTGATATATCTGGAAACAATATACATGGAACTATGAATAGATTTGACAAAACAGGTGACTATTCAAATTTTACCGTCGATACTAAATCTCTTCCAACACTTAATTCCAATACAATTGTTTGTAGTCAAACTTTTACTGCTAATTGGTCAACACCAGCATACAATGCCACCACCATAACAGGATACATGATGGATATTTCAACCCAATCTAATTTCTCAAGTTTTGTAACCCAAAACATTTCCTTAGGCTTGGTGAACACATATAAGATTAGCGGTTTAAGCAACGGAACAAACTATTATTACCGAATAAGAACTATAAATAGTTTAATCAATTCAAATAGCAATTATATTAGTTCAAGTGTTGTTACACCAAATCCTTGCACTCGTACCTGGTCTGGAACCCAATCCAATAATTGGAGTCTTTCTAGCAATTGGTTAGATGGAATTACTCCAGAACAAAATGATCATGTTATTATTCCTGCAACAAACAATATTCCCCATGTTTCAGGGAATTTGAGTATAGGTAATATTCAATTCACAGGAACAGAACCTAGGATGAAATTATCCAATACACTAGGAGATACAATTACAATAAATGGCACTATAACTGGCAGTACTAGTGGCACCTTTGAAGGAAATTTAAATGCCCGAATGGTGCTAACGAATACCACATCTGGCAATACGCTTAGAATGTATAACCCCGCAGGAGTATCAACTGAAAATTGTTTGCATCAACTTTCACTCGCTACAAATGGGCAAAGTGTAACTTTGGGTACATCCTTAAAAATTCAATCAAGCTTGCAAATGAATACAAGTAGTACACTAGTTACAGGAGGAAATTTAACACTACTATCAAATAATACTGGTACAGCAAGAATTGGGAATATGGGTACAAATGCTAGTATCAGTGGAAATGTGAAGGTTTCTATTTATGTTCCATCTGGAAAAAGAGCTTTCAGATTTTTGGGTCATCCTTTTAACAGTACCATTGGCGCCGGACAATTAAAATCGGGCATCATACTTACTGGCAATGGCGGTCAAACGAATGGTTTTGATTCCTCTTTTTTAAATAACCCTAGTGCCTTTTTATACAACAATTCTACTGGTAATAGCAGTACCAGCCCTGATCCAGGATGGGAAGCAATTACCAACGGTAATGCACAAACCTTGAATTGGCCAGTTGGTGCTGGATTGCGCGTATTGGTAAGAGGTGACAGAGAACAGGGTGTCACAGGAGCAACGCCAAATGCAAGTACAATTACTTTAGAGGGTACTGTTAATGACGGGACAAATGTTACAACACTACTAAGTAATCCGGGTTCATCTGCCTACAATTTGGTGGCAAATCCTTATTGCTCCAATGTTGACCTTAACCTTTGTGCAACAAGTAATGTAAGTAGCACTGTATATATCTGGGATTTATCTTTAGGCTCAAAAGGAGCATACCAAGCCTTGAGTTATGTAAGCAGTGGCAATTGCATTATCGCGCCATACACTTCGTTTTTTATGGTAAATACCAATTCTACCAAAGGCACAAATAATGCATCCATTACCTTTTCTGAAAATGCAAAGGTATCTCAGAACAACAGTGGTGGAAGGGTATTAAAAGGGGCTTCGCAAAAAATTGTATTATCATTATTGGGGGATAGCACTCTTATTTGGGATAGATTGGAACTAATTATGGACCCAAGGTTCAATGCTGCTTTGGAACCAGAAGATGGTATTAAAATTATTAACCCAGAAGTAAGTTTATACAGTATTTTAGGGAGTGGAGAAAAACTGGCCATAGATTATCGGAAAAATGAAGGACAAGTTATTCAATTAGGAATAGATGGTTTGGCAGCAGGTAAATATGCCTTTGATTTTAGCAAAAGTAGTATCCCAACTGGTGCATCGTATTTTTTAATTGATGGAGATAAGAGAATCAAAATTGAAACATCTTTGAAGTATGCATTTACGTTAACAACACAAGAGTTAAATGAGGCAAAGTTTAGGTTTAAAATAGAAATTGAATCGGCCACAAATGGGAATACTGACATATCAAAAAACCTTGGCTTAACCCTATTTCCTAATCCTGCCAACAAACTGTTAACTATAAAAATAGACGAAAAAATCCCAGGTGATTTATCTGCCAAATTGTTGCAATTGGATGGACAGATATTAATGGAGTCTTATTGGCTATCATCGGCTAATAGCTTTGAAATTCCAACGCATGAATTGCCAAACGGGCTGTATTTACTTATAGTTGAAGGTGCCAATGGCAGAAAAATAGAAAAGATACTGATTTCCCATACCGACTAAACAAATTTCGATTTGGTTTCATAGTTAAATGGTGCTGATAGGTTAAAGTGCACACTTTACAACCTATTGGCCCATTTTTCTTTTTCTAATCAATCTCAAAATAATTTAAATCTTTGCTGAAAGAATCTTTGATATAAAGCGTGGCTAGGAAAGCTAAAATGATACAAGTTAATCCAACCCAAAAAGCAGCATGAATTACACCCAGGGTGCCAGATAAACTTGCAAAACTTAAGGTAATAGGCACTACTGCTCCCCTTACAAAATTAGGAACTGTATTGGTTACCGTTGAACGAATATTGGTACCAAATTGCTCGGAGGCAATAGTAACAAACAATGCCCAATAACCTGTTGCGAAACCTATACCAAAACACATCCACTTGTAATAGGAAACACTTACTTGGTTATTGAATAAATATATGAGCATTAATACAAGGGATAATCCCAAATAAATAAAAACAACCTTTTTTCTACTCCTTAAATATTGACTTAACAAGCCACTGGCAAGGTCGCCGGAGCTCAATCCTAAATAAGCAAACATAACACTGTCTGCAATATCTATTTTACCAATTAAGCCTTGTGCCTCTGCAAACCTATTGCTTAAATTTACCAATACGCCAATAGCAAACCAAATGGGCAAACCAATTAAAATGCAGGCAAGGTATTTAAGAAATAAATCGGAGCGTTTGAATAAGGAGAAAAAATTACCTCTTTTGATATTACTGTTCTGAACCAAGTTTTGATACATGCCACTTTCATAGGCAGAAGCGCGCATAAGCAATAAAGCTAAACCCAAACAACCACCAACTATATAAGTGCTTTGCCAACCGAAACTTTTTCCTACCAAACCTGCTACTACTGCACCCAAGGCTCCGAAGGTTACGATAATCATGGTTCCATAGCCTCTTTTCTCTTTGGGCATATTTTCTGCCACGAGGGTTATCCCTGCACCCAATTCACCTGCTAAACCAATACCTGCTATAAAACGCATAATGGCGTATTGGTTAATATCTGTTACAAAGGCATTGATGATATTGGCAATAGAATACAAAAAGATTGACCCAAAAAGTACGGAAACCCTCCCCTTTTTATCACCCATAATTCCCCAAAGTAAACCTCCCAAAAGCATACCTGTCATTTGCAGGTTAAACAAGAAAATCTCATTTGATTTAAGCGCATCGCCTGTATAACCTAAAGCTTGCAAACTTTCGTTTTTCACTACATTAAAAACGATGAGGTCGTAGATATCTACAAAATAGCCCAAAGCAGCTACTACAATCAGAATATTAACACGTTTTTGTTGATCCATATGAGCAAATTACAATGAGCAAAATAGCAAATAGGATGGGATTAGAAAATAGGGGAAATAGATTCTTTTGGTTCAGACCGAAAAGGAAAGCAGTTGCAGCAGTTTATTTAAGTAGTGTGCATCTGTTTGGTCGAAGCAATTGAGGAGCTCACTATCTGCATCTAGCACAGCAATTACTTTATTTTCATTATTGAGAACAGGCAAAACTATTTCTGAACGCGAGGCACTGCTGCAGGCAATATGTCCGGGAAATTCATCCACATTAGGTACGATGATGGTTTCATTTAGTTTCCAAGCGGTTCCGCAAACACCTTTTCCAAATGCAATGCGGGTGCAAGCTACAGGGCCTTGGAAGGGACCGAGCACCAATTGCTCATTTTTTACAAAATAAAAGCCAATCCACCACCAGTTGAACGCTTCTTTGAGAACCGCGCAAAAGTTGGCCAGATTGGCTATGGTATCTTCTTCACCCTCCAACAATGATTTCATTTGTGGAAGGATTTGAAGGTATAAATCTTCTTTGTTTTCCGTTTTTATGAGTTCAACGGTATGCAAAATATATTATTTAGCAGGTTCAACTGCAGGAGCAGCAGCAACGGCGGTATCAGCAACTGCTGGAGTTTCAGCGGCGCCTTCTGCCTTTACATTGGCACGATTTACAGAGTAATCTGCCTTTTCTGATTTGTACTGCTCATTGGTTTCCAAAGTTTTTTGGGCTTCTTCGGTTCCATAATGGCAAGCTCCAATGGTTGCTGCGAAAGCGAATGCTACAAGAATTTTCTTCATTTGATGTATAATTTAATACAGATTATCAATTAGGTTTAGCGCTGCGAATATATCATTTTAGGTGAAAATCTACCCTTTCTTCCAAGAAAAAGAAGCACTATTTTAACTCAAATTCAGTGGTGCCAATTTTAAATCCTTCGCAAAACAGCTCAGCCTTGTAAATTCCTTTAACAAATTCAGAGCCCTTGTTCCAGTAAATACTTACTTGTTGGGCTTCCTGACCGTATTCTATTACTTTTTTGGTACTGTATAACGATTCTTCATTTTGGTATTTAAATGTGCCTGAACCTGCAATTTCATTGTAAATAGTTGCCCCATCTGGACCAATAACTTTTAGGATGATATCTTTTTTACCCTTTTCTGTTACATAGTTTTCATTGAGAGAAAAAGTAATTTTGAGTTGATCCATTTGAGTAACGCGGATGGTTTCTTTTTCCTTTCCATTGGTTCTTAACTTCACCCCAGTAACAAACATATTTTGGGTAGTAAGTTTAGCGCCAATAGCCACCTTATTGCTAAGGCGGGCAATGTCCATGTTTAAATCCTCATTTTTACGCTTCTGTTTGTTGATATCGGTTTTGAGGGTTCTATTTTCTGTATTAAGCGCAACAATTACTGTGTTTAGCGAGTCTATTTGTCCAATATATTTGCGTTTGTAGTACCTCAATAAATCTAACTCATCATTGGCTTTGTTTAACTCCTCACGGGTGAGTTTTCCTTTACGCAACATGGCCTCTATGCGGTCTGCAAATTCTTGGAGGGAGTCGTTCTTTTCACGCAAAAATTGATCGAGTTGGGTATTTTTGCCCTTGTACTCAGTTAGCTCCATGTCTGTTGATTTGAGCAAATCTTCTAACTCTGCTTTGGCCGAATCTGATTGGAACAACTCAACCTCTCTTACTGCTAGTTTTTTATCTGTTTTAAAATAATTAAACGTAAAAAAACTGAGAAGGAGAATGAGTAAAATATTAAGTACCGATTGAAAAATGATAATTATTCGGTACTTTCTAAGCTTCTTTTCTTCATTTTGCATGGTGCAAAAATAGTTTTTGTTGCGGGATGACAAACTTTGGTTTTTCCACGATTGTGCAGGAAAGCCCTTTTTTTTGATGGCTTATTCTTATAATTGTTGAAAATTGTACTGTTTTGAAAACAACTACCACCCCTATAGAAGGACTACTCGTTATTGAACCTCAAATATTTAAGGATAGCAGAGGGTATTTTTTTGAAAGTTTTAGTGCTGAAAAAATGAAATCGATGGGCATTAATGCGCAATTTGTTCAAGACAACCAAAGTTTATCGCAAAAAGGTGCCGTAAGGGGAATGCACTTCCAAGCACCTCCATTTGAGCAAGGAAAATTGGTGCGCGTGGTTCAAGGAGCAGTGATGGATGTGGTGGTTGATATTCGTAAAGGCTCCCCAACTTATGGCAAAAGCTTTTCTATTGAATTAAGCGCAGAAAACCAATTGATGTTTTGGATTCCCCCGGGATTTGCTCATGGATTTGAAACCCTTGAAGACCAAACACTCTTTTTATATAAATGTACCAATGGGTACAGCAAAGTAAGTGAAGGAGGCTTGTTGTGGAACGACCCTTCCCTTGGAATTAATTGGCAAACCAAAGAACCTATTGTTTCTGATAAAGACCAAGTTCTTCCTATGTTAAAAGACTTAAATAGCCCGTTTTAATTTATGGCCGATAATCATAATCATATAGATGAGGATGTTTCTACCCTCATTCAGAAGTTAAAAGATAAGTACGAAGAAAACAGTCAGGATTTTAAGGCTTACCTAGAAGGCTTGGTATACCAAGAATATACCAGCTATTGGGATTATATTATGGTAGATACCTTATTGAGCTTACAAAAACCTAAGACCAATATTCCAGATGAAGAAATATTCATCATGTATCACCAGATTACAGAATTGTATTTCAAGCTTACACTTCATGAAATAAAACAATTGGCTCTCAAAAAAGGGAAATTAACTCCCGATTTTTTTGCAGCCCGTGTGAAGCGCATGAACGCCTACTTTAGAAATCTTACCAACTCATTTGAAATTATGGTGGATGGCATGGAAAAAGAGCAATTCTTGAAATTTAGGATGAGCCTATTACCTGCCAGTGGATTCCAATCTGCCCAATACCGCATGATTGAAATTTGTTGTGCAGATTTCCATCGATTGGTAGACAAAGACCATAGAGACAAATACTCTGCAGAGAGTAGCATTGAAGAGATGTTTGAGTTTATTTATTGGAAACATGGCGCTACAGAAATTGGGACAGGTAAAAAAACACTTACCCTTACCCAGTTCGAAACAAAATATGCCGATAAACTCATTCGATTGGCTAATGAATATCGCCACAAAAATCTCACCTCCCTATTTGAATCCCTTTCAGATGAAGATAAACAACATGTAGGATTGAGAGAGCAGTTGCGTAAATTGGATCAGAACGTAAACGTAAATTGGCCTTTGGTGCACTATAAATCTGCAGTAAAGTACCTACAAAAACAACCCAGTGATGTAGCAGCAACAGGTGGAACTAATTGGCAGAAATACCTGCCTCCAAGGTTTCAAGTTCGCGTATTTTTCCCACAATTATGGTCGGAACAAGAAATACAAGAATGGGGCAAAAGTGCCTTTGAATAGTTTTCTGGCTTTCTTTCTTAAGTAGAAACAGGTATTTTAGTTAAAAATTCTATAATGTTTCTGAAAATACGACTCATTGTTTTTTTTCTATTTTTTGGCAGCGGATATTTGTTAAAAGCACAAATCCTAAAACCGGGAGATACAGGCAAGACTTTTTATGATAGTACTTATTCCAAAGTATGTGAGGTTTTTCATTACGACCTTCAATATATATTCATTGAAGACACTGTTTCGAAAACCAAAACATATAAGGAAACGATTATCATAAGAAACGGACCTTACCTTGAGTATTACCCAGATGGAAAGTTAGCTTGCTCTGGTTATTATGTAGACAATGAGCGAGACAGTACTTGGTTGTATTACCAGCCTAACGGACTTGTACATAAAAAGGAAACATATAAAAACGATTATCTCATAGAATGAAAGCACTCTTCACCCTCCTACTATTAGGCCTTTTGGTTCAGACCGGAACAGCCCAAGAAATAAAGCCTAAGGCTATTGAGGTTGGCTCTTATATAAAAGTAAAT
>CAILJQ010000265.1 GCA_903834625.1 uncultured Bacteroidota bacterium
AAACCTCTAATAACGGGACTACCGCCACCTTGCTGACTTTTCTGCACAAATACCTTACCCGAAGTTTCTAACAAATCGGCAGTATTTTGTTTATTCCAACTGCGTATTTCTTTGCTATGAATAACTTCAATTTGTCTAGGAATATCTTTTAATTTTTCCTCGAACCTATCTCCAGAAATCACCAATTCTTGCATGGAAAAATCTGCACTATCTGTGAGCTTTTGGGCATTCAGCTGACCCAATAGTATAAGGCAGTAGGAGAGGGTAACTAAATAAACACGAGCTCGCATGTTGCCAAAAATAAACAAATGCTTACAAAATTTAGGTACGGGATAATGTTTGTTTTGTTTAAAACAAAACTATCCAATAAACTGCTTGCGGTGTTTAACAGAAGGTAGGGGGCAGTTATCATAAGCGCCAAATACTTTTTTTCTGTTGCGGGCTACCCATTGGTATACTGCTTTAGAGAATGCATTAGGAAGAAACCTGAAGATACGAATGGCTCTTAATGGATACCCACAATGCTTGGCAATTTGAAAGGCAGCGTGGTGGTATAAATATACCTGACCATGCTCTATAAATATAACCGAATCACAGCTTTCCGGAATGTTCAATTGCTTGCGCAGTTTGCTGGCTATTTCAGATTGTAGAGAGGCAAAGCGTAATTCTCCTTTTGGTTCAGACCGCAATACCATTTTAATAAACCCATGGCAAAGAGCACAATTGCCATCGTATAATACCAACAAGGGTTCCATTATTTCCTTTTGGCCATCTCTGGGTTAAATCTTACGGGAGAAAAAAGGTGCAACATCAAAACCCTGGCATGTCTGTAGGTGATGGGCGAACCAATGATTAAGGCAGAGACAATTGGTATGACGTAATCCCAAAAGTCGGCCTGGCCATTGCTTACCCATAAGATAAAGCCTCCTAATACAATCATTAAGCCTACTGTAAGCGCATAACTTACATACATAGCACCCCAAAAGAAGCCCGGCTCAACCTCATATTTTAGTCCACAAACTTTGCAGTGGGTATCCATTTCCATGAATTTATTGAGCTTGTAAAAAGGGTAATTAAACATCTTACCACTCTGGCATTGCGGACATTTTCCTTTTCCTATGGCCATCCAACGGTTAGGTTCGTACAAATCGCACATACTTATTGTTTTGTTTGAGAAAGGAGGGCTTGGGCAGCTTTCTTTTCTTTGTATTTTTTATAATAGATAAAACCAAAAGCACCCGCAATAGCATAAGGCAATACCAAGAGGTAAAGTATGCCATTATTGAGGGTACTTCCTACTTGGGTTTCTCCGTTTTCGCGTGCTTTTTCAATATTGCTTTTACACATGGCACATTGAGCCATTGCGGTAGAATTTACACTAAGCAATGCACCTATGAATAATATAGCAAATACAAACTTCTTGAGTTTCATGCAGCAAATATACAATTATAAAAAATGTTAATGCGGGTAATACGGGCTTATCATTAAATATACTACCACACCTGTAATGGTAACATATAACCAAATAGGATAGGAGAAGCGCACTATTTTTTTGTGCAACTCAACCTGCATTTGTAAGCCTCTATAAAAACTTAACAAGACCAATGGAAGTACAACGGCGGCAAGAACAATATGTGATACCAATATGCTGTGGTAAATGCCAATATTGGGATTGTCTTCTGGAAAATAGGTTTGTGGTGCCAACCAATGGAAAAGAACGTAACTTACCAAGAAAATACTGCTTAAAATAAATGCAGTAATATTGATGGTTTTATGTGCGCTGATATTTTTTTGTTTGATAAAATACAAAGACAAAAGCAGTAATAGACTGCAAGTGCCATTGATAATAGCATTGAGTTTAGGAAGGAAATAGGTCCACGAGGGCAGTTCACTAGGAACAGGCAATACCTTTCGGTTCAGAACGATAACAGCAATAAAAACAACTACTGAAATGCCTATTGCAAACCTGAAAAATTGTTGGTCTTTATTTGGCTGGGTGGTGGTACTCATATAATAAAACTTTAATGTCTTCCTCCAGGCGTTTGATATCGGCATCACTAAAGCTGTCGTATACGCCACGGATTCTTTTTTGTTTGTCTACCAAAATAAACTGCTGACTGTGGTCAATTGTTTTGTCTTCTTTAGACACAGGCAATAAAAAGCTTTGTCCAATTTTTACCAGGTCGTCGCGGGTAGTTTTTACAAAATGCCAAATGGCTGGGTTGGCATTAAATTTTCCGGCATAAGCATCCAGAACAATAAAGCTATCGTTTTCTGGGTCAACTGTAAAAGAAACGATTTCAATTTCAGAAAACTCTTTAAATTTTTCGTATACCTTGCTCAACCTGCGGTTCATGGTTGGACAAACATCTTTGCAACTGGCAAAGAAAAAATTGGCAATATAAATGCTGTTGGTAAGGTCTTTTTGCGAGAAGGCTCGTCCTTTTTGGTCGAAGCCATTAAAGTCTGTTACGGTATGATACACCGTATCCATTTGCGAGACGCCATCTGGTGGAATGCGTTCTCCGAGTATAGGCAGGGTTTTAAAATTCTGCGAGCCTGCGTTGAGTATATAAAAAATAACAACCGGTACTACAAGTAGTCCGGTTGTTACCCAAAATCCTTTTCTTTTCATTATTTAACCCATCTAAGCATGTTGGTAAAATTCCCTTCAATAATCATGAGGGCAACCAAAAACACTACAAATAACATGGGTAGAATGATGGTATACATAAGGACTTTTCTTTCAAATTTCATGTGCATGAAAACCCCTACGATATAATAAGCTTTTACCACACCAAGGATAATAAATACCCAATTTTTAAGAATAGAGTGGTTGCTTAATAACATAAAATACAAAGCAATATCAACGATAGTTAAGGCGAATAAAATCCAAAATGTTTTCCAGATTTGGCTTTTCATATCGTGTGGAGTTTCTGTGTGCTCCAAGTGTTCTTCTGTATGTTGCATGATCTTTTCTTTTTAAGGTTATAAATAATTAGAGCAAATAGTAAAAGGTAAATACGAATACCCAAACCAAGTCTACAAAGTGCCAGTACAAGCCTACTTTTTCAACCATTTCATAGTGGCCTCTTTTTTCGTAGGTACCTGCTAATACGTTTAAATAAATAATGACATTTAGCACTACTCCAGAGAATACGTGGAAACCATGGAAGCCTGTTACAATAAAGAACAATGCTGCAAAAGAGCGCGGTCCAAACGGATTGGAATACAACCTAGCGCCTTCGCCAATAAAGGTATTCCATTCCCATGCCTGGCAACCTAAGAAAGCGGCACCACCTATAATGGTAAGTAACATGTATTTGGCCACTTCGTCTTTAGCCATGCGGTGACCAGCCTCAACGGCCAATACCATGGTAACAGAACTAAAGATGAGAATGAAGGTCATTAAACTTACAAAGAACAAAGGCAAATGGATGCCATGGATGAATGGGAAATGGTTGAACACCAACTCTGGTGAAGGCCAATTTTCTTGAACAAACAAGCCAGCTTGTTGCATATGCTCCACAAAATTGTGACCCACATCTGAAAGGGGTTTAACAATCTCGTTAGGGATAGGTGATTGGTAGCTGTGACGGATAAATCCGTATGCAATCAGGAGAGATGAAAAGGTGAATGCATCAGAAAGTAAGAAGATCCACATCATTAACTTTCCGTAGCTTACACTAAATGGTGATTTACCACCGCCCCATGTAAACTTTTTCTCAGTGCTTAAAGTGTTTGTAGCCATTTTTGAATTATGCGTTGTTTAGGTTATTAATTATCTGTACAGGTATAAGAAAATGTATAAATAAATCCATAAGATACCAATGAAGTGCCAATAGGTAACACACATGTTAAGGTATAATGTGGCTTTACTGTTGATTTTTTGAAAGAAAGCATTTCCTACCATCACGGCTAAGAAAATGAGTCCGCCAATTACGTGAAACAAATGCACGCCAGAAATCACGTACACAAATGAATTGGAAGGATTTGAAAAGGCAAAAAACACATTGTCTGCAATCAATTGTTTCCAGGCATACCATTGGCCAAAACAGAAGCCAATTCCCAAAAGCAAGGTGATGCTTAAAAAAGAACTTACTTTTTGTAATTGGTCTTTTTTAGCCGCGCTGTAAGCCAATTGTATAAATAAGGAAGAGGCAATGATTAAAAGTGTATTTACTAAAAAGAGGGAAGGCAAATTAAAAACCTCCCAATTTCCTTCTCCACGACGCACAATGTATGCGCTTGTGAAGCCCGCAAATAACATCACACTGGCAACGATCAACAACCAAAGTACAAATTTCTTTGGGTTAATTACGTAGTCTTGTTCGTTAGGTATAGTTTGACTGCTCATGTTTAAATTTTATCAAATAAATAAGCCAATTGAACCATGGGTAGATAAACAAAAGAGGCGAACATCAATTTCTTGGCGTCGGCAATTTCACAAGACCTAAATAATTTATAAGAATAGTAGCTTAACATCAACCCACCTAAGGCGCCAATGATGGCAGAACTTACACCTGCTACTCCATATTGGTATGGGAGCATGCCAATAGGAATAAGTACTAAACTAAAAGTGAGGGTTTGTAAAGCAGTTCCTTTATCTCTTCCAGGAGTGCTTGGCAACATTTTAAATCCTGCTCTTTTGTAGTCGTCGTCTAATATCCATGCGATACTCCAAAAGTGAGGGAATTGCCAGAAGAATTGCACGCCAAACAAAATGAGTGCGGGCATATCAATGGCTCCTGTATAAGCTACCCAACCTAATAAAGTGGGAATGGCACCCGGAAAAGCACCCACAAAAACAGATATAGGAGAAATTCTTTTAAGCGGTGTATATACAAAGGCATAACTCAATAATGCGCCTAAGGCCAACCAACCACTTAAAGGATTTAAATAGGTACGAATAATCATTACCCCAAGTAAGCCCATCAGCAAGCTAACTACAGAGGCTTCGGTAACACTCATTCTATTGGTAGCAACTGGCCTATTGGCAGTTCTAACCATTAGTTTATCAAAGTCTTTTTCAATTACTTGGTTGATCCCATTGGAAGCACCTGTAACCAAAAAACCACCCAAGGATAACATGGCCACCTCAAACCAATTGATGGCACCTGCACTGGCGGTAAGGTAGGTTACCACAGAAGAGAACACCACCAAAAAGGTAAGACGAAATTTAACCAATTGGTTATAATCTCTCGCCTTAGCTCTCAGGAAACTGATTTCTGCTAATGGTTCGTTTGTATGTACTGTTTTTACTTCCACGTATTAAACGTTTTCTTTATTGAATTTAATTTTTGTAAACACCAAGATGGCAATGAAAATTTGCAATCCTGCTGTTAAACTACCCAAAGTAAGGTGAATGCTTTGGAATTGGGCTGGAAAACCTAGGTTCGCCAAAACAGCTCCAGTTAATGCTTGGGTACTCATTAACAACAACAAAGCCAAGGAGGCCTTGTAAAGCAAAGAATGGCGGTCGAAGAGGTTTTTGAATTTATACATCAGAAAAGCACTCATGCCTAAATTCAATAAACTCCAACTTCTATGCGCTTTAAACAACAACCCCAATTGATCAACCCAAACATTGCGGTCGTCAAATCTCTTGGCAACTTCATCTACCATCTCTCTTACTTGGGTTCCGCTTATGGTCTGAACCAAAGAGATGAGAAGAGTAAATAATACCAAGGTTTTTAAAGGTTTGTATGTTTGGTTTTGATGAATCACAAAATCTTGGCTGGCTGTAACTGTGTATATCAACAATGCCACAATAACCAAAGCCAATAACATGTGAATGGTTATCATGTATACCGACAAATCGCTGGAAACTACCTTTGATCCTATCCAACCTTGGTAACCTACTAACATAAAAGCCAAGAAGCTTAGCCAGAATATTTTTTTGTTGTTACTCTTAAGGTAAGGAAAAGCAAAAATAACAGTGAGCAAAATAAGAAAGCCAATAACCACACCTATTAACCTGTTGATGTATTCTGTCCATGTTTTAAACACGTCGAAGTCGGCTATTTCTTTACCTGCCACGGCAAATTTTGTTTTGTAATCATCGGGTAGTTGACTCACATCGGTAGGAGGTACAAGGTGACCGAAGCACTTTGGCCAATCGGGGCAACCCATTCCACTACCGGTGCTTCGCACCAATCCACCTACAAATATGAGAAAGAACACTGCCGCTATGGTAAGTATACCAAAGCGTCTGAATCTATTTTGTTTGTTTGTTTCTATCACAAGTAATTTTTACAACACCTGTATGATTTGTGGCATACAGGTGTTGTGAATTGTATTAAGCTACCGCGTGTGCTGATGTAGTTGCGTGTGAGGCAACTGGCAATCCTGTGCTTTCTTCCATAGGGTCGGTTTGACCGGCATCTGGAATATTTTGAGGAATGAAATCTTCTTCTGCACCTGGTTTGCTATAGTCGTATGCCCAACGGTAAACATGAGGAATTTCGCCAGGCCAGTTACCATGTAAATGTTCAACTGGAGCTGTCCACTCTAAAGTATTAGAATTCCAAGGGTTTTGAGGAGCACGTTTTCCTTTGTAAATACTGATAAAGAAGTTACCTAAGAAAATTAACTGAGCAACTCCACCAAGGATAGCTGCAATGGTAATAAACTCATTCATGTCTACGAACACATTAAATTGGTCGTAGGCAGTATTGGCATAATAACGACGAGGTACACCAGCTAATCCCATGAAGTGCATTGGGAAGAACACACAATAGGCAGAGATAATGGTTAACCAGAAGTGGATATGACCAGCAGTTTCGTTCATCATTCTACCGAACAATTTTGGATACCAGTGGTAAATACCACTCATCATACCAAAAATAGCGGCACTACCCATTACCAAGTGGAAGTGGGCAACAACGAAATACGTATCATGTAATTCAATATCTAATGCAGCATTACCTAAGTAAATACCTGTTAAACCTCCAGAGATAAAGAAAGAAACCAAACCAATAGCAAACATCATGGCAGGAGTTAATTTTAAGTTTCCTTTCCATAAGGTGGCCAAGTAGTTAAATGTTTTCACCGCAGAAGGTACCGCAATAATTAAGGTTCCCAACATAAATACTGAACCTAAGAATGGGTTCATACCGGTAATAAACATGTGGTGACCCCAAACAATGAAAGATAAAATACCAATGGCTAAGATAGAGCCAATCATTGCACGGTAACCAAAAATAGGTTTACGTGAATTGGTGGCAATAACTTCAGAGGTAATACCTAATGCAGGTAATAGGATAATGTATACTTCTGGGTGACCAAGGAACCAGAATAAGTGTTGGAACAAAATAGGTGAACCACCTGTACGCTCGATGCCACCTGCAAATTCAGCAACAATTTCTGAAAGGTAAAAAGAAGTACCAAAGCTTCTGTCAAAAATCAATAACAATGAACCACCTAATAAAACTGGGAAAGAAAGTAAACCTAAGATAGCTGTTACTAAAAACGCCCAGATAGTTAAAGGTAAACGGGTCATTTTCATACCCATGGTTCTCATGTTTAATACAGTGGCAATGTAGTTGATACCACCCAAAAGGGCAGAAGCAATAAACAATACCATGGCAACCAACCAAAGGGTCATACCCGTACCGGAACCAGGAATGGCTTTAGGCAAGGCCGACAATGGCGGGTAAACTGTCCAACCTGCAGAAGCTGGTCCACCATCTACAAACAAAGAGATGATTAACACTGCTGAAGAAAGGAAGAAAAACCAATAAGATAACATATTCATGAAAGGAGAGGCCATATCTCTGGCTCCAACTTGCAATGGAATTAAAAGGTTTGAAAAGGTTCCGCTTAATCCTGCGGTTAATACGTAAAATACCATGATGGTACCGTGGATGGTAATCAAGGCCAAATAAAAATTTGGATCCAATTTACCGTCTTTGCCCCAATGTCCAATGATACCTTCTAAGAATGGGAAGGTCATGTTAGGGTAAGCCAATTGTAAACGGAAAATCAAAGACATCAACATTCCTATGGTACCCATAATGATACCAGTAATTAGGAACTGCCTTGCAATCATTTTGTGGTCCATGCTGAACACATACTTCGAGATGAAGTTGTCTTCATGGTGCTCATGTTCCTCGTGGTTGTGGTGCGTATTGTGATCGCTCATATAATTTTAGTTTTTTTTTCTGATGGGAGATTAATTTAATGCAACGGCTTTGTTGGCTGTTTTGTTTGCAACCAATACAGATTGTGAACTCATCCACTTTTTGTAATCTTCTTTAGAGTCAACTACCACCTTCATTTTCATGCGGTAATGGGCGCTTCCACAAATTTTGTTGCATAACAACACGTAATCAAAAGTAGGTTTACCTGTTTTTGTACGCATTTCATTAGTTGTAACAGTTGGGGTGAAAGAGAACTTGGTTGGTAAACCAGGTACCACGTTCATTTGAACACGGAAATGTGGCATCAAGGCACTATGAATTACATCTTTTGCACGGAAAGCCAAATCAACAGGTTGGTTCACTTCAAGGTGAAGTTCATTGGTTACCACATCATCGTATGCATTAACATCATTGGTGTCAACACCCAATTGGTTAATTACACCAACTTCACGGAAATTGTGTGCACCTAATTTATTGTCAACACCAGCATAACGTGCATTCCAACCAAACTGGTAAGCAAAGATTTCAATCTTTCTTCCATTTTGCTCTTTTGGATACATCATATCATTCCAAACAATCAAACCACGGATTACTAATACAGTTAAAACAATAGCTGGAACTACTGTCCACAACAATTCAATTTTATGGTTATCTGGATAGTATAAAGCTTTTCTTTTTCCGTCTGACTTGTATTTGAAACCATACCAGAACAATAAGATTTGTGTGATCACAAATACAACGCCTGTTAAAACAAGGGTAATCATAAACATGTCATCATACTCAGCACCGTGGGCAGAGGCAGGTCCGTAGTTAAAAATGGTGTGTTTGCTATGTGCACTAAATTCCCAAACAATGGCACCCATACCAACTACCAAGAACACAATTAATAAAACAGAGTTTAATTGATTCCAATTAACTACTGGTTTACCTTGGATGTCTCCAATTCTACTTAGGATAGAGAATACTTGGGTGATGATAAATACCAATAAGGCAACAATGATGAACAACAACCAATTGATCATTGATTTCCAATCTCCATCATTGCTAGCTGTTGTGGCAGTTGCAGCATCGGCTGTAGCATTGGCAACTGGTGCCGCAGCAGGAGCTTCACTTTCGGCTTTTACATATGCTAAAATAGATTTGATTTGTACGTCAGACAATTGTTCAAATGAGGTCATGATGCCCTCATTATTTTCTTTGTAAACCTGCACAGCAATAGGATCGCCGCTTTTTACCATAGCTTGTGAATTCTTAATCCACTTCAAAAGCCATGCTTCTTCTCTGCGTTTCGAAACATCTTTCAGGGCGGGGCCTACTACTTTGTCATTTATTGCATGACAGGCCGTACAATTTGCGTTAAAAAGCGTTTTGCCTTCGTCTACACTTTGCGCTGAGAGCGACAAGGTGAAGGAAAACAAAACTGCAATAACGAAGGTAATTTTAGATAACAGATTGAGAATCTTCATTTTTGTTAGCTTTTTTTAGATTACAGTTGGGTTAAAATGCGGTGCAATATATGTAAAGTAATTTTTTTGTAAATACGTTTTTTGAGATAAATCATTTTTTTACTCCTAACGAATGTTAGTTTTACAATTTTCTCAGATAATACTAGATAAAAAGGTATTCTTGTCTTACTTCTTTTTAGGTGTTTGATTCATAGGTGTTTTATAGATAACAGCCGAATCTAACTGTTTGTTTTCGCCACCTTTTCCTTTGTTGTTTTCACTTTTATTATCCACAGGTCGAGGCATCAAAATGTTCTTAAATTTGATGGAGTCTTGTTTGTTAAGTGGACGAATAGCCATGATACTGTCGAGTGATTTTTGGGCAGGACTCATTATTTTGATAGCTTTCTCTGGTAAAGGCAATAAACTGGAAACATAACGCGCACCAAAGTTTTCGCCTTCTTTCATTTTTGGAGCAATTAAAATATTCCTGTAATCCTTGCTAAAGCATAGGTCGCGGATATTCATGTCTGGGTATTCAGCTTTTCCAATCAATTTACCAGTGCTTACTTCCCAAACTTTTACCCAACCATCATTGCTTCCTGTTACACAATATTTGCTATCGTCTGTAAAAGCTACTGCAGTTACTTTCCAGCTTTCTACTTTCAATACATGCAATGGTTTCCAAGTTTTTAAGTCCCAAATAATGGCAGTTTTGTCGTTCGACCCACTGATCATAAATTGATTGTTGGTGCTAATGGCCAAAGCATTTACCGCATCGGTGTGGGCATCTAAAGTCCGAACTATTTTACCTCCTGCCAAAGCAATGAGCTTGATAGATTTATCTGAATGAGCAACAAAAATATTGGCTGCATTGGGCGATAAACAGAGGTCATTAATACTATTTCCTGTGGCATAATACTTAATGGGTTTTTGCAACAAAGCATCCCATAACATCAACCTACCTTCACGGTCGCCACTGAATAAAAACTTTCCACTTCTGTCGAATACAAGCGTGTTAACGGCTGTCATGTGTCTGTTCAACAAATCCTCTTTAATGGGTAAATATTTTCCCAATGAGTCGTAAAAGCGTACCGACATATCTCCTGAAGCACTGGCCATCATATTGCCCGATAAGTTGTAGGCGATACAATTGATTTGGGCGGTATGTCCGCTTAATTTTTGAACCAAAGTATACGGACTATCCGTATTGTAAATGAAAATGGTATTGTCCCAACCAGCCACGGCCATGCGTTTGTATTTGGCAGGACTCATGGCTACTGCATTTAAATCATTGGTGGCACCAGATAAAATAAAGGGTTTCGGATTATTGCTTTCTTGGGCAAATCCGGATAAACAAATAAGCAAGGAAAGTGAGCAGAGTAGTTGTTTTACCATGCCGCAAAAATAGCCTTTTCAAGCACTTTTTTAAGAAAAAATAAGGGTGCTAAGCTCCTTTACAAGAAAAATTTCAGGAGCACAATCACAAAGCCATACAAAAAGGTAGAGAGAATGATTCCTCTTGCGCTCAGGTATTTATCAAATTGAATGAATAAATAAAATACACCTAAATTGATCACGCAACACAAGCTCAATAGAGGTGATAGGATCTTTTCTTTAACAGATAAGTCGAGAAAATCTCTGAGTTCTGTGGTTTGAAAATTAAAATAATAAAACAACAAAATACCTATACTTGGACTAAGCAGTCCAATGAGGATTCCTACAACTAAGTTATCTTTTAAATTAATTCTCATGCGTAATATTCCATTGATTGATAAACCCGATGGCATTGTGTGCGGTTAAATCATATTGCACAGGTACAATACTGCAATATCCATTTGCCAATGCCCATTCATCTGTATCATTTCCCTTGTCGTAATTTACAAATTTTCCTGTTAACCAATAATATTTTTTACCATTGGGGTCATTTCTTTCGTCAAAATCTTCCTCCCATTTGGCGTGGGCTTGCCTGCACACTTTCACACCCATAAAGATATCTTCGCTCACTTTTGGAATGTTTACATTGAGCAAAACGCCTGGAGGCAATCCACTGCTTAAAATGTTTTTAGCAACAGAGGCGGCAATCTTGGCGGCTAAGGTAAAATCTGCTTCATAAGCAAAATCACATAAGCTAAAGCCAGCAGCAGGTATTCCTTCTATGGCACCTTCCATGGCAGCACTCATGGTACCGCTATATAATATATTGATAGAACTGTTTGAACCGTGGTTGATACCAGATAACAACAAATCTGGTTTGCGATGCAATACTTTATCTACCGCAATTTTCACACAATCTGCGGGCGTGCCACTGCATTGGTAAGAGTGGATGTCGCCATAAATTTTGGTTTTCTCTAAGCGTAGAGGTTTGCTAATAGTAACGGCATGCCCCATGGCGCTTTGCGGACTGTCTGGCGCAACTACAACTACTTCGCCCAAATGCTTAACAGCCTCTACCAATGCGCGTATTCCAGGTGCTGTAATACCATCATCATTAGAAATGAGAATTAAAGGTCTTTGGGTCATATTGGCTGCGAAGCTACAAGATAAAATTAAAATTAAATAGCCTCTTATGTAAAGCTTTAAAAAGGAGCAGGGTTAAAATGATCATGTGATTCATCTTCCTCATTGAGTTTAGAACTAATGGTAATGAATCCAGGATTGTCTACCATCATATCATGACTGGTTTGGATATAAGAGTCTTCCATTAAATCGGTAAACTTGGTAAAGTCGTTGATAAAACGCAAACGGATATTTTCTAAGGCACCATGACGGTTTTTGGCAATCATTACTTCTGCCTGTCCTGCTGTTGGTTCTCCATCTTCCCATTCTGCCAACTGGTAATACTCCGGACGGTAGATAAACATTACCATATCTGCATCTTGCTCAATGGAACCAGATTCACGTAAGTCTGATAACATCGGTCGGTTTGACGAGGAAGTTCTTCTCTCTGTCATACGACTCAGCTGAGAGAGAGCGATAACCGGAACATCTAATTCTTTGGCCAATGCTTTTAACGACCTAGAGATATAACTCACTTCTTGTTCGCGGTTACCATTTTTAACGTTGGCATCGTCGCCGCGCATCAATTGCAAATAATCTATCAGTACCATTTGGATATTGCTCTGCTGTTTTAAACGGCGGCATTTAGCGCGTAATTCAAAAACAGAAAGGGCAGGGGTATCGTCAATAAAGATAGGAGCTTCACTTAAACGGGCAATCTTTGAATTGAGTTGCGCCCATTCGTAATCTTTCAATTCACCTGTTCTTAATTTATGTCCGTGTATCTCTGCCTCAGAAGAAATCATCCTGCTCACCATTTGTTTGTTACCCATCTCTAAAGAGAAAATGGCAACGGCACGCGGACTTTCGCCTTCACCCAAACTTTCTAAGGAAGCATTTCGGGCGATACTTAACGCAAAGGCGGTCTTACCCATACCTGGTCTCGCTGCCACAATAATTAAATCTGATTTTTGGAAACCTGAGGTGATGCGGTCTAATTTGCTTAAGCCAGAAGGCACACCCGTAAATTTACCGGTTTTGTGTTTCAGTTCTTCAATGTCTTTCAAGGTATCTTTAATTACCTTGTTCATAGATTGCATAGATTTTTTGATATTGCCTTGAGAGAGTTCAAACAACTTTCTCTCTGCGCTATCTAATAAATCAAAAGCATCATTGCTGTCTTCAAAAGCATCGGTTTGAATTTCACCAGAGATACGAATGAGTTCTCTTTGTAAAAACTTCTCAGAGATAATCCTCGCATGAAATTCAATATTGGCCGCAGAAGCTACGCGATTTGTTAATTGGGTAATATAAAAGGCACCACCCACCAGATCGAGTTGACCTTTCTTACGTAAATCTGTTGTAACCGTTAAAATATCTATAGGTTCAGCATTAGAAGCCAAATCGCGAATAGATTGATAGATGATACCATGGGCATCTTTATAAAAACTGTTGGGCGTAAGAATTTCGCCAATAAGGGTAATGGCGTGTTTCTCTATCATGAGGGCTCCCAATACAGCCTCTTCAAGGTCTATAGCTTGAGGTGGAATTTTACTACCTTCTGTTAAAATATTGGGCGTAACACTTGTCTTTCTTCTTCTTTGATATCCTTTTTCTTCCTGCATGGTTCAATTCAATGTGTCGAATATACTTCCTATCTCTGTTTGGGTAAAATGCATTTAAGATGTACACACGCCTAATTTTGCTGGGGATAACCTGTTGGTTACTTTGTGTAATTTAATTCATTTATCTGTAAATCAGTTGTCAATTTATGCACATGTCTCTTAACAAGCTTTAATAACTTTGGCTACCTCTCAGGCACTTGGATGCTTCACTTTCACCACTACTTTTTTTATCAACCAACAATGGGAATAAAATTAGTTTCAGATATGCTGCAACCTTGCTTGCAAAATTGCTTGGCACTTTTGAAAATCATCATTAAAGTGGTTTCTTCGCTAAAATTAAAATCACAGAAGCGTGCCGGCAGATAGCATACAAGAATATGGGAAAATAATTCAGGAGTTAAAATCGCGGAGGTTTTATCCTGTGTATCTTTTGCATGGGGAAGAGTCGTATTTCATCGATGAAATTGTAAATTACATAGAGAACAATGTACTCACAGAAGCCGAAAAAGCATTTAACCAAACAGTTTTTTATGCCAAAGATGTAGAGGTTTCTTCTGTGATAGAAAGTGCGCGCAGGTATCCCATGATGGCCAATCACCAGGTGATTGTGGTGAAAGAAGCGCAGGGCTTTAAGAAATTAGATGAGTTTGAATCCTATTTTGAAAACCCAGTTCCTACCACCATCCTGGTGATATGTGTGAAGGGCAAAAAAGTGGATGGCAGAAGCAAATTGTTTAAGGCCAGCAAGAAGTTTGTAAGTTTTGAATCGAAGCGCTTGTATGAAGACAGCGAATTGCCTCAATGGATCAAACAATATTTGGGCGATAGAAAACTGCAAATAAGCGAGGCCAACTGCATGCTCATTGCCGATCATGTAGGTAGCGATTTAAGCAAAGTGGCCAACGAACTCGATAAACTCATCATCAACAAAGGCGAACTCACAGAAGTGAATGAAGCCATGATTGAAAAGTATATTGGAATCAGTAAAGAATTTAACGTGTTTGAAATGTTAACGGCTTTGGCTAATAGAAACAACAAACGCATTTTTTACATCAACCACCACATGAGCAGTGCCAAAGATTTTTCCATCATACCCCTGCTATCGCAATTCAATAGTTTTTTTATGAAAGGGGTGGTGTTGAAACAAACTCAGGTTAAAGACCAAAAGGGCATGATGGCTATAGGAATTGGGTTCAGACAAATAAGAGATTTTGAAAAATTATTGTCAAATTATAGTCTGGCAGAATTAGAAAATGCCATGGCCTTGGTGGCCGAGTACGACCTAAAAAGCAAGGGCGTGAACCAAATGAATGTGGGTGATAGTGAATTAATGAAGGAGCTATTGTTTAAAATACTCTATAGACCTACCCTTGCCAATTAAATCATAATATCCCTAATGTGGGTTTATTTGACCTTTCGAAAACTTTTTTTTTATTCGCTTTTTTATACATTTGAAAAATACAAGCATAAACACCTAATTTATATACAATGAAAAAAATCTACTTAATGGCTCTTTCTCTAGTTTCTGTGGCAGTGATGGCCCAGAAGCCAGTACTTAATGGCCCCAATGTGGTAAATCAGTCTGTAAAAACTACAGACAAACCGGTTGCTTCTCCAGTTCAAACTGGCGTGGGTACAGGTTTTACAAGCAAATCTCTTGGAAAAAAATCTTTTGCTTCCAAAGTAGGCGAAACCCAAAATGACCAACAAACCAATGCCAGTATCTACCGTCATATCCAATTATTAGATGGTGGTAAAGTTTCAATTACTTGGACAACCAGTTCTGATCCTGCTCCATATTCTTCACGTGGTTCAGGTTATAACCATTTTAATGGTACCACTTGGGGCGCTGTAAACTCATTAAAAATTGAACCAGAAAGATGTGGTTTCCCTAACTACGTGTACAACCCAACTACCAATGAAGAGATTATTACCTCTCATATTGTAAAGGCTGGTACAGGTAATGCTGGTGGTATTATGATGAACCGCAAATCAGGAGTTGGTCCTGGTACTTGGACAAGCACTACCATTTTAGATACAACCGCAACTATTCCTGGTGTATTGTGGAACCAAACGGCTATCTCTGGCGATTACATGATTGTGATTGCTTCTTATACAGATAGCTCTTCAACACAGCCTAACCGTGTAGTTAAAAATGGTGTTCGTACACCACAGGTTTATTCAAGATACCAATTTAGTACCAATACTTGGTTGGTTAAAAATGAGTGCTTGCCTGGTTACGACAATTCACGTGTTTACGCAGGTGGTGGAGATAACTACTCTATTGATGCAAATGGTAGCACTGTGGCTATCCTTTTAGGAGGTTTAACAGACGACTTAGCATTATGGAAATCTACTGATGCTGGTGCAACTTGGACAAAAACTATTATTGATTCGTTTCCTGTTGCTGCTTATGATTACAAGCAATTGGTTGATACTTCAAATACCAATGATGGTGCTGTGAATGTATTGGTTGATAATGCTGGTAATGCACATTGCTTCTGGGCGCGTGCAAGGGTATTAGATAACAACCTAGATGATGCAAGCATTTCTTATTTCCCTGGTCAAAATGCTATTTTATATTGGAAAGACAATACACCTTTAGATTCTGCAGGTATTATTGGTGGTATGCCAGATGAGAACGCTAACGGTGCTTTAGATTTAAGCAGCAACTGGAATGATGCTGGTGCTAAATATGGTAACCACTCTATTGCAACCATGCCTTACAGTGCTTTGGATGCTAATGGAAATATCTTCGTAATTTACAGCGCGCTTACAGAAGATGATATTTCTACAGACAACAAAAACTTCCGCGATATCTATGTTCAATATTCTAAAGATGGTGGTGCTACTTGGAGTGGTATCAAGAATTTAACCAGCTGGTTAGGTTTAAACGTAGAGCAAATTTTTGGTTCAGCTTCAAAAAGAATGGACGGTCGTTTACACCTTACCTTCTTGCAAAAAACTTCTATTGGAAGATATGATGCTACCAACAATCCAGGTGCTGCAGGTATTCATGATGTAATGTACATGGTAGTTGATACTGCTGATATTTTTGGTACTTTAACTTCTATTGGTGAAGTAAAAATGAACAACGAATTATTTACTGTTGGTCAGAACTATCCTAACCCAATGGTAAATGCAACTTCTATTCCTGTTAATTTCAAATCTGCTGCTGATGTAAAAGTAAGCGTAATTGATTTAACTGGTAAAGTAGTATTTGAAGGTAACTACAACAATATCCCTGCAGGCAGCAGCTCAATTGATTTGCAATTGAACAACCTGAGCTCAGGTGTGTATGTATATACTGTGGAAGCAGAAGGTTTCAAAACCTCTCGCCGCATGTTAGTTGACTAATATCATTTAAACATATTAAATACAAAAGGCAACCATTGGTTGCCTTTTGTATTTTTGTACCATGGAGAAAAAACCTGAGAATATTATTCGTCTGCAATTTTTGGTATTGCTATCGGGCATTGTGCTTATGGCCATCAAATTTGTGGCACACCTTATTACAGGTAGCAATGCCATATTAAGTGATGCCTTAGAATCTATCATCAATGTAGCTGCTGGATTTTTTGCTTTATATAGCCTTTGGTTATCTAAACAACCCAAAGATGAAAACCATCCTTATGGTCATGGTAAAATAGAATTTATCTCGGCTGGTTTTGAGGGAGGAATGATTGTATTGGCTGCTATATATATCTTATTTGAAGCCGTTCATTCTTTTATCAATCCTACTGAGGTGAAGCAATTAGACATAGGTATTTATCTGGTAGCTTTTTCGGGTGCAGTGAATTTTATCATGGGTATTTTATTGGTCAAAGCCGGCAAAAGAAACAAAGCAGAGGCCATGGTGGCAGATGGCAAACATTTAATGACCGATACCTATACCAGTATGGGTTTGGTGCTTGGATTGGTATTGGTTCAGTACACCCACATGTTGTGGTTAGATGGAATAATTGCCATGTTAATGGGTTGCATGATTTTGGTTACAGGTTACCAATTGTTACGCAAATCATTGGCAGGTTTAATGGATGAAACCGACCCAGAAATAATTGCAGATTTGCTGATAGTCCTGAACCAAAACAGAAAAACCTCTTGGATTGATATGCATAATTTAAGGGTTGTAAAATATGGAGCCAATTACCACATGGATGCACATATTACCTTGCCTTGGTATTGGAGTTTAGAAGAGGCGCATGAAGAAGTTTCTGCCGTTGATAGGTTGGTGGCAGATAAATTTCATAAAGATATTGAATTGTTCTTACATGCAGATCCATGCATTCCTACTTCTTGCAGCATTTGTGAGTTGAGCAATTGTGCAGAAAGAAAGCAGCCCTTCCAAACCAGAATGGTATGGGATGAGGCCAATTTATTGAGCAATAAAAAACACCAGATATAGGCTTGCTTAGCCGTTGAATATTTTCCCTGGATTTAATATACCCATTGGGTCAAATGCCTGCTTAATACCACGCATCAATTGCAAATTGGTTTCTGGCATTACTACACGCATAAACTTTTGTTGAACCAATCCTATACCATGTTCGCCGCTTATAGTTCCATGGAGCTTTTTGCATAAGGAGAAAATTTCAACAATGGCTGCATTGAGTTCTTTGTTCCAAAATTCATCACTCAATTGGTCTTTCAAAATATTTACATGAAGGTTGCCATCTCCTGCATGTCCATAACATACCGTTCTGAACCCATAACGTTTGCCAATTTCTTTTACCCCTTTAAACAAGGTTGGCAGTTCGGCTCGTGGCACAACAGTATCTTCTTCTTTGTAGGTATTGTTATGTTTGGTAGCTTCACCAATGGTTCTGCGCAATTTCCAGAAATATTCTTTTTGGTTGGCCGTTTCAGCAAACAACACATCTATGGCTTGGTGTTGGTATAGAACCTCACTTATTACTTCACATTCTGTCATCATTTGATCGCCATCATTCCCATCAACTTCTATCAATAAATAGGCACCTACATCTTCTGGTATGTCAAAATTTACTTGAAGCAATTGAGAGGATAAGCGAAAGCCATCTGGTTCCACAAATTCACAAGCAGATGGATTGGCTCCTGCTAAAAATATTCCATTCACAGCTTCGCAAGCTTTTTCAGGAGAGGTAAAAGGAGCCAATAATAACATAGTATTTTTGGGAGCAGGTATGAGTTTTAAAACAATTTTGCTTACAATACCCAAGGTACCCTCACTGCCAATCATGAGGTGCGTTAAGTTATATCCTGTAGAATATTTTAAAGTATTGGCTCCTGTTTCAATGATTTCTCCATTGGCCAATACCACTTCTAGGTTCAGAACGTAATCTCTGGTAGTGCCATATTTAACGGCTCTTGGTCCGCCACTGCTATGCGCAATATTTCCACCAATAAAGCATGAGCCTTTACTTGCAGGATCGGGCGGATAAAACAAACCCTTTGCCCTTACAGCTTCTTGCAAGATTTCATTGATTACACCTGGTTCAACAATTACTTGAAAATTGCGTTCATCTATTTCAATTATTTTGTTCATGCGTTCCAAACTCAATACCACACCACCCATCACAGGCAAAGCCCCACCACTTAATCCTGTACCAGCACCTCTGGCCGTAACGGGTATATGGTGTTGGTTGCAATAGCTTAGAACGGCTGAAATTTCTTGGGCATTGGCTGGTTTTACTACCACCTCGGGCGCAAAGCGCAAGTCTTCTGTATGGTCGTGGGCATAATTTTCTAGGTCTCGGTCTGAACCAAGGGTGTACTCTGGTCCGGTTACTTGAGCAAAATATGCCAAATCAGCTGTGTCAATTGCCTTAAATTTCATGCTTCAAATATCTGTTTTCCAAGTTGAAATTGCAGACAGGATATGCACAATGATTCTGGGCTAAGTACACTATAGTAGCTTGAAAGGGTAAATTGGATAAGTGGTGTTTGTAATTCTTAATTTTTACTTAGGTTTGAGTCAAATTTTGCATCATGAAGAAATCTGTTTTGGGAGCCATATTATTGGTATTGGTTTGTACGCATGGAGCCTTGGCTCAGAAAGAAATTACATTAGAAGATATTTGGACCAAAGGAACCTTTTCTGCGAGAGGGGTAGCTGGTTTTAATTCTATGAATGATGGTAGGTATTACTGTAACCTTGATGAAAAACAAAACCTATTGCGTTTTGAATATGGCAGCGGTAAATTGGTAGATACCCTTGTGCGCATGGCCGATATCAAATTGGCCAATAATGGCAATGCCATAGAATTATATAATTTTAGTTGGAGCGATGATGAAAGCAAATTGTTGATTGCTACCCAATCTGAAAGTATTTACCGCCATAGCAGTCAGAGCATTTTTTATTTATTCGATTTAAAGTCTAGAAAACTGATACAACCCGTTCAGGATAAAGTGAGATATGCTACCTTATCTTCAGATAATAGCAAGATGGCTTTTGTGCGCGCCAACGATCTGTATTATTATGATTTTGTATCAAACGCCGAAGTTAGGGTTACAAGAGATGGCAAAGAGAATGCCATTATTAACGCGGCAACTGATTGGGTGTATGAAGAAGAGTTTGCTATTTGGAAAGGTTTTTCTTGGAGCCCCGATGGTAAGAAATTGGCCTTCTACCGTTTTGATGAAACCAAGGTGCCAGAATATGAAATGGCCATGTATGGTTCCTTATATCCTAAACAAAGTAAATTCAAATACCCTAAAGCAGGCGAGGTAAATTCTGTAGTTTCTATTTTGGTATACGATACCAAATCAGAACTCATTACAGAGGTTCAGACCGGAACTGAAACCGACATTTATTTGCCACGTATGATGTGGACGAGAAACAGCAATGTATTATGTGTGCAGCGTCTGAATCGTTTGCAAAACAAATTAGAAATTTTGTTGGCCGATGCAAACAATGGCAAAACACAAGTAATTTTAACCGAAACAAACGAGTACTATGTAGATATTACCGATAACCTTTATTTCTTACAAGATGGCAAAACATTTTTGTTAAGCAGCGAAAGAGATGGCAATAACCATGTGTATTTATTTGATTTAAAGGGCAAGTTGGTAAAACAACTTACCAAAGGAAATTGGGATGTAGATGATGTATATGGCGTAGATGAGAAAAGTAAAAAATTATACTTCAGTTCATCTGAAGAGAATGCTGCTGAAAGATATGTGTACAGTGTAGGTTTAAATGGCAAAGGCAAAAGCAAATTAAGTAATGGCAAAGGATGGCACAGTGCCAGTTTTAATGCCGACTTCACCTATTACCTCGATGTGTTTAGCAATATAAACACTCCTCCTGTTTACCAATTAATGAATGCCAATGGAGCAGTGGTGCGTGTATTAGAAGACAATAAATCACTACAAAAAAAATTAGCTGAATATGCCTTGCCACAAATTACTTTTACCACTATCGCAAATGAAGCAGGTGATGCCATGAACATGTACACCTTATTACCTCCTAATTTTGATAGCACCCGTAAATATCCTGTGTTGATGTATGTATATGGCGGTCCGGGTTCACAAACAGTTTTGAACCGATGGAGTGGCGGAAACTTCTTTTGGTACCATATGTTGGCGCAAAAAGGTTATATCATTGTTTCTATTGATGGAAGAGGCACAGGTTTTAAGGGTGAAAAGTTTAAAAAATGCACCTACCTTAATTTGGGTAAATATGAAATAGAAGACCAAATTTTTGCAGCACGTAAATTGGCAAGCCTACCTTATGTAGATGCCAGCAGAATGGGTATTTGGGGTTGGAGCTTTGGAGGATACATGGCCGGTCTTGGGATAAGCAAAGGAAATGATGTATTTAAAGCAGCCATTTCTGTAGCACCTGTAACAAATTGGCGTTATTACGACAATATTTATACCGAGCGTTTTATGCGCACACCACAAGAAAATGGAAAGAACTACGACGACAATTCACCGATGAATCATGTAGATAAGATTAAAGGAAACTACCTTATCATTCACGGCACCGCCGATGACAATGTGCATTTCCAAAATGCAGTAGAGATGGTTGATAAGATGATTCAAAAAGGCGTAAAATTCGATTCAGAATTTTATCCAAACAAAAACCATGGCATTGGTGGCTCAAAAACGCGCTTGCATTTATATGAGCGCATGACACGCTTTATCTTGGAAAAGTTATAAGCTTAACCGCCGAATACTTTTTTAAGAATATCATTTACCCGGTGTAAAGGATCGGTTCTAATTTTCTTTTCCTCTTGAGCCATTTTCACAAACAAGCCATCCAAAGCTTTGCGTGTTACATGCTCACTTAATGAGTTTGTTTTAATTTCTGGAAACAGCAATCCTCCTAATGAGGCGGTATTGTAGGCATTCAATAATTTGGAATAAGATTCTTCTGCACTGGTGTTTAAGAAAAGGGGTTTAGACAAAGACGTTTTTATTTTGGGAGAAAAAGCATTTAACAATGGGGTATAGGTTTTGCCATTGAGGTATACCGTAGCAGCAGAATCGCCGCCGTTTAAAATGGTAAAACCATCGGTAATGGTGATTCCGGTAATGGCAGAAACAAAGATAGAATCGGCTTCTGGGGCAGCATCTTCTGCCGCTCTGTTGATAGATTGAATAGCATTTTCTAATAAAAGATTGCCACCGGGAATGCTATTAATAACACCATATATGGGTTGTGCTTCTTCTGGCAATAATATTTTTACCAGCTCGTCTTTGTAATACCCATCTAATTGAGAAAGCTTGTATACAGAAGTATCACTGCCAATTTCAAGAGCAGTTTTTAAACCTTGTATCACTTCTTCATTGGTAAGTCCAGTAGACAAAAGAATTTTTTCTGCCTCTTCACATGAACTCAAAGAGAAGGTACATAAGATGGCAGCAGTTAGTTTCAAAAGTTTTTTCATAGGGAGTGCTCGGGTTCGGTTGGTTCAAAAATAAGATTTTCAGTTACTATGCAAGTGATGCCTCTGTAATTTTGCATTAACCTCAGTGCTTGAAGGTATTTGAATGGTTTTTATTGGTTCGAACCGAACCCAAAAAGGGCGTTTGCAAAAGTGAGAACTTAATGTATATTGCACATTCAACAATTGACTATTATGAGCCAAACAGCAGCTAAATCAGCCCATCCTAAAGGACTGTGGGTATTATTCGGTACTGAAATGTGGGAGCGATTCAACTTTTATGGAATGCGTGCCATTCTCACACTTTTCATGGTAAACTCCTTAATGATGAAAGAAGAAGATGCTTCTCTTACTTACGGAGCATTTCTTGGATTATGTTATTTAACCCCTATGTTAGGTGGCTTTATTGCCGACAGGTTTTTGGGTAACAGAAATTGTATTCTCATTGGTGGATTGATGATGGCAGTTGGTCAGTTTATGTTATTTGCCAGTGCAAGTGTGTTTGGTACCAATTTGCCATTGGCCAATACCCTTATGTGGACGGCATTAGGTATTATCATTTTTGGAAATGGATTCTTTAAGCCAAACATTTCAAGTATGGTGGGAAGCTTGTATCCGAAACAAGAAAAAAATAAGTTAGATACCGCCTTCACCATCTTTTATATGGGTATCAATTTAGGTGCCTTTTTGGGTCAAACCATTTGTCCGTTTTTAGGAGATGTAAAAGATGCTGGTGGCATACGCGATATACATGCTTTTAAATGGGGATTCCTAGCTGCTTCAACTGCTATGATTTTGGGAACAGCGGTATTTTATTTTCTTAAAAACAAATATGTGGTATCACCAGATGGTAAACCATTGGGTGGATTGCCTTCAAAACATGAGTCGTCTGATTATGAAGAAGGCGAATCTCAAAAAGCTGTGTTCTCTACAACTGCCTTAATTGGCGCTGGTATTGCCTTTATTGCCCTATTCTTTTTATTCCGTTATATGTTAGACGGACATAATATTGTAAAGACCGTTATCTATCCTATTATTTATGCAAGTGGTATCACCTTAGCGGGTTTAATTATATCTGATAGCTCTTTAACTAAGGTTGAAAAAGACCGTATTTATGTAATTTACATTGTAGCCTTTTTCATCATTTTCTTCTGGGCAGCCTTTGAGCAAGCCGGTTCATCACTCACCTTTATTGCAGATAACCAAACAGACAGAACCTTCTTATTTGGTTGGCAAATGCCGGCCTCTATGATTCAAGTATTCAATGGAATATTTGTATTTGCCTTTGCTTTACCTTTTAGTATTCTTTGGGATAAATTACGTGCTTCTGGAAAAGAGCCTATTTCTCCAGTAAAACAAGCCATTGGTTTGGCCCTTATTGCCTTGAGTTATTTCATTATTGCTCACAATGTAAAAGATTTAGGTAATAGCGGTTTGTTAGGCATTAAATGGTTAATCTTATTATACCTCATCCAAACATTTGCAGAATTATGCTTGTCGCCAATTGGTTTATCATTGGTAGGAAAATTATCTCCTAAGCGTTTTGCTTCGTTGCTATTTGGTGTGTTCTTTTTATCAAACGCTGCGGGTTATGCATTAGCAGGAACTTTGGGTTCTATCTTACCTGCCACGGGTGATAAGTTTTTAAAAGCACAAGGTATGGGCATTGATTTGCAAGCCATTTTAGATAAGAAAATTACCCCAACAGCAGAACAACTTCAATTGTTGGCCGATAACCAAATTAGCGATCACAATCCTGTTTTTGCAGGATTTGAAATACACAACTTATATGAATTCTTCATGGTGTTTGTGGTATTAACAGGTATTGCAGCTATTATTTTATTTGCCTTAAATCCAATCCTTAAAAAATTGATGCACGGTATCAAATAAAATGGCAAAACTAACCATCAACGAAATACAAAATTTTAAAGGCAAGTACCCCAAGCAATTGTGGTACTTGTTTTTTAGTGAGATGTGGGAGCGCTTCAGTTTTTATGGAATGCGCGGCATGCTCATTGTTTTTATGGTGGGCAACCTTCACATGAATTCTGAGGTAGCCAACCTACAATATGGCGCCACTCAAGCTTTTGTGTATGCCTTCACTTTTATTGGTGGCATGTTTGCCGATAAAATTTTAGGCTATAGAAAATCGCTCTTTTGGGGTGGTTTGTTGATGATAGTAGGTAGCATCATTTTAGCCCTCGATCCTGAAAAATTCTTCTTTACAGGGATAGGTTTTACCATTATTGGTACAGGCTTTTTTAAGCCAAATATTTCAACCATTGTGGGCAAGCTATACCGCGAAGACGATGACCGCAGAGATGCAGGTTTCTCTTTGTTTTATGCCGGTGTGAACCTAGGTGCATTTATTGGAGGCTATTTATGTATAGCTGTTGCCAATGGTAACTTGTTTGCAGATTCCATTCCTGTTGATTTGCGATGGAACTTTGCCTTTGGTTTTGCCTCGGTAGTAATGATTATTAGTTTACTCACCTTTGTGCAAACCCAAAAAAGTTTGGGAGAGATAGGAGAGTCGCCACTTCAACATATAGAGAAGTCGAAGAAAACTTTGTATGAAGTAGCTACGTATGTGATTTCTATTGCCGTGATACCGTTAGTTATTTTAATGGTTTCCAATTCGCAGTACACAGATATTTTTATGTATATCATTGGTCCATTTTCATTGGTATACCTGCTATTTGAAATGCGTAATTTCTCTGCCGCAGAAAATAAAAAATTGATGGCCGCCTTGGTATTCATTTTATTTTCCATTGTTTTCTGGGCCTTTTTTGAACAAAGCGGAGGCTCTTTGAGTTTGTTTGCAGCCAATAATTTAGAAAATACCTTATTGGGTGTAGAGCTCGATCCAAACGGCGTTAACAACTCAGCCAATTCTTTATTCGTAATCATCTTTGCTGCTTTGGTGGGTATGCTTTGGTTATTTATGGCCAAGCGTAAGGTTGAACCAAATACCGTGGTGAAATTTGGTTTAGGTTTTTTGTTTTTAGCTGGAGGTTTTTATGTGTTTTACCAAACCCGTTTTTTCGCAGATGAAAACGGAATAACCTCACTCGACTTATTTACCTTTGGATGGTTTGTGATAACCTTTGGCGAGTTATGTTTGTCGCCCATAGGTATGTCTATTATGACCAAATTATCGCCCCATAAATTACAAGCAGTAATGATGGGTATGTGGTTTTTGGCCAGTGCTTACGGACAATATTTCGCAGGTATTTTAGGCGCAAACATTGCCAGTGCCTCTGAGGATGCAAACAACATGGATAAACTAATTATTTATGCTGAAGGGTACAAGCAATTAGCGATATATGCCTTAATTGCCGGTATTGTTTTAATTGCCATTTCACCCATGGTAAAAAAGCTCATGCAAGAGGTAAAATAGTATTCCCTTATGCCTTTAATGCATTTTCAAGAGCTTCTCTTACTTGCTGACTGGTAAATGGCTTTGAAATAAAACCATAACCACCCGCTTTAGCAACCCTACTAAAGGTAGCACCATCTTTATGGTTTCCTGAAGTGAAAATTACCTTTGAATGACCATCTAAGAGGGCAGAAGTATCTATACCATCTAATTTACCCTCAAGACCAATATCCATTAAAATAATTTCATAATTCAAAAGCTTGGCAGCTGCAATGGCGTCCATTCCGTTTGTAACATGAGAGAAGTTGGCGTAACCTAAATTTTCAAGAATTTTTTTCAATGATTCGAAACTCATTGAATCGTCTTCAACAACTAAAATGGAAGTATTTTTCATGGGTAGGTAAATGAACTAGTGCGGTCAAATATCTGATTTATTTTTGAAATTTATTTCTTAATTTTTATAGTTTTTCCAACCCAAGCAAAAATCAATTACTTCTTTTGTTTTCTTTGGCGCTGCCCCCTACATTTGTTCTCTACAAAAAACACTACCATGCTCGATAAATTTGGAATAGCCAAGCGCATTGCACAAGAACTGAAAGACGGTTACTACGTAAACCTAGGAATAGGAATACCTACCTTGGTGGCCAATTATGTGCCTGAAGGAATAGAGGTTATTTTGCAATCAGAAAATGGTTTATTAGGTATTGGTCCATTTCCCTTTGCCGAGGAAGTAGATGCAGATTTAATCAACGCAGGTAAACAAACCGTTACCACCACCAAAGGTTCTAGTTTTTTTGATTCTGCCATGAGCTTTGGTATGATTAGAAGTGGTAGGGTAGACCTTACGGTTTTAGGTGCCATGGAAGTAGCAGATAATGGCGATATTGCCAATTGGAAGATTCCTGGAAAAATGGTGAAAGGCATGGGAGGCGCAATGGATTTAGTGGCTTCTGCCAAAAATATCATTGTGGCCATGCAACATGTAAACAAGGCTGGCGAATCTAAATTGTTAAGCAAATGCACCTTGCCAATTACAGGTTTGGGTTGTGTTAAAAAAGTGGTAACCGAATTAGGTGTTTTTGATATCACACACGAAGGTTTTGTTTTGCTTGAAAGAGCTCCAGGTGTTAGTGTAGCATACATTCAAGAAAAAACCTTAGGTAGGTTGGTGGTACGTGGTGAAATACCCGAAATGGTATTGTAATTTTTGAGCCACAGGTGGAATATTCTCCGCAAGAAATATTGTTAGGTATAGTGCAAACGCGCATGCCTTATGGCAAATACAAGGGAACCTTGTTAATGCATATCCCTGTTCATTACCTCGAATGGATTCAGCGCAATGGCTTTCCTAAAGGTAAATTGGGTCAGCAATTAGAAACCCTTTATGAAATAAGACTGAATGGATTAGAACACTTGCTTGAGCCGCTCAAAAAAATGTAATGCCAGAGGAGTTTTTACATTATAAATTATACAAGCCTTACGGGGTAATGAGTCAGGTGAATTTGAAAGGCTATGGCAACAAAAAAGGCTTGTCTGTATTGTATGCTTTCCCTGATGGTGTGCATCCCATTGGGAGGTTAGACGAAGACAGTGAAGGACTCCTTTTAATGAGTTCCAACCCCAAATTTATGGCCTACGTGAATGGGGCCAAATTTGAAAAAGAATACTACGTTCAACTCGATGGAGATATTACCCCAGATGCCATTCTTCAAATGGAAAATGGCTTGGAATTAATCATCAATAAAGAATTGGTTCGAACCAAACCTTGTAGAGTTATTAAACTGGAAACAGAGCCTCCCTTTCAAGCCCGTATTCCTGCTCCCCGCGCTGGACTTCACAGACCTTATTCCTGGATTAGTATAACCATAAGAGAAGGCAAACATAGGCAGGTAAGAAAAATGACTGCTGCAGTGGGGTTTCCTACTTTAAGATTGGTAAGAGTTCGTATAGGAAATATTCACCTCAACTCCCTACAAGTTGGTGAAGTGCAAGCTTTGCCTAGCGTGGTTCCTATTTAAGCTTTAGGAAGTTTATTATCCATTACCTTAAACCATATGGGTGGCACTGCTGCCAACAAAAACATACCTGCATAACCACTGGGCATTTTTGGACTGTTTTCATAAGTCTCTAGCGTATGGTATGGCTTGGAGGCATAATAATGATGGTCTGCATGTCGGCTCAAATCTACCAAAACAAACCTACTCACAAATTGGTCGCTTTCCCAAGAATGTTCCTCTGTAACCCTCGATTTTTCTGGTCTGTTAAGTCCGTAGTGCTGCACATAATTTACATATTCTAACAAGAAATTGGCCACAATGCAATGCACAAACCAAATAGCAAGTGCCACCCCTCCAAACAAGAAATAAACCCCCGTGTCGAACAAGGCATGTAATATCAATTGGCGGTACACATAATGGTTCAAACCGATATTGGTTTTGCCTTCCTTTTTTAAGCGTTCATTTTCTAATTGTATGGCACCTAAAAACTGACCCAATGAGGAGCGTAGGAAAAAGCCATATAGCGTTTCTCCTTTGCGTGCAGTGGCATGGTCTTTTTGGGTTCCAACCCATTTATGATGCACCCTTAAGTGATCTACAAAGAAATACATATTACCCGCTGTAAATAGTAACCATCTACCCAAGAAATTTTCAAGAGGATTTTTGCGGTGAATAAATTCATGTGATACCACAATGGCCGAAGAACCTGTGTTTATGCCAGTGCTTAATGCAGCGGCAAAAATCCAATGGTCTGCAATAACGCCTGTTGAAATGCCATACAATAAACTACCTGCACTTAATACTTGAAAAGGAATATGTAAAAACAAAACCAATTGGGGTATCCAATCACCTTTTTCTGTATGAAGTGGTGAACTTACAGGTTTACTTACCCATTCTAATACAGCCAAAAAGCCCAATGAATAAAGGGTGTTTGCTAAAGTAAACCAAGAGCCAAGGGTATTTCCAATAAGGCAAAATACCGCTGGTGTAAGACTCATTAAATATAATAAATTTCTATGCTTTGCTTGTAACATAAACTATCAAACTGCTTCAGATGGATTATTGTTTTGTAAAGGATTTTTTTTCTTGAACCGAATAAGGGCGTACCCCGCATAAACCACAAACATTCCTAATAACAAGCCATATAAACCTACCAAAAAATCTAGTCGGCCAATGGTTGGATTGGTTAAAATCAAAAAACCAAAGCTGCCAGAAACTAGGGAATTGATATATAAAAAAATGCGGTAGCCGGGAATGAAATAAGAGGAAACAAGGATAGATATACCCATGATGATGGCAAATACCCCAATGATATTGGTAAATAGGGTGGTAGCAGTAGCCATATTTAACATGATGTATCCACCAGTTAACAAATCTACCAATCCCCAAATAAGTCCTAAAAACCAAGCCTTATTGCTCTTGCGTAGCAAAATAGACAGGGCAAAGTATAACAACCCAGATAACAAGAGAATAATTCCCAAAAAGTTCATGGGACCATAAATGGTTTTTGATTCCATGAAAAGTACCAAAAAGCCGAAGAGCATAAATAATACTCCCCTAATCACCAAGGCCCAGCCAGCACTTTTTCTGAACGTTTCCATTAATCTTATTTTTATAAAAATAGGTTATTCGGGCAAAAATGGCAAATCATTTCACAATAAAATGGCTCAAGGTTTGTTTTTATGCTAAATCAATTAAATTCGCCGCGTGATGAGAATAACCACTTTAATAATTGCCCTACTCTGTTTCTTCCATATAGATGCATTTGCACAAAAGAAAGTTGGAGGAAAAATGCTCAAAGGATACGATGTCATTTATCCATTTAAAAACGGTCGCGCCAAAGTGATTAAGAATGGTAAAATGGGTTTTATCAATATGCAAGGCGAGGAAGTTATTAAACCTGAATTCGATCAAGTATATCCTTTTGAAAAGGGTTTGGCTCGCGTAGAAAACCAAGGTTTATTGGGCTTAATAAATGATCAAGGAGAAATACTGTTAGATCCTATTTATGATTATATAGGCACCAGCAAAGATGGCTTGGTTATCATAACCAGAAAAGGCAAAAAAGGATTGGTTAAAATAACAGGAAATACACCAGAAGGAGTAGAGTATTTGGTAGACGTACGCGATTAGTTTTCTGTTCGAACCGAGGCCAAACCTAAGCCCATATCTAAATAATCAAAAATATCTGCAGGCAGTTCATCGCCAGATTTATCAGCACGTTTGTGGCCTAAGCGCACAATAATTATTTCTTTAGCCGGGATACAAAAAATATACTGACCTTTAATTCCTCTCGCATAAAAAATATCGAGTCCTTTATGGTTTAACACCCACCATTGATAGCCATATTGGGTATTTGGTTTTCCATCTTTGGTTTGCAAAGGTGCTGCTACCATACTTTGAGCAATAAAAGCACTGTCAATAAGTTGCATGCCATCCCATTTGCCATAGTTCATGGCTAGTTTTCCAAATCGCGCAAAATCGCGGGCAGTGGCGTAATAACAACAGCTTACTTTTTCCATGCCATCTTCTTTGTCTAAACTCCAATATGCTTTGCTTTCAGCGCCTATTCCTTGCCATAAACTACTGGCGTATTCAGAGATGCTTTTGCTGCCTAAAACCTTTTGCAAAATCATTCCTAAAAGTTGGGTGTCTCCACCTTTATATTCATACACTTTTCCTGGCTCATTTAATACCGGAGGATTCATAACAGTAGCATTCACATCCGATCCGTAATAGGCCTTTGCTGGCCATCCAAATAGACTACCATAACTCTCTTTAAAATCAAGTCCAGAGCTCATCATCAACAAATGTTTGATGGTAATGTTGGCGTATTGGGTTTGACTATATTCTGGGATGTAGGTGCCTACCTTTTCATCTAAACTTTTAATCAACCCTTCTTTTAAGGCTTTGCCAATAAGCAATGAGGTAAAACTTTTGGCCATAGAAAAAGAATTGCTGGGTGTTTCCACATCGTATCCAGCAAAGTATTCCTCAAATAGTAAACTGTCTTTTTCTATCACCAAAAAGGCGGTAGTTTCAAAGGAGATGGATTTATTCCTTAGCGTTTCATTTACCTTTACCTTCCCATAATTCACAGATTTAGGCCATGCTTCAGGTTTGCCCAGAGCAATTTTTCTGGTTGGAAAATCGTTTAACTCATCAATACCCGGACCTAATTTTCCTCTGAAAATGGTCATAGATAAGGTTCTATAAATATGGTTGTTTCCGCTCAGGTGAATTCCTATCACCAAAACCAACAGGATAAAAGAAACAAGGTAAAGAGTTTTACGCATGGTGTTACAATCAACGATGCGCTAAGGTATATTCTTCCCTCACAAAATCAAAGAGAGGTCTCAATTGCCCCTAAAACTATATTCATTGCGGGTGATACCACGCACTTCTACCTTGTTGTTTTGGAAATATTCGGTCTGAACCAATAGGCCGATATCATTATATTGGTAAATGTACTTGTATCTGAGCTTTCCGTTTCTTCCAAAATAGGTACTTGTGGCCCTTTCTTTATTGGGATGATAGGTGTAGGAGCTTTTCCAAACCAATATTCCTTTGTGGTTAAACCTTTCAGTAGCCAATAAACTGCTATCTGCTGCATAGGTATATACTGTACGTTCCACCTTATTGCCCTTTTTTGTTTCAAATATTTCTACGAAAGAACCATCGGTGTTCAATGATTTTTTTGTACAATAATTCACTTTGGCTTTTTCTATTTCACCCTTCATATCACATTCATACGAATAGCTCCTTTGAAGCTTATCTTTTTTATAAGTGCGGGAAGCTTTTCTAGAGCCATTTTCCCAGTATTCGTATTCAAAGCGGTAGGTAGATTTGTTTTTATGGTTCAACTCTTCTTGCTTCACAACTTTGCCTTTTTCATTGTACTCCCTAAAGGTAGTAGCTTGCGGGTTCTTCAAAGATTTTTCATAATAAAGCGTTTTGATCCAATTGCCTTTTTCGTCATATGCATAAAGGTAAACATAAACGGTATCTCCTTTTTTCATTTTAACCCGAGAGGCCATTTTATCTTTTATGAAGGTTGTATGAAATTCTACGTCTTTTTTTGGACGTAACTCATACACATAATTTCCATTCTCATCATAACGAGACAAGTGTTCAGCGCCTTTTTTGAATTTCCCCTTTTCAGAATACGTGGTATGAACCTCCTTAACCTTGTATTTTTTGTATAAGTTTTCCTTTGATGAATACATGGTATAGGCAGTGAGTGTCTCTTGGGGAAATACTTGCGCCTTTATAGAAAACATGCAGGCAAAAAGTAGCGTTAAAAGAGTTAATTTTTTCATGGTATTTGCTGTAACGATAGTAGGAGCAATATTATTTTCCTTTCTATTGAATCAATTTTAACCATATATCTACAAGTTTCCAAAAAAGAGTTAAAGGGGGTTGGAGGATGGCGACCACGTGGGGTCGCCCCAACGGGGGTCGCCCCAACGGGGGCCGCCACAACGGGGAAGTCACAAGGCAAACTACTTTACGCTACCCTATAGGGTACTATAATTCCAAATGGAGAGAAAAGATACAGCCACGGGTTAAAATAAATCAAAAAAAAAAGGCCGCCTCGTTAAAGGCAGCCTTTTTTTAGTATGAAAAGTGAATCGATTAATAATCCATTCCACCCATTCCTCCTGGCATTCCGCCTGGCATTGGAGCAGGGTTATTTTCTTTTTCTTCAGCCAAAATACATTCTGTTGTTAAAATCATTGCAGCAACAGAAGCGGCATTTTGCAAGGCAACACGACTAACTTTAGTTGGGTCAATTACACCTGCAGCAATAAGGTTTTCGTATTTTTCGGTACGTGCGTTGTAACCAAAATCGTCTTTTCCTTCACGAACTTTGTTTACTACTACGCTACCTTCACCACCTGCATTGGCTACAATCTGACGTAATGGTTCTTCAATGGCACGTTTTATAATGGCAATACCAGTAGTTTCGTCATCATTGATTCCTTTTAAGTTTTCAAGGGCTTCGATGGTACGGATGTAAGCAACACCACCACCAGCAACAATACCTTCTTCAACAGCAGCACGAGTGGCATGTAAAGCATCGTCTACACGATCCTTTTTCTCTTTCATTTCAACTTCAGAAGCAGCACCAATGTACAATACAGCAACACCACCAGCCAATTTAGCCAAACGCTCTTGGAGTTTTTCTTTGTCGTAATCAGAAGTAGTATTTTCTATTTGTGCTTTAATTTGGTTCACACGAGCAGTGATATCTTCTTTTTTACCAGCACCATTGATAATGGTTGTATTGTCTTTGTCGATGGTAATTTTTTCTGCTTTTCCTAAATAGGTTAGGTCGGCATTTTCTAATTTAAATCCACGTTCTTCGCTAATAACGGTACCGCCAGTAAGGATGGCAATATCTTCTAACATGGCTTTTCTTCTATCACCAAAACCTGGAGCTTTTACTGCTGCAATTTTGAGTGAGCCACGAATTTTATTTACCACCAAAGTAGCCAATGCTTCACCTTCTACATCTTCAGCAATAATTACCAAAGGTTTTCCGGTTTGCACTACTTGCTCAAGAATAGGCAACAACTCTTTCATGTTGCTTACTTTTTTGTCGTAGATTAAGATAAATGGTGAATCTAATTCAGCTTCCATTTTATCTGCATTGGTAACAAAATATGGAGATAAGTAACCACGGTCGAATTGCATACCTTCAACAGTTTTAACTTCTGTTTCAGTTCCTTTAGCTTCTTCAACGGTAATTACACCCTCTTTACCAACCTTGGCCATAGCATTGGCAATTAATTTACCAATTACTTCGTCGTTGTTAGCAGAAATAGTAGCAACTTGTTCAATCTTGTTGTTATCGTCGCCTACCTGTTGTGATTGTTTCTTTAAGTTTTCAATAACAATTTCTACTGCTTTGTCTATACCGCGTTTCAAATCCATTGGATTAGCACCTGCAGCTACGTTTTTCAAACCAGCAGAAACGATAGCTTGAGCCAAAACAGTTGCAGTAGTAGTTCCATCACCTGCAATATCAGCAGTTTTAGAAGCAACCTCTTTTACCATTTGGGCACCCATGTTTTCAATAGGGTCTTTCAATTCAATCTCTTTAGCAACAGAAACACCATCTTTGGTAACTACGGGTGAACCGAATTTTTTATCGATAACTACGTTACGACCTTTTGGTCCAAGTGTTACTTTAACGGCATTAGCCAAGGCATCTACTCCACGCTTTAAACCATCGCGTGCATCTACACTGTATGAAATTTTCTTTGTCATATTTGAATTATAAAAATTGTTGTTTTGGGAAGAAATTAAATGGTGGCAAAAATGTCACTTTCACGCATGATAAGGTAATCTGTACCTTCAATGCTTATTTCTGTTCCGGCGTATTTACCGTATAAAACAGTATCGCCCACTTTAACGGCAGGTTTGTTGCCTTTTTCATCTACCTCACTTACAGAGATAACGGTACCTCTTTGAGGTTTTTCCTTAGCTGTGTCTGGGATAATGATACCCGAAGCTGTTTTTTCTTCGGCTGGTGCAGCTTGAACAATAACTCTGTTCTGAGTTCCTGCGATTGGTTTTAAGTTTACTGACATATACTAAATAATTTTAAAGTGTTTAATTGGATACTCATGCTTAGCCAAAGCTATGCCAAGCAGAAAATGCTGACAGTTTTTCACCTTTTTGGTCAAAGGCCTTGAAAAAATGGCAAGAATGAAGGAAAATCGAATAATTTTGTTGGCCAAGGCAACCGGGGGAACTGAAAAAATGACTACCCCATAAGCAGCACCACATGTTAAGCAATGAACCGGATATCATCAAAGGTTGCCTTGAGGGCGACAGAGCCAGTCAAAAGGCTCTCTATGAGCACTATGCCGGTAAAATGCTGGGGGTTTGTATGCGATATGCCAAAGACAGGGCAGAAGCCGAGGATATGTTACAAGAAGGTTTCTTAAAAGTTTTTCAGGGTATTTCTAAATTCAAATTTGAAGGAAGTTTCGAAGGATGGATTAGACGTATCATGGTATATAATGCCATCAACCACTACAAACATAGGAGCAGGAAATTCCAAGAAGATTTGGATCAGGAGCATTACGATGCTGTTTTCCATGACGACATATTGGAGAAAATTTCAGCCAAAGAAATTGTGGCATTGATCCAACATTTACCTGAGGGATACCGTGTCATTTTTAACCTTTATGCCATTGAAGGATACTCCCACAAGGAGATTTCCGAGAAGTTGAATATAGCAGTAGGAACCAGTAAGTCTCAATATTCTCGCGCTAAGCAGTATATGCAAGGTTTATTGGCCAAACATTATCAGATTTTAAATGAGCCCTTTGAAGAAGCAAAATAGTTTTGAAGAGAAGTTGAAGGAACAGATGGATAGCATGGAGCTAAAGCCTTCTGATGCCTTGTGGAGTAGAATCGAGCGTAATATACAAGCCGATTCTTTTGAGCCAAAGCTTCAACAAAAATTAAGCGATTACACCGTTGAGCCACACCAAGAAGTTTGGGAGCAAGTGGCTTCTCAATTACCAGAAAACAAACGCAGAAAAGGCTTCCTTTGGTTTGCTTCTGTTTGTGCCATTTTATTGGCAACTTTTGGCGCTGGATATTGGATGAGCCATACAACCAATTCATCACAGCAAGTGGCTCAAACAACTGCCATTGCGCCTGCAAACCAAACACCCTCAGATGCAGCAGTGTCATCCTCAAAACCGTTGCCAAGCAAGCCTATTCATATTGAACAAGAGCCATCTGTAGCAACACCTGCTGAGGCCTTGGTTCAGACCGAAAACAACCATACGCTTGCTAAACCGCAAAGTGCTGAACAAAATAGCAGCGGTTACGCCAACCAAGCTACTGCGCCCGCTAGCACTGCGCCTAAAGGAAGAAAATTAAATAGAAGTAGCACAAACACTTCAACTCAAAGTTTACCACAGGCTACAAGAAATGTAAATAGGAGTGTAGCATCAAACAATGCAGGTGTTAGCAATGGATTACCTCCCAACGCAAGTGAATTAAACCAAACGGTAAATTCAAATTCATCTGAAACTCCTCAGAACAATGGAGGTTTGCAAACGCCAATTGCCTCTACAAAATCTGATGAAGCCAAAAATAATTCTGATAAGCCAAACAATACAGATACTAAAACCAATGCTGAACCAAAAGTAATTTTAGAATCGGTGAGTATTTTGCCTCCTGCACCCAAAGATACCTTTACAGAAACTCCTGTTTTTAGAGGAAATAGTTATGTGGCTCCAGAAGAGAATTTTACGAATTTTTCTATCAGTGCAATGGCTGGGGCAAACCTAACTTTTATGCAATTGTCAATGCCGCAAAATTCAAGCTATACCGGTTTGCAACATGCCTATGATTTGCGTAAAGAAATTGAAAAACCTGCCTTAGATTTTTCTGGTGGTTTAACTTTAAACTACCATTTTGGAAAGTCGTGGTTTGTTTTTTCCGGTATTGGAATTAGCTCATTTAAACAAGACGTTACTTTTGCTGTATTACCCGCCAATCAAAGTAATCCACCAAGAATACAACCTGTAAATTTATATATGAACGCCAACGATTCTATTATAAGCGGACCAGGCAATAGTTATGAAAATAAATATAGCTTTACTGAAATTCCATTGTGGTTGGGTTATCAATTTCCATCAGACAAAAAAGTACACCTTGAGTTAATGGGAGGCGTATCCTATGGACGTTTAAATTTGGTGAGTGCCTATATGCCAGATCCGGGATGTATTGGAATGTTGGTTATAAATGATAAGTCATCATTTCCAACCTTTAAAAATGTATTTTTCCTGGGTATAGCCCCAGCAGTTTCATTTAATATTAACAGCTCTGTTGATGTGGGTGGTATGATAAGTGCTAAAGTTGCGCTTAATAGTATGGTTGACAATAGCAATTGGATTCAACAAAAACCGGCTTCTACAGGTGTTAATTTATTTTTACGTAAGCGTTTTTAAGCTTAATAATTTCATACATACATCATACTTGCTCATACTTACTTAGGCATTGTATTGTTTAATTGTGATTGATATTCAATTAGCCTAAGTTTATTGTTTGGGCAAATAGTTTACTTATTAGACATACATTCATTGCGCTTAGAAGGCAACCATTCTTTTTTGAAATTAGGGCATAAAAAAGAGGCTGACTCCAATGGAGACAGCCTCTTTTTTTATTAGGAATATTTTTTATTGTGCTGGTTGACCTTGAGCAGCACCAGCATCTTGAGCTGGTTGTGTTTGCGCAGGTTGTGGTTGTTGCGGAGCTGCAGGAACTGTTTGCTCTTCAATTTTGCCTTTGATACGTGATTCGTTTAAGCCTTCTTGACCTTCATTGGTTGGTCTGAAAAAGTTAGACAATAAAGAAAGAGAGATTAAGGCAATTGCCATTACCCAAGTTGCTTTTTCTACAATATCTGTGCTGCGTTTAACGCCCATAATTTGGCTTGGTGCAACAAAGTTAGCAGCGATACCGCCTTTTGGGTTTTGGATTAATACCAATAAAGTCAGTAACAAACATGCTACTACGATTAAAATTAAAATTACTGTTAACATATCTTATTCTATATTATGTGCTGATTTGATCTGAGAAATCAGGCCTGCGAAATACGACATTTTCTCGGGATAATGCAACCCTAATTTTTCATACATCTGAATGGCCTTTTTATATAAACCTTGTCTGGCATAAATCTTTGCAAGTGTCTCGCTTACAATCTCATCACTTTCTTCTGCGCTTTGTTTGGCAATATTAACCGGATTGTAGAACTCGCTTTTTGGTCGGGCAATACTTGGGTTTTCTCTAATAAATTTATCCAAAATAGATTCAACAGAAGCTGGATCGCGGTTTATTTTTGGTGCTGGCATTTCTGCCAATTTAGGTTTAACAGTTTCTTCGCTTTCAGGTATGCTCAAGCCTGGGAATTCTGTTGGTTCAGGTTCTGATTTTTTGAGAGAAACAAATGGCTCTGTCCACTCTTTTTGTGGCGACGGCGTGCTGCCTTCAAAAATGGCATAAAAACCGTCTTCAAAAATAGCAGGGTTATAGGTTACTTGCTCATAGATAGGAGCCAAGAAGAAATTTACTTCATGGTTTATAAGGCTATCTAAAGCATTGGGTTCCATTTCCTTTTCAGGGGCTTTGGTTTCGGTTCGAACCGAATTTGCTTGCTCTATATTGGCAACTGTTTCTGAAGGAAGATTGCTTTGAATGGTTTGGCTTAGTTCGCTGTTAGAAAGAGATGCCAATTTATTTTGGAAGGCAAATACAAACTCATTGTCCTCTTCTCTTGGTTCTTTTGTTACTACCTGCGAAACAGGAATTTCTTGAGCAGGAATTTGAACTTCTTCAACAGCATCCTCCTTGTTTGAAAGTTCTATGTGTTCCTTTTCTTCTTGTTGTTGAACAATCCATTGCAAGAAGGCGGGATCTGCAGGTGTTTCATGCTCGTTGTTTGCTGCTGGCAATGGAGCAGTTTCTGGTAACTCAGGGATGTTTATTTCCGTGTTTACATTTTCATCTAAAAGGTTAGATAAATCTACCATTTTAGTTGTAGGCGATACCTCAATACTAATTGGTTGGGTCTCAGCAAAAGGTTCAGATTGTATTTCTATTTCAACTTGCTCTACCTCCAACTCTACCTCCAACTTTTTCTCCTCAATCTCCTCCTGCTCCAACTCAAACACTTGTTCTTTCTCTTCAATCTCCTCTTGCTTCAACTCAAACACTTGCTCTTTCTCCTTCATCTCCTCTTGCTCGAACTCAAACACTTGTTCTTTCTCTAACTCTACTTCTTTCTCCTCTTGCTTCTTCGGTGTGTGATCTACAAATGCATTCAGGCTACTGATATCAAAATCTTCTAGCACATCTGCATTTGGCTCTAGTAAATCATGAATGAGTGAGAGGTCTTCTTCCAACTCAAAAGGCTCTGGTTTTGGCTTCGGTATAAATTTAACAAATTTTCCAGCGGCTTGAACCAATTTTTCCTCATCTGTAATTTCGTTGGAAGATTTAGGAGTTTCTTTAACAGGAGGAGGGGTGGTTTCAATTTTTGGAAGGATAAATGCTGGTTTGCTTTCTTCTTGAATAGGATTCATTTTAGGTGAATCATCAAGAGAGGTAACAAAATCAAAGTTGTTTTTATCTTCCTCCAAAGGATCTTCCAGAGATTCTATCACAAAATCAATTTCACCATCAGGAGTTATTTCAAGAGGTTTTTCAGGAGCAATTTGAACTTTTTCTGGTTCAATTATTTTATCCTCTACAACAGGAATTGGCGTAATTTCTTCTATTGCTACAGCTGTTTCAATGATTGGGGTTTCAACAACTGTAGCGAGCGGACTAGCTTGAATTTGCAGGTTTTCTACCTGATGCTTCAATTCCAATTCGCTCTCGGTTTCAAGTGGCAAGTCGTGCACCAGGTTATACAAAACTGCGCGGTTACCTGCTTGTAAAGCGGCCTCTTTGAGGAATTTATCGTACTCGTAATGTTTGGTATTGAACAAAGATTTTACATGCAAATTTCTGGCAATAGAGAAATAGGGGTATTGGGTTACCAAAGCCCTTAGCTTCTCTATATCGGCCTCACCCATTTTGGTGGGGTCTTTTACCAAACTTGTAAAATCGTATTTATTCAAAACCGTTATTTTCAGGCAATATATACAAAAATAAAATAGGTGTCAATTTACCAATTGATAAAGGCGCGGTTAAATATATCTTGCACCATGCCATCGCATATTTTGGTGATCAAGTCTCTTTCCACACTGTTGAAATCGAGGTTGGAGTCGAAGTCCTGAAAATTGGTAAATGTTTGGGTAAAACCTTTGGCTTCGTCTAGTTTGTTTACGCAAGTGATTTCAACGGTAACTGTAAGCCTATTTACCGCATTGGTTTGATTTCCTTGAATGGCCACAGGGGCTGTTAGATAAGATTGAATTTTGCCACTAAAGGCCAAATCACCTTCTTCGTTGGTTAATTTTAGCGGGGTTTCGTTGATGAATTTTGTTTTGATTTTTTCGGTAAGTGTTTGACTTAACGTAGGAGCCACAATGGTGGCATTGTTAACAATATAGGCAACGCTAAATGTTTTGGCATTGGGGTCGATGGAGGCACCACTTTGGGTATAACATGCGCTCAAAGAAAAGAACAAGGGTAAACTTGTAAATAATAAGAGCCATAACAACGGTTTTTTTAAATGCTTGTCATTCATGTGGCTCAAAAATACAATTTTCGGGCCAATGAGAAGACAAAAAAAAGGCTGCTTCGATGGAAACAGCCTCTTTTTTTAAATTTATGGAATGTTATGCTTGCTGTTTTGCAGCTACATTTTTCTTTAACCATTCAAAGGTTACAGATTTTGGTCTTTCAATTGGTAAGCCTAAAGCTCTGTCCCACATCAAAGAAGCCATAACTCCAAGGGCTCTACTTACACCGAACAAAACGGTATAGAAATCGTATTCGTTCATTCCATAGTGTAATAACAATGCACCAGAATGGGCGTCTACGTTTGGCCAAGGATTTTTGATTTTACCAGTATTTTCAAGAATTGGAGGGGCTACCTCATAAATATTCCAAACAATATTTACCAAAACATCATCTGGCATATAGGTTCTGGCAAATTCTTGTTGCGCCAAGAATCTTGGATCTGTTTTACGTAATACGGCATGACCATATCCAGGAACTACTTTTCCATTGGCCAAAGTTTTTTGGATATAGGCAGCAATTTCATCTTTGCTTGGTGAGTGACCAATTTCTTTTTGCAATTCCATGATCCAACGCACAACTTCTTGGTTAGCTAGTCCATGCAATGGTCCGGCTAATCCGTTCATTGCAGCTGCAAAAGACAAATAAGGGTCGCTTAAGGCTGAACCAACCAAATGGGTGGTATGGGCAGAAACGTTTCCACCTTCATGATCTGCGTGAATGGTTAAATACAAACGCATCAACTTGTAGAATTCTACTTGATCAAAACCTAGCATATGGGCAAAGTTTGCGGCCCAATCCAATTCTGGTTTTGGAGCAATATGCTCATTGTTTTTGTAGGTACGTCTATAAATATAAGCTGCCACACGTGGCAAACGTGCCAACAAGTTGCATACATCTTCGTAAGTTGGATCCCAATAATCTTTTTTGTTGATACCATCTCTGTATGCCTTGGCAAATACAGATTCAGTTTGCATGGCCATGATACCAATGCTAAATTGGGTCATAGGATGTGTGGTAATAGGTAAAGCATCTATAGCAGCAAAAACATGCGCAGGCACTTCAGCTCTTTCTCTCCAATTTTGTTGGATTTCTAACACATCATCATAGGTTGGCATTTCGCCTAACAACATGAGGTAGAACAAGCCTTCTGGCAATGGTTCTGTGCCTCCTGGTACTTTTGGTAATTGTGCACGCAATTCAGGGATAGAATATCCTCTGAAACGGATTCCTTCATTGGCATCGAGGAGAGATGTTTCTGTTAATAAACCTATAATGCCTTTTTGTCCGGCATATACATCTTCAACGGTAAATTCTCCGAGGGCTACATTTCCGTTTTCTTTAACAAATTGTTTAATTTCAGCCGACAGGGGAAGGGCTTTTGCAATGAATTTTTCCTTTAACTGACCCATTTTTTAAATCGTAATCTTTAATACTAAGTAATAACCGCGCTAAATTAGTATTTGTTTGCCGATTTAAACAAAAAGTTTCATAAAATTGAGAAAGTATTATTTTTACACCGAGCCCATTGCTATGAAAATAAAGCCGTTTCAGCTATTCATGATATTCGTCATTCTCCTGAGTTCCAATATTCAGGCGCAGAATTTGTTGATCAAAGGCATTGTTTTAGATGAGACAACCTACAAGCCATTGCCCGCCACATCTGTAAGTTTAGATAAAAAAAATATTGCTTTTACAGATTCAAATGGCTTTTTTTCTTTCAGCACCCAACCTGGTAAACATCTTATAAAGGTAAGTAGAATTGGATACCGAAACACTGAATATCCCATTGATGAGCAATTATCGGGTAAGCGTGACATTCAAATTCTATTGGTTCCATTCGTAAATCAATTGAATCAAGTGGTAGTGGCAGGCTCGCGTGGAGCAAAAGAAGTTTCAAGAGAGGTAACTTCCATTAATATTATTCAACCTTATTTAATAGCAAATAGCAATTCGGCAGATTTATCGGAGGTGCTTAACAAAGTGCCTGGCGTAATGGTGGTTGATGGTCAGGCTACCATTAGAGGAGGGGTTGGTTTTTCTTACAACACAGGTAGCAGGGTGGCAGTGCTCTTAGATGATATGCCCTTGTTGGGAGCAGATTTGGCCGATGCGCGTTGGACATTTCTTCCTATTGAATCGGCAGAACAAATAGAGGTAATTAAAGGTTCTGCCTCTGTTTTGTATGGCTCTTCGGCTTTAAATGGAACGGTGAATGTACGTACGGGTTGGGGAACAGAGAAGCCTCAAACCAAATTTCAGTTTTACCAAGGCATTTTGTCGAACCCCAAAAGGACAGAAACCATATGGTGGAATCGCACGGCCCATCCCATGAATGGGGGAATGTTTTACAGCCACAAGCAAAGTTGGGGCAAATTTGACCTAGTTACTTGTGGGAATTTAAACGCTATACATAGTCATTTACAATTTGCCGATGCTTACAGGGCGCGTAACTATTTAAAGACGAGGTATAGGTTCACCAAAAATTTTAGTGCGGGTATCAATTTAAATATCATGTATGAGGAGGCCGGGAGGTTCTTTCTTTGGCAAAATGCCGATTCAGGCGCATTAAAGCCTATAGACAATTATGTGGTAGATGATTTTTACCGCATTGTTTCTATTGACCCACATGCAGAATGGCGCAAAGGCAAATTGGTTCAAACCTTTAAAGGTAGGATATACCAAATCAAACGATTTGTGGACAGGGTATTATTCCCCGCAGATAATGATGCCATTGCCAACTTATATGCATTTGATTATAACTTACGAACCAAGTTATATAAGAACCTAGACCTTACTGCCGGAACTTATTTAACCACTTTATGGGCTGTGGGAAATGTATACAAAGGGGAGTTTGCAGGATTTAGTGCAGCGGCCTTTGCACAAATGGATTACAGATATAAACGTTGGAGTTTTGTTTTAGGTGGAAGGTATGAAGTGAATGGGTTGGATGTGTATTCTGAACCAACTGGTTTGTTAAAAAGGATAGGGGTAAATTATGAGCTAAGAGAAAAGACGTTTATCCGCGCCAACTACTCAGAAGGCTATCGTTTCCCAACTATTGGAGAAAAGTTTGTAGAAGACAAAGCGGCCAGTTTGCGCATTTTCCCGAACCATGATTTGGTTTCGGAAAAAGGATGGACAGCAGAAATTGGCGTGCAGCAGGGTTTTAAAATAGGGAACTTTAGTGGAGCTTTCGACTTTACCTTCTTTAACCAAGAATATGATAGTATGATAGAGTTTAGGTTCGACCAATGGCTTTCTTCTGTTGACCACCCTAATGTTCCCTTGTTGCAGAGAATAGGTTTTAAGGCAGTTAATATTGGTCAGACACGCACCGCTGGTTTTGAAATTAACTTAAGTGGAGAAGGCAGAATAGGAGATGTGTTGATTAGAACCTTAGGAGGCTTTACCTACGCTATGCCTGTTAATATTTCTGCCGATGCCCAAATGAAAGAATGGGGCTATTACTCTAAAGCGCTGTTTGGGAGTTTGGGAGAGTTAGACAGTGCCAAATATTACAATGCTTTGTTGCCTTACAGAAATAGGAAAACTGCTAAAATTGACTTTGAAGCGGGTTATAAAAAGTTCCTTATTGGCTATTCATGTAACTATTACAGCATTTATGAAAAAATAGATCCGTTTTTTACGGTGTTTACACCAACCGTAAATACGTTTTTTGAACGAGCAGGTAAAGGTGATTTTGTGCAGAATATCAGGTTTTCATTTCAAATGAATGAAACCAGTAGAATTGGGATCTTAATAAACAACTTCACTAATGTTGAGTATGCCACAAGGCCATGTAAAATTGATGCTCCTCGCAGTTTTAATGTACAATTAAGGGTGATGTTCTAATTTTAATTCTTTATTTGCAGGATGAAATCGAGGTCGCCTATTGTTGTATTGTTCTTAACCATATTCATTGATTTACTTGGATTTGGATTGGTTATTCCCATTTTTCCTATTTTCTCCAAGGAACTACATGCTACCTCCTTACAGATAGGCTTTATTGCAGGATTGTATTCGCTCATGAACTTTTTGTTCTCGCCTTTATGGGGAACACTTTCTGATAGAATTGGGAGAAGGCCTGTGATGCTGGTAAGTATTTTTATTACCATGTGTGCCTATGTGTTTTTTGCTTTTACCCACGATTTATTGTTTTTGGTTATCTCACGCATATTTGCAGGTATTGGTTCAGCCAATATTTCTGCCGCCCAAGCTTATATAGCAGATATTACTGAACCTAAAGACCGTTCAAAATACATGGGTTTAATTGGTGCTGCATTTGGATTGGGATTTATATTTGGTCCGCCTATTGGTGGATACCTTAAGGCCATGAGTGGCATTGGAAGTGTGGATATGGTGGGTTATGTAGCTGCGGCTTTATGTGCTATAAATTTAGTAATGGCTTATTTCTTATTGCCTGAATCTATTAAAGTAAAACAAACCCAAAAGAAGTTTGAATTTAAGCCCATTAGTAATTTGGTATATGAGTTAAAGAAGCCCATTATCAGCGAACTTTTTACCCTCAATTTCATTTTCATTTGTGCCTTTTCTATGATGCAAATTACGGCCTCCATATTATGGGTTGAACGCTATTTGTTATCGGAGAAAGAGGTAGGTTTTGTTTTTATGTTTATTGGAGTGGTGGGAGCCATTGTGCAAGGCGGTTTGGTAGGCAAGCTTACCAAAAAGTTTGGCGAGAAAAAACTATTGTTAATGGGCTCTTTGTTTATGGTGGTTGGATTGGCAAGCATTCCTTATGTACCCGTTGAACATTTTTGGTTGCAATTAATAAGTATGACATTCATTGCATTTGGTAATGGTTGTATTTCCCCGGCTTTAAGTTCTCTTATTTCACAAGAGGCAGAGCCACATGAACAAGGTCAGGTACTGGGTATGAATATGTCGTTTGGTTCATTAGCAAGAGTTGTTGGTCCCGCTGTTGGTGGTATCTTGTATGATTTCCATTATACACTTCCTTATATTGCGGGCGGTTTATTGATGCTTGTTTCCTATTATTTAGGGCATGTATTGGTTCATCAAAAATTACGTACAGAAGTTACAGCTGCTTAAACAAATGTTTGTTTCTGTGGTTTGAATGATTTAGTCTATTATTTTATTGAAGCATGAGAAAGTTTAGAGGACTTATAATTTTATTGGCAGTATTGGCTGTATTGTTTATTCCCAAGTTTTTTTGTGGGGATAAGAAAATGGAGGTTGGACCCAAAGGTGGAGGTGGAGGACCGAAGTCGAAGGTAGCAGTAAGCATACAAGTATTACAAGCAGAAAAGGTATCACCCTTATACCAAGTGAGCGGAACCCTTGAGGCAAATGAGCAGGTAGATTTACATGCTGAAACCCAAGGTTTGGTTACCCGTTTGTATTTTAAAGAAGGAGCCCATGTAAGCAAAGGAGAGTTGCTGTTGAAGATGAATGATGCAGAATTTCAAGCGCAACTGAAGAAAGCAATGGCAACTAAAAAATTGAAAGCTGAGAATGCTAATAGGAATGCCATTTTATTGAAGAAAGAGGCTATTTCTCAAGCAGATTATGATTTGGCAGTGTCTGAATTAAATGCCATTGAGGCCGATATCGATTTTTTAAAAGAGCAAATCAGAAAAACAGAAATACGTGCACCCTTTAGTGGTATGATAGGTTTAAGAAATATTAGTGAAGGGACTTACCTAACTCCTTCAACTGTTATAGCCACCTTAGAGGATCCTTCGCAATTAAAATTAAGCTTTTCGGTTCCTGAAAAATATGCCTTAAAAATAAAAGTAAATGATCCCATTCATTTTAAGGTGAGTGGTTCTGACGAAGAATTTACGGCAAAAATTTATGCACGTGATGCCAGTGTTTCTGCGCAAACAAGAACCATTCGCATGAAGGCTTTATGTGCCAATGCTGGGTCTAAATTGATGCCTGGATTGTTTGCAAACATTAGCCTTACCCTTGGTTCAGACCGAAACTCTTTTATGATACCAACCCAATCTTTGGTGCCAGTGTTAAAAGGACAAAAGGTGTTTATTGTGAAAGGAGATTCTGCACTTGATGTGATGGTAAAGACAGGCTTTAGAAGTGAGAATAAAATTGAAATAACCGATGGCTTGCACGAAGGAGATTCATTGGTTGTTGATGGTATTATGTATATGAAAAAAGGGGTGAAGGTAAAGGTGAGCAAGAAATAATATGAGTTTAGCGAGTACAAGTATAAATAGGCCAGTATTGGCTGTGGTTTGCTCCATTCTCATTGTATTGTTTGGAGCCATTTCTTTTAACTATTTGGGAGTACGTGAATTTCCAAGTATTGATCCTCCTGTAATTACTGTTAGAACAGGCTACACAGGTGCCAACCCAGAAATCATAGAATCTCAAATCACGGAACCTCTTGAAAAGGCCATCAATGGGATTGCAGGCATTCGTTCTATTTCTTCCTCTAGCAACCAAGGAAGCAGCGTAATTACGGTTGAATTTAATTTGGGTGAAAATTTAGAAGAGGCTGCCAATGATGTGCGCGATAAGGTTTCGCAAAGTATTAGGCAGTTGCCGCAAGACTTAGATGCTCCGCCTGTAGTTAGTAAGGCAGATGCAAATTCAGATGCCATAGTTTCCTTGACATTACAAAGTGATTCGCGCTCTAAATTGGAATTGAATGATTATGCAGAGAACGTTATCATGGAACGTTTACAAACCATACCAGGTGTAAGCTCCATTCAAATTTGGGGTCAGAAAAAATACTCCATGCGCTTATGGCTTGATCCGGTAAAACTTTCGGCTTTTGGGCTCACCCCCTTAGATGTGAAAGCTGCTTTAGATAAAGAAAATATAGAATTACCTGGAGGTAAAATTGTGGGTGACAATACTGAGCTATCTGTAAAAACGGTAGGTAGGTATACCACAGAAGAAGAATTTAACCGCATTGTTTTGCGCAATACAGGAACGGAAATTGTTAGATTAGCAGATGTGGGCAGGGCAGTGCTTGGACCAGAGAATGAAGAAACCATTTTAAAATCATCTGGCGTACCTATGATAGGTTTGGGATTGGTACCACAACCCGGAGCGAATTATATAGAAATTGCAGATGAGTTTTACCGCAGGTATGACCTCATTAAAAAAGAAGTTCCATCAGACATTAAATTGGATATAGCATTAGACAATACTCGTTTTGTTCGTACCTCTATTACAGAAGTTTCTGAAACCTTGTTGATAGCTTTTTTATTGGTGGTATTGATTATCTTTTTGTTTTTCCGCGATTGGTTAATTGCCTTCAGACCATTAGTAGATATACCTGTTTCATTGATTGGTTCATTTTTTATCATGTACCTTTCTGGCTTTTCTATAAATATCCTCACATTGTTAGCCATTGTTTTGGCTACAGGTTTGGTGGTAGATGATGGTATTGTAGTTACCGAAAATATCTTCAAAAAAATTGAAGAAGGATTAAGTCCGCGCGAAGCTGCTATTAAGGGAACCAATGAAATCTTCTTTGCGGTAATTGCCACTTCTATTACCTTAGCGGTGGTATTTTTACCTATCATTTTTATTCAAGGTTTTGTAGGTAGGTTGTTCAGAGAGTTTGGGGTGGTGGTGGCCGGATCGGTCTTAATTTCTGCCTTTGTGAGCTTAACACTCACACCCGTTTTAAATGTTTACTTACAAAGAAAAAACAAAGGGCATTCTAAATTTTATGAGCGTACTGAGCCATTTTTTGTCAAACTTAATGAAGCTTATGCGCGCACCCTTGAAGGCTTTTTTCGCAAGAGTTGGCAAGTATGGCTTATCATAGGAACAAGCATAGGATTGATTTATGTAATCTGGACCAATTTGCCATCTGAGCTTTCGCCAATGGATGACAGAAGCTGGATGCGTGTAATGGCAACTGCGCCAGAGGGAGCTTCTTTTGATTACATGGATGCCTACATGGATCAAGTGTCAAAATTGATTGATGATTCTGTTCCGGAGAAACGTTTAACCCTAGTGGTAACTGCACCTGGTTTTACGGGAAGCGGTGCAATGAACACAGGTTTTGTAAGGGTTATTCTTCCTGAACCAAGTGATCGTAAACGCAGTCAGAACCAAATAGCCATGAAGCTGCAGCAACAGTTGGGTTCCTTACAAGGAGCCAAATCGTTTGTAATACAAGACCAAACCATTAGTGGTACAGGAGGTTCAAGGGCTGGTTTGCCTGTTCAATTTATTTTGCAAAATCAAGATTTTTCTAAAATACAAAGCTACTTGCCTAAGTTTTTAGATGAAGCCAATAACAGCAGGGTGTTTCAAGGGGTAGATGTGAACCTAAAATTTAACCGACCAGAATTGCTGATTAATTTTGATAGGGAGAAAGCAAAGAATTTAGGAGTAAGCATTCAATCTGTTGCACAAACCTTGCAATTTGCCTATGGTGGCATTAGATATGGATACTTTACAAAGAGTGGTAAACAGTACCAAATTATTGGTCAGGTAGACCGTGAGCACCGAGATGATCCGGTTGATTTAAAATCTTTATACGTAAGAAACGATAGAGGAGAATTGATTCAGCTCGATAATTTAATTTATGTAGAAGAACAAAGCAGTCCGCCTCAATTATACCATTACAATAGGTACAAGGCCGCTACAGTAAGCGCTGGACTTGCACCTGGCAAAACCATTGGAGATGGAATTGAAGAAATGAAACGCATTCAAAGCAAAGTTTTGGATGATAGTTTTACCGCAGATTTGGGTGGACCTTCACGCGATTTTTCTGAGAGTTCATCTAATACCTTGTTTGCTTTTGTATTGGCTTTGGTGCTTATTTATTTGGTATTGGCAGCGCAATTTGAGAGTTTTATTGATCCTATTATAATTATGGTTACGGTGCCTTTGGCATTAGCTGGTGCATTAATTACCTTATGGTATTTTGATCAAACCATGAACATTTTTGCGCAGATTGGTATCATTGTTTTGTTGGGCTTGGTAACCAAAAATGGGATATTGATTGTAGAGTTTGCCAACCAAAAACGAGAACAGGGCATTCCTAAATTACAAGCTGTAAAAGAAGCGGCCGTTTCAAGGTTACGACCTATTATGATGACCAGTTTGGCAACCATTTTAGGCGCATTACCTATTGCCTTATCCCTTGGTGCTGGCGCAAAGAGTAGGGTATCTATGGGTATGGTTATTATTGGGGGTTTGTTGTTTTCTGGCTTTTTAACCCTATATGTTATTCCAGTAGTGTACAATTTTATGTCGGGAAAAAAGAAAGTAAAAGAAGTAGAGGAGGGAGCATATGAATAGTAAAGTTAAATGGTTTGGTTTGTTGGTATTTTGTTTTGGGTTTACTTCAGTTTTTGCCCAGAACAATTTGAGTATAAAGCAGGCTTTTGAAATTGCTTTGCAGAATAATTTCTCCATTCAAATTGCCAGCAATGATTACACGGTGAGTAGGCTAAATAACAGTGTGGGCAATGCGGGAATGCTTCCTTCTATTAATGGATTGGTATCTCAAGACAACCAACAAATAGATACCAAACAGAAGTTTTTAAACGGCAATGAAAATAACCGTGATGGTGCAAAGAGCAACCAGTTAAATGCGGCAGTAGAATTAAACTGGACCTTATTTAATGGCATGAAGATGTTTGCAACCAAAAATAAATTGGAAGAGTTGCAAGCAATGGGTAAAACACGTTTGAACCAACAAATTGAAGTGGTATTAACACGTGTAGCGCGTTCTTATATGGAGGTGGTATTGGCATCGGCCCAATTAAAATCGGCAGAAGAGTTTGTGCGTATAAGTGAAAAAAGACTGCAGTTTGCCAAAGACCGCTTAATGGCTGGCAAGAGTTCTAAATCTGAGGTATTAAATGCCCAAGTGAATTTAAACAGTGATATTGCAGCCTATAAAAAATTAGCGACCCAATACAAAAATAGTAAGCTAAATCTAACCCAATTGTTGGGGATGGAATTGACCTTTGATTTTGCTCCTTCCGATTCATTAAACCCTGCCGAAGCAATGGTTTATGATGAAATTAAAATGGCAGCAGCTTCTCAAAATTCTGGGTTAAAAATGGCTGCTTTGAACAAAGATGTTGCCCAATACCAATTGAGAGAAATACAGAGTGAAAGGTATCCTGTAGTACAATTTAAAAGTGGTTATTCATTAAGTAGGTCGCAAAGTGAAGCTGGATTTTTGCAATCATCGAATAACGCTGGTTTTCATTATGGAGGTGCGTTAACCCTTAATGTTTTTAATGGTTTTGACGTTGACCGCAGGATACACAATGCCCAATTGAATTATAAAAATGCTGGCTTACTTTATAAAGACTCTATGCTAAAGGTTGATATTGCCGTCACGCAAGCTTTTAATATGTATCAAACCAATTTGGAATTGTACCAATTTGAACAAAACAATGTTCAGGTGGCCAAAGAGAATTTTGACATTGCCAGAGAACAGTATGAGGTTGGATTAATAAGCTTAAATGATTTACGTGTAGCGCAAGTGAATTACCTTCAAACAATTAACAGAATGTTGTCTTCTGCATTTGAAACCAGAATGAGTGAGATGGAATTAAAACGTTTGAGCGGAAAGTTGTTGTAAGCTATTTTTTCTTTGGCTTGTCTTTGCCACCAAATACAGAAACGTTCACGTACTTTTTAGGATTTGCTTGAAGGTCTTTTAACAAAGATTGTAATTCAAACGACGACTTATTGAGGTTATCATAAAGTTCTTTGTCGTTTACCAATTTACCTGCAGTTCCTTCGCCCTTTTCAATTTTCTCTGTAATTAAAGCCAATTGTTTGGCTGTTTTGTTGAGTTGCTCTATGGTTTGTTTGATAGGTGCCTGAGACAACGAATCGCTGATGTTCTTGAAGTTCTTAAGGGTAGCGTCTAATTCTTGGTTGTTGTTTTTAAGGGTTTCGGTAAGTGAGGCCATATTGCCGGTTATCTTTCCAATTTTCCCTTTTTCACTTTGTAGGAGTTGATCCAATTGTGAGGTTGTTTTACGCAAATTTTCCATGATACCAGCAAGGTTGCTAATACCTGAACTTAAATCTGCCGTTCCGCCATTGGCAAGTACTTTTTCAAGTTCTGTTAAAACCTTGTTGAGAGATACCATCACATTTTCGGTTTTGTTTTTAACCGGAGTAATCATTTCAGAAATGGAAGCTGAAAGGCTATTTTCTATGGTACCCAAAAGTGTATCTCCTTCAGTTATTGGATCAACTAATGAGGGGATTAATAATGAAATGGCTTTACCACCCAATAAATCCATGCTCACAATTTTGGCCTCTGAGCTTGCCGCCAATTGGATTTTTTTATCGATGAGTAAGGTTGCCATGATGGCATTGGAACTGTCGGTTCGGAACAAGGTTAGTTTTTCAACCTGACCAACTTTAAGTCCTTTGAAATAAATAGGCGTAGACTTAACAATGCCATCTATTTTATTGTACACCACATAATAGGTGTTTTGTGAAGAGAAGATTTTTTTTCCTCTTAAAAAATTATAACCGAAATACAGGCCTGCTAAAGCGCATGCTGCGAACAGACCAATTTTAGCTTCTTTTGAAATTTTCAAGACAAATTATTTTTAGCAAAAATAAGGAAATAATGCTCCTTTGCTAATTAATCTTGTTAGATGAAATAGCCTCAAACGACTTCTTATACTCGTTTACAGCCAAAGCAATAGCTGAAGACATTTCTTCTACACCTTTTTCACTTCCAAGAAATTCTCTGTCTTTTTTATTGCTTAAAAATCCAGTCTCAATTAGGATGCTTGGCATTTTTGTTTTCCACAATACCACAAAACCGGCCTGTTTTACACCACGACTAGGTCTGTTAATGCCTTTGCTAATTTGGTTTTCAACCCTTGAAGCCAAACGTAAACTTTGGTCCATATGGGCATTTTGGAAAAGGGAGAAATAAATATGGGATTCAGGAGAGTTCGGGTCGAAGCCTTCATAACGCTCTAAGTAGTTGTCTTCAAGCATTACTACATCGTTTTCACGCTTAGCTACATCTAGGTTATCGTTGGCTTTGTGTAAACCCATGGCAAAAGTTTCTGTACCATTGATATTGGTGTTTTTAGTACTGTTACAATGGATACTAATAAATAAATCTGCGTTGTTTTTGTTGGCTATGGCTGCGCGTTCCCACAATTCAACAAATTTATCGCTGCTGCGGGTGTAAATAATTTTTACATCGGGCATTTGCTCCTTTAGTTTTGAACCCAATGACAATGCAATAGCCAGAGTTACCTCTTTTTCACGCACATCGCCACCATGGCAACCAGGATCATGACCACCATGACCCGCATCTATAACTATAGTTGAAATAGATTTCTTATAAATTTTTTTAGAACTGGGTGGGGTAGCTGCAACAAATATCAACATGACCAAAAATGGCACAATATTTTCCCATTTCGGTAAATGCTTTAGTTTAGTTAGATTTGTACGCAACATTGAAATCAAGATTTTCATATCAATTGGCTTTTAGGTTATTTAGGTCGTTTTCGATTTATCTATCCGTTCTTTTTATGCTTTCGGTGGTAAATCGGGTTTATTCTGCCAACTGCTATTTTTATACAAAATTAAACCCTTTATCCGTCATATCTGCAAGTAAAATAAAGTCGATAAACTTAAATAACTATTTATCAGGACGTTATATTTTTGAAGATTCTCTCCGAAAGTCGACAAATGCTGTAGTTGATACCTTGGTGAGTGATAGTAACCTGTTACCTCATACAGCCTCTGCCATAAAAGATAAAGTCAAATACAACGCCAAAGATTCTATTGTGTACAGTGCGGCCAAAAAAACGGCCACATTATATAGTGAGGCAAAAATCAATTTTGCAGAATATGAGATGACGGCTGCTATTATTAAAATAAACCTCGATAGTAGTTTAGTAAATGCGGTAGGAGAAAAAGACAGTGTAGGTAAATTGGTTCATACACCCGAATTCAAACAAGGGTCGGATGAATACCATATAGAAGAAGTAACCTTCAACTACCAAACCAAAAAAGGTTTGATGCGAGAGTTTAGGACACAGGAAGGTGATGGGTATATTAGAGGGGAGAAGGTAAAACGTGATGAGCATAATAACTTTTATATAAGGGATAGTTATTATACAACGTGTAGTGAGCATGAACCACATTTTGCTATTGATGCAAAAAAGTTAAAAGTAATTCCAGGGTCAAGGGTTATAACTGGCCCCGCCAATTTAAGTATAGCAGGAGTAAAAACTCCTTTGTTTGTGCCTTTTGGTATTTTTCCTCTGAAGCGTGGACAACAATCTGGTTTAATTATTCCCTCTTATGGAAATGCAGCAGGAAGGGGATTTTTCTTACGCCAAGGTGGTTATTATTTTGGAATGGGCGATAAATCTGATTTGGCCTTAACGGGAGATATCTATGCAAATGGAAGTTGGCAATTAGGGGCACGTATGAATTACGCTGCTAAGTATAAACACAATGGAAGTTTTAGTGGGAACTACGCCAAAAACATAACAGGTATGCCAGAGGACAAAGATTATTCTAAGTTCACCACCTTTCAAATTTATTGGTCGCACAACATGGATGGCAAAGCCAAGCCAGGAACCTCTTTTAGAGCAGATGTAAACTTGGTAGGGAATCAATACTTGGCATTTAATACCTATGCCAATAACAATACAGCCTTTAACAATAATATAAACTCCTCTATCAACTTCAGCAAATCAATGGGGAAGGGGAAATACAATTTAGGAACTACAGCAAGGGCTTCTCAAAATACACGCACAAGAGATATCTCTATCACCTTGCCCGATCTTACTTTTTCAGTTGCCTCCTTTCAGCCATTTAAGCCAAAGTGGAAACCAACCGCAGAGAAATGGTATGAAAAAATTAGCATGAACTATTTAGGAGTAATGCAAAACGTTCTGAACGCAAAGGATAGCTTGTTGTTTAAATCACGCTCGTCGGCAGATACCAAATTGTTTTTAGACAGTGTGATGCGGAATGGGGCTCGTCACACAGTTGGTATACAGAACGCATTTAATTTATTTAAATATTATACTGTTTCTGTTGGGGGTGATTACAATGAAGTATGGACAATGAAAACCCTTCGGAAAAATTTTGATCCAGAAAGCAAATCGGTTCAGACCGAAAATGTAAGTGGATTTGAACGTGCCTATACCTATTCTATGCGAGGAGGTATCTCTACCCGTTTTTATGGAATGAAGCAATTTAAAAAAGGACGTTTACAAGCTATTCGGCATGTGATTAATCCTGATTTGAGTTTTTCTTATGTCCCCGATTTTTCTACTGCAGCCTATGGCTATTATAAATCGGTTCAAACCGATACCACCGGAAAAACAAGCAACTATACTATTTTTGAGAATAGCTTGTATGGCAGTCCGGGTAGGGGTAGACAAGGTAATATCAATTTTGGGTTGGATAACAACCTAGAGATAAAATGGAAAAAAGGAAAAGATACTTCGGAGAAAATTGAGAAAATAAAAATATTTGAAAGTATAAGGGCTGGGGCTAGTTACAACATTTTTGCCGATAGCATGAATTTAAGTACTATTCCCATTAGCTGGCGTACCACTTTGTTTAAATCGGTGAGTTTAAATGGTTCGGCCACGCTTGATCCTTATGTAAATAAGGTGGTATCCGTTAATAACGTAAACTATTACCAAAGAGTAAACCAGTTTTATTTTAATGAAGAAAGAAAATTAGGTGTTATTACCAATGCCTATTTAGGCTTAGGAGCAGCTCTTACACCTGAGATGTTTAAAAGCAAAGACGCACAGAAAAGAGAACGATTGAAAAAGGAAATGGCCTCAGGTAACTATACAGAAGTGAATATTCCCTGGTCTTTGAGTTTGCAATACACCATTTCGTATGACTACCGCAGTAAGATTGATCCAACTTCCACGCAATTGGTTCAGAATTTATTGTTTAATGGTACCATAAACCCAACCAAAAATTGGTTTATTAATTTCAATTCAGGATATGATTTTAAGCAGAAAAAGATCTCGCATTTGGGAATTGATTTGCGTAGAGAATTACATTGTTGGGAATTTACCTTTGCCTGGACACCCTTATCTGCCTATGGAAATCAGTATTTTATTTTTAACTTAAGGGTGAAATCTTCTGTATTGCAAGATTTAAAAATTCCGAAACGGAAAGACTGGTTTGATAACCGGAGGATATAAGAAATCCAAAAAAAATGGTTTAATTCGAAGCTTCATTTATATAATTTAAACCATACCATGAAATACGTTGCATTAAACGATTTACACGCTTCTTTGGGCGCAAAAATGATTGAGTTTGCAGGATACAATATGCCTGTTTTATACAATAACCTTATTCAAGAGCATTTGTGTGTGCGCAATGGTGTAGGTGTTTTTGATGTGAGCCACATGGGTGAGTTCATGCTAAAAGGTGAAAAAGCATTAGACTTAATTCAATTAGTGACTTCAAATGATGCTTCAAAATTAACAGATGGTAAGGTTCAATACTCTTGTTTGCCAAACGATAAAGGTGGAATTGTAGATGATTTGTTGGTGTATCGTTACAGTGCAACAGAATATTATTTGGTGGTAAATGCCAGCAATATTGAAAAGGATTGGAATTGGATTAGCTCACACAATACTTTTGGTGTAGAAATGGTGAACATGAGCGACGACATGAGTTTGTTGGCTGTTCAAGGTCCTAAAGCCATTCTAGCTTTGCAAAAATTAACAGGTGTAGATTTATCTGCCATGGAATATTATACTTTTACCATGGGTACCTTAGCCGAAATAGAAGGGGTTATTATTTCGAATACTGGTTATACTGGTGCAGGTGGTTTTGAATTGTATGTACATAACAACCATGCACGCAAATTATGGGATGCCGTATTTGAAGCAGGTGCAGAGTTTGGAATTCAACCTGTAGGATTGGGTGCACGTGACACCTTACGTTTAGAAAAAGGATTCTGTTTGTATGGCAATGATATCAACGATGAAACCTCCCCAATAGAAGCAGGTTTAGGTTGGATTACCAAATTTACCAAACCTTTTAATAACCATGAATACCATAAAGCATTAAAAGAAAATGGTGTAAGCAAGAAGTTGGTTGGTTTTGAAATGATAGACAGAGGAATTCCTCGTCAGCATTATGCGATTAAAGATGCAGCAGGTAATGTAATAGGTGAAGTTACTAGCGGAACACAATCTCCTTCATTAAACAAAGGAATTGGAATGGGTTATGTAACAATTGCCAATAGCAAAGTGGATACTGAAATTTTTATTGATATCCGTGATAAGGCCATTAAGGCAAAAGTGGTAAAAATTCCATTTATGTAATTAAGCGTTTGTTGGCATGAATACAGTTGAAGTAATACACACCCCTGCCTTATTGCCATTGTACAATTTGCAAAATAAGGTAGTGGTGGTAATTGATATTTTACGTGCTACAAGTAGTATGTGTGTGGCATTTGAAACAGGTGTAAATAAAATTTTGCCTGTTTCAAATCCAGACGAATGCCGCATGTTCAAGGACTTTGATTTTATTATTGCTGCAGAGCGGAATGCCCAAAAGGTAGATGGATTTGATATGGGCAATTCACCTTTTGAATACGAGAATCCGTTTTTGCAAGGCAAGAATATTGCTTTTACCACCACTAATGGAACCAAAGCTATAAAGATGGCTAAGGCAATGAATCCAGCTGCTATTTATATTGGTGCATTTTTGAATATAAGTGCATTGTGTGCTAAGATAAAAGAGCGTGGAAAGGATTTGGTTTTGTTGTGTTCTGGTTGGAAAGATAAGTACAATTTGGAGGATACTTTATTTGCAGGAGCGGTTATTCATCAGTTGAAAGACAGCTTCGACATGCAAGATGATGCAGCCTTGTCTGCTTATTATTTATACCAACAACACGAACATGACTTGGAAGGTTTGGCCCGTAAAAGTTCCCATGCCCAAAGGTTTACCCTCTTGCATTTACAAACAGATGATGTAAAGTTTTGTATGCAACAAGATACCTGCAAAGTTGTTCCAGAAATGGATGGAGAGTTTTTGGTGAGCCGAAGTGTATTACAGGCTTGAGAAAAACTAAGTTTTAAAACAACCCTTTACCCCGCAAAAGCTCGTTTGTGGGCAATTACTTCTACCAATTTAACATCGGTTGATAGGAATCCTTCTTTGATGGGTTCTTCTCTTAATAAATCGGTGCTCAGGTATTTTTTATTGCTATCGCAAAAGATGGTAACTACAGATTTATCAACTCCATGTTTAAGTAACATCATTAAGGCTCCTAAAAAGTTGGCTCCCGATGAAATACCCACACCCAAACCTAATTGTGCTGAAAGTTTTTGAGCCATAATAATGGCATCTCCGTCGTCTACCGAAACAATTTCATCTAATTCTTGAAGGTGAACAATGGCAGGAATAAACTCGTCTGAAATGCCTTGTATGCGGTGTTTGCCTACTTTATGTCCGGTTGTAAGGGTAGGCGAATTAGAGGGCTCTAGCGGACAAACAATAGCCTCTGGATGCATCGCTTTTAAGAATTTGTTTACGCCCATAATGGTTCCTCCCGAACCTACACCCGCAACAAAAATATCTGGACGTAAATACAATGATTGCATTTGCCACCAGATTTCTGGTCCGGTAGTAGTAGCATGTGCATGTGTATTGTCTTCGTTTGAAAATTGAGAAGAAACAAAGCCTCCACAGGCGGCGGCAGCTTTATTAGCTAAATCTATTGATCCTAAAAATCCTCCCTCTTCTTTGCTCACCAAAGTAATATTGGCGCCCAAACTGCGGATAATATTTTTTCTTTCTTCGCTCATCCAATCGGGCATGAAAATATTTACTTCATGTCCAAGCGCCTTGCCAATAGCCGCTACAGAGATTCCTGTATTACCGCTGGTTGCTTCAAAAATAGGCATTCCTTCTTTGAGTGTACCTTTATCATATGCATTACTTAAAATATGATAGGCCATGCGGTCTTTGATACTGCCAGTCATGTTTAAACTTTCTGCCTTTGCAAAAATGCGATAAGGAGCTCCTTGGTAGGTAAAATGAACTTCTAATAGGGGCGTATTGCCGATTAGGTTTTTAAGTGCTAAAGCTTTTTTGTTTTTCATCATGCAATGGTTTCGCTTACAAAGGTAAGTGACAGGTTTTCTAAAAAATTGATATTTCTCATGAGAAAAATAAATCTTTTTGAGAATTTATTTCTACCATTTGCCTGCTTTATTCCTCTAAAAATTCAGTATTGTCGGATGGCGACCATTTAAAATAAAAATGAACAAGGGGCAGAACCAAGGTATATAAAAGCAAGGTGTATAGGTGGGCTTCGTAAATGGCGTCGAGGTAAAAGACAAAAAGGCTTCCTAGGGTTAGGTATAACCATTGCAGTTTAGAGATTTGGAAATTGATATATTGTTGAAGGGCTGTTTCAATTATTTTTTTGCTATCTCTTTTGGCTTCTTTCCATCTTGTACCGAAACTTCTTCCATCTCTATCCATATGGGATAAAGGGTTAGAAATTAAGGCGAGTGAGATGATAACAGCCAAAAAATAAACTTGCACAGCAGAAATAAGGGTATACGTAAAACCTACTAAAGAGTATTTGTGCACTGCCATGTAGGGAAATAAGTTTTTTACAAAAACTTCATTAAAATAGATAAAAATGATGCATATAAGAAACCAAAAATACAGCACTACTTTTTGGTTTGAGTCTATCACTTTTGTACTAAAACATGCGCGCAAAATGAGTGAGCTTGGATATAAAGCTACTGCTGCAAATACATATAAAAACAAGTTATTTGGCTTTTGGTATATGTCTGAACCAAGCACATACCAAAAATACAAAGAATACAGGTAGATATATGCCTCATTCATTTTTGGAGCAACTTGTTTAGGCTGAGTGAAGGTGAGTAGGAAGGTCCAATAAGCGGTAAACAAAAGTGCAATAATAGGGTTGCTACCAATTCCTTCATAGGCTACAAGCGTAAACAAAAAGGAGAAGAAAACGCCAGCCCAAAATGCCCAATTCCACTTTTTTAGAATGCTCATTCTGGTTTGCCAAATGCTTAATAAAATTATGAGCAATTGAAATAGGAGTGAGTAGGCACTAATAGGTCCCATATCATTTTAAGCTGTTTTAGGTTTCGGTTCGAACCAATGGAAAAGGTAAAAGACAAAAGCAATACCTATAACCAATAAACTACCGAAAAGGTTAAACCACAAGAAGCTAATAGAGGTAAAGAAATATAAAGTTAGCACAACTATTTCAGATATAACAGCTGCATAAAATGCTTGTCCGCCTCCAATTTGTTTGAACATAAAGGCAATTAAAAATATACCTAATATGGTTCCATAAAAGAGCGAACCTAATACATTTACTGCTTCAATTAAACTACCTAATTTATTGGCAAACATGGCAACAAAAATGGCATAAACACCCCATAGGGCAGTTGTTAATTTAGATACCTTCAAGTAATGTTCATCTGATCCATCTTTTTTGAAACTACGTTTGTAAATATCTATGATGGTGCATGATGCCAAGGCGTTTAATTCGGCCGATTTACTTTGCATGGATGCGGCAAAAATAACAGCTATTAATAAACCAATTAAACCATGAGGGAGGTAGTCAATTACAAAGCGAAGGAAGATATAATTGGTATCGTCTGTTTCTGCCTTTGGGTCGTTTTGACGCATCAGGGTTTTGGCTTGTTTACGTAATACTTGCGTGGCATTTTCAGCAATAAATAAATTGTGTTTGGCTTTTTCAACTTGCACTTCATCGCCACTTTTTAAACCTTGGTTTAGGTCGCTAGCAGAACGTTGTTTTTGTGCGTTCCAAAAGGCATGTTTGTTATTTAATTGTTGCCATTCTGTTTTGTATTGACTGTTTTCTAACTTAGTAGTTTCAGTTGAATTGAAGAACAATGGGGCAGGTAAAAATTGGTAAAAAACAAACAACAATACACCTATCAATAAAATGAAAAATTGCATAGGAACTTTAATCAAACCATTCATAAGGAGACCCATGCTGCTTTGGTTCAAATCTTTGGAAGAAATATACCTAGAAACCTGACTTTGGTCGGTGCCAAAATAGGAAAGTGCCAAAAAGAAGCCTCCAATAATTCCGCTCCAAAGGGTGTATTTATTGTTTAAGTCAAAGCCCAGATCGATGATATTCATTTTACCCATTTTGCCACCCATTTGCACTGCCTCTGAAAAGCCAATGTCTTCTGGTAGTAAACGTACAATCATGTAACCAGCTAGGAACATTCCAATGAAGATGATGGTCATTTGCTGCAAATGGGTATAACTTACTGCCTTAGAGCCACCAGCTACGGTATATAAAATTACAATGCCACCAATAAACAAGTTGGTATAATAAATATTCCAACCTAGTAACGCAGATAAAATAAGGCTGGGTGCATATAAAGTTAATCCAGAAGCCAAACCTCTTTGGGTTAGAAAAAGGAGGGAAGTAAAAACGCGTGTTTTTTGGTCGAAGCGATTTTCAAGGAACTCATAAGCTGTATAAACCTTCAATTTATGGTATATAGGCAAAAAGAAAACGCTAATAACCACCATGGCAATAGGCAAACCAAAATAATATTGCACAAAGCGCATTCCATCTGTATATGCCTGTCCGGGTGCAGATAGGAAGGTGATGGCACTGGCTTGGGTAGCCATAATGCTTAAACCAACCATATACCAAGGGGTGCTTTTATCGCCCTTGAGGTAAGTATCTATGTTGGTGGCTCCTCTACTTTTGTATATGCCATATCCTGCAATACCAAATAAGGAGGCCAGTAAAACAACCCAATCTAAAATGCTCATGCCAAATTTTGGGTTAAAATGAAATAAATAATCATTTGAATGATTAACAGGATTATAACGGCGAAATACCAGTTTTTGAGCGAATTTTCGCTTTTTTCACTTATTTGTTCATCCTCAATTTTTACCATTGGTATTATTTTTTATGGTTTAGCGCCAAACATCAAATATAATTGCCCTACTAAAACAAACCTAACATTATGCGTGTATTTCCCCTTCTCCTCACAGGTGCCTTATTAAGTTTCAACGCCTTTGCGCAAAAGCAAGCTCCCGACAATTGGTTCAACCTTGACCCCAAACAAGATAAAATTTGGGGAGTTAGCACAGAGCGTGCATACAAAGAGTTGCCTATTGGAAAGAATTCTGAAAAAATTATCGTAGCAGTAATTGATGCAGGTACAGATATAAACCATGAAGACCTAAAAGGCAATTTGTGGGTAAACACCAAAGAAATTCCAGGTAATGGCATTGATGATGATAAAAACGGATACATAGATGATATCAACGGATGGAGTTTTATTGGTGGAGCCAAAGGGAATGTAAAGGAGGATACCTATGAATACACACGTATTTTGGGTTCATACTTGGCTAAAGGCGTAAAAGAAGGCGAAACACCTAATTTTAAAACTCCTGAAGAAAAAGCACTTTATGAGGCAGCCTTGAAATTGTATGAAGAAAATTATAAGTCAACCAAAGGTCAGTACGACCAGTTTACCGAGTTGATGGATAAAATTGAGGCAACCATTAAAAAGACAGGATCTAAAAATCCTACCATGGCTATGTTGGGATTATTGCCAGAAACCACTAAGGAAGAAAAGAGCTTAAAGCAAATTGTTTCTTATATAATCATGACAGGTGGTCCTGAGGAGTCGCCAGTAATGGTTTCTTTCAGAGAAGCGCAAGAGCAATTAGCCACTATGGTAAATTATAACCTTAACAAAAGCTTTGATCCCCGTTATATGGTTGGCGACAACTATGATGACTTAAAAGAGAGATATTATGGCAATAACCAAGTAAGTGCGCCAAACACAGATCATGGAACACATGTGGCAGGAATTATTGCTGCAGATAGAAACAATGATATTGGTATCAAAGGTATTTCTGATAGGGCTTTGATTATGACTTTGCGTGTAGTACCAAACGGCGATGAGCGTGATAAAGATATTGCCAATGCCATTAGATATGCAGCAGATAACGGCGCAAAGGTAATTAACATGAGCTTTGGTAAGAAGTTAAGTCCAAACAAAGACATTATTGATGAGGCAGTAGCCTATGCAATGAGCAAAGATGTATTGTTAATACATGCTGCAGGTAATGATGGAAAAGATATTACCAAAGAGGATTTTTATCCTACAGCTACCAATGCTAAAACAGGTTTGAAAGCTGCCAATTGGATTGAAGTAGGTGCGTGCAGCTGGGAAGGAAAAAAGAAAAGAGTTGCTGATTTTTCAAATTATGGATTAACGGGTGTTGAAGTTTTTGCCCCTGGGGTAGATTTGAATTCATGTTACCCAGATAGCAAATACAAAAGTAATAGTGGTACAAGTATGGCTGCACCAGTAGTTTCTGGTATTGCCGCTGTTATTCGTCAGAACTATCCAAAACTCACCGCGGTTCAAACCAAACAAATTATATTAATGAGTGCCATTCCTTGCAAAGAAAAAGTGATGTTACCTGGCAGCAAGAAGAAAACCAAAATGAAGAAAATTTCTGTAACAGGAGCTATTGTAAATGTATACGAAGCCTTGTTATTGGCAGAGAAAGTAAGCAAAGGAGAAGTTACCTTGCCACAATAATCCATTGTTTTAAATAACACAAAAGCCGCATAAAATATATTTTTATGCGGCTTTTTTTATTGTATTTAATACGAGTAAAAATTAAAATGGATTTTATGATAATCATTTAACTACGCATAGGTGTATGGATGCTTATAGTAACAAAATAAAAATGTCTCTGCGAGTCCATAGTATTACTTCCTTGAAGGTATATCCAATTCCGGTATGCATGTTTTGATTATTTTTTTAGTTGGGTTATCAATATACTTTTTTCATTTGTTCTTCCCATTGCTCACGCCTAATAGCATATACCAATTCGTCTTGATAGGCTCCATTTTTGAATATAACTTTTTCAAACCTTCCTTCAAGTTGAAACTTGGTTTTTTCTAATAGTTTTTGAGAGTTGGTGTTGTTCCCAAATGGTCTGGCAAAAACACGGTTGATGTCATAGGTTTTAAAGGCAAAGTCGAGAATTTTTTGAATGGCAATACCCATTATTCCTTTTCCCCAAAAAGGTTCTGCAAGCCAATAGCCCAATTCGGCATTTTTTTGGAATATATCATCCATGGGATGAATACCAATGCCGCCAATTGCCTCACCGTTCCAATCAATGGCGAAAATATGAAT
>CAILJQ010000266.1 GCA_903834625.1 uncultured Bacteroidota bacterium
CTGTTTGAATAAAATGATCTAACACAGCTGGGTCAATTTTATCATTTACCATTACTGCGTAATAGTTCTCTGTTAGAGGCGTAACTGGATTAGGCGGTATAGATTGTGTGTTATTGTATTTAAGAATATCAATCACAACCTCCTGAAGGGCAAGCGTTATTTGGCGTTTAAACTCTTCATGTTTGCGAGAATAGGCTTTATTCATCCAAATAATTTGGGTGAACAAAACACCTGCAAACGAAAGTGCGGCTAAAACAATAAATACCCTAAAACTACCTCTGGAAATCATACAAACAAAACTATATACTTCTACCTGAAATTCACTTCATTTAACGTATCATTAACATTTTTTCACCAAAAGATTGATGGCTACCTGCGGTATCAAGGTAATTTGATATGGCATTGCGTGCTCAAATCCTTATTTTGCGCAGAGATGAATTTAGTAGAACCCATCATTCAAGGCACCATTACAGGAATTGTATTAACCCTTTCTTTTGGTGCTGGTTTTTTTGCTTTGATTCAAACCAGCATTTTAAGAGGGTATAAAAAAGGCATGCTCATAGCGCTAGGAGCTATTATTAGCGATACCATTTTTATAGCCATATCTATATTCGCTACCTCCTTTGTGAGCGAAGAACTGCCTAAGTACGCTCGAACTTTTAAATTAGTGGCCTTAATTGCTTTTCTTTTTTTAGGCGTTAGAACCATCTTAAAGAGTAGTAAAATTATCAATACATCAGACAAAGAGGGCAGGCCAAATTATTTTTACATCACCAAAGGTTTTTTATTAAATGTGGTAAACCCACTTGTAATGATTACCTGGTTAGGTATTACCCTTTTTTTAGAGTCGACCTTACATTATGGGAATATAGAACTCTCCATTTATTTTTTGTCTGTTTTGGTATCTACCCTTTTGGTACAATCTGCTATTTGCATATTCTCCTATAAAATAAAAAACTACTTATCAGATTTGTTCATTCATAGGTTGAACATCTTCATTGGAATCTTATTTATTGCTTTAGGATTGTTCCTTTTTTTTGGTAACAATGATTCAGGTGAAGGAATGGAGAAAGCAAAGGATTTATTGAATTAATCTTTCCACCTCATACAAGAACTTCACTCATTTAAACACCAACTTTTCGCCTTAAATGGCTGAAAGATTCGCACCTTTCTAATATTACTGAACAACAATTCATTCAAGTATAAAAAAGGCCTTTCTATAGGGCTTTTGCTCTATTACTTTATAAATGAATATTGGAAAAAGAATATAGAACAAGAAAGAAAATGTCTGTAAGGCAAAATGATCATTTCATCTCCAATCAACCAGCTATTTTGGTTCGAACCGACACAAAAAAAAGAGGCTACCTCAATTGAGATAGCCTCTTTCAAATAGTTAAGGAATTTGCTTATTGTTTCACTACTTGTTTGTAGATCGCAACACCGTCAACTTCCACTTTAATGAGGTAAGTACCAGCTGCACCAAACTCGTCGATTACGCGGTTATGTTTACCACTTTGTAATCTTCCTAGATCAGCAGTTTTGATGGTACGACCTAACATATCCATCACAGTTACTTTCACATCGGCAGCGTTTGGCAATTCAAAAGAAACGTTGGTTGACTGACCAAATGGATTTGGATAAGCTTGCAAATCAAAGCTTGCAGCAACAGCGCTTGGTAAACCTACACTACAGAAGATATCAACTGTAGCAGAATCACTTACCACGCAACCATTTAGATCTTTCACAACACATTTCAATTTATAAATACCTTTTGTTGCATACACAAATTCGAAATCGTTACCAGAGTATGTACTGTTTCCAGCATCACCCATTGTCCAATTCCAGTATTCAGCATCTTTGATAGAAGCAGAAATGAACTTCTTGTTTTTGCAATAAGGATACGCAGCCACATTGGTATCAGTTACAGTAATATCAAGAACTGGCGGAAGGTTAACAGTTAAATCTTTGGTAGCAGTGTCTTTACAACCATTAATAGTTGTAGTAACTAATTTAATGGTATACAAAGCATGTTGTGTATAGGTATGGTTGATGTTACAGATAGAATCTGTTTTTCCATCACCCCAATTCCAATTACAGTTAAACAAAGTACCATCAATGGTGTATGAACTGTTTAATACTTTCAATTCATTTCCTTCGCAAAGTACACCATCTGGTGAGGTAGCGAATTGGGCAACTGGTTTGTTGAACAAGGTGATATTACGTGTGATTGAATCTCTACAACCGTTTACTTTATCAACTGCTAACATGAATACAGTATAATTACCTGTAGCACGGTAAGCGTTGGTTGGGTTTTGTAAGGTAGATGATTTGAAATCACCAAAAGTCCAGTTATAATTTACATTTTGAGCACCACCAGCAAATGCGGTTGTATTATTAAATACAGTTACATCTTGATCACCCACACATGGGTTTTCAATGTTAAATCCGGCGAATGGTCTATCATAAATAGTTACTGTTTTCACCATTGAATCTACGCAACCAAATTGAGAACTAACCTTTAAGGTAGCGCTGTATGTGCCACTTGCAGGATATTTATATTGAGGAGTAGCACTTAGGCTTGTTTGACCATTACCCCATTTCCAAGTATAACCAATGGTTCCAACTGGTATAGTTGAAGTGTTGGTAATAGGAACATTGTTGCTTAAACAATGTGGAGTGGTAGCAAAATTAGCAACCGGTTTTGCAAACACATAAATGTTCTTCTTCAAGTCGATATAACAACCACTGGTATTGGTAACTCTTAAGTTTACATCGTACGCTGTATCAAACTTCGCAAAGTTGAATTTAGCAACTTCTCTGGTTTGTGTAGTGTTGTTTGGCATAGTCCACAAGAAAGTAGAACCACTTGGCTGAGGTGTAGGTGTAAAGGTAGTTGAGTCTAATGCACAAGGTACATTTGTTGTGTATTCAACAACTGGAGATGGCAATACGGTGATATTTTCAACTTTTTCTGAGCTAACACCATAATTGTCTGTTAAAATAAACCTTACTGTGTAATTACCAGGTGTGGTGTATACTTTATCAGGATTTTCAGTAATAGAGAAAGTACCATCACCAAACAACCAAGTAAATGAATAAGGATAGTTGTTCGCGTATTTAATAGATCCAAGTGCATTAAAAGTTATCTTATTGTTTGCACACAAATTGGTAGGTGCCGGAGAGATTGTAAAAATAGCTGTTGGCTGCATAACTGTGCGTAAAACACGTTGGAATGAGGTATCGCAACCACTGGCATTAATTCTTACCACAAAGTTGAACACAATATTACTATCCAATTGATCAGCAGGAGCAATTATTCTCACATAACCAGCATTTGAACCTGAAGGTGGAACAAAACTGAAACCAGTGAATGGCTGTCCTGTTGCTTGTTTAAATGCAGTAACAGTAGGAATAGACCAAAGTGTTCCATAATTGTTGTTCGTATACATTGATGGTGGAACAAATTTGTAAGTGATGGTATCACCAATTTTAGCTCCATCAGGTCTGCCATCAGAACTGTATGAACCATTAAATGGTAAGCCAGCAGTAATGAATGGACCATTATAGAATCTGTTGATGATAGCCGTTACAGTGTCTTTCATGATATTGCTACATGAAACAAATCCACCACCAAAACCCGTATTCACAGCTTGTGAAGTTGTATTGGTAGCTTCAACAAAATAACGCAAGGTATCTGCATTTGCTGGAGCCATGAAAGCGATGAACATGCTATTTCCATCACCTGGTTTAGAGGTAAGGGTTTGGCCATTTGCCATATTCACTACACGGTAGTTAAAGCGAGCATCTGGATTGCTCACAGATAATCTAACTGAATCTCTAAAACATTGGTTGAATGTTGTTGGTGTAAAGCTTTGAGATTGAACATCATCATAGATTTGGATATCATCTATTTGGATATTTTGTCCATTACCTGCAGAGTATCCTTCAATAGCAACACGTAAACCACTCGTCTTATATGCTCCTAAACAAACTTCAATCATTCTGTAACCTGGAAGTGGGAAATCTGGATTTACACGTTCAACAGTTCTTAATGCATTTGACCAAATATTACCACCAAAAGAAACTTTCACCTGAACTGAATCACGCTTACCTGGTAGGTCACTATTTTGAGAGATATAGAAACGTAAGGTTGGGCTGTTAAGATTACTAAAGTCTAAACAAGGTGAAACCAATTGTGCAGATGCACCAACAGTAGGCATGTTAGAAGAGCGGAAAATAGCAGAACGAATTCCAGATCTAGCGCCTTGCGGAGGGTTAACATTTGAACCTAATACGCCAATTTCCCAAGCAGCACCGCCACTTAAAGTTTGGTTCGACCAAGCTGGATTATTTACACCTTCAAAACCATTTACATAAGGAAAGCTGGTGATACCTGTACTTAAAGTATCCCAAGGTTTTCCTGCAGGGTAATAACCTGTA
>CAILJQ010000267.1 GCA_903834625.1 uncultured Bacteroidota bacterium
CAACATATATTAAATAAAACAGCTATTATTTGCCTTCAAGGACAATGCAGGATTCATACCCTAGGTAGCTCAGGTGAACAAGATTTTGAGTTGAATATACCTCAACACTGTTTAATTCTTGAGCCATCAGAGTGGAGAGAAATGGTGAGTTTAACCGACTCCTGTATATTATTGGTATTGGCCTCTGAATATTACGACCCAACCGATTATCAACATCAAAAATAAAAAGGCATGATTAGCTTTTTTAAAGACAGCTCTGCAGGCAAAATGGAAAGGAACAAAATCATGAAGCAGCTCATGCTTGTGATTCAATCTGGCCAATACATTTTAGGAAATCAAGTTCAGTTATTTGAGGAAGAGTTTGCCAAATATTGTGGAAGTAAATTCTGCGTAGGTGTTGGAAACGGCACAGATGCATTGTATTTGGCCATAAGGAGTCTCAACCTTGAAAAAGGTTCTGAAATATTACTTCCAAGCAATAGCTTTATTGCAACTGCATTGGCCATTGTACATAATCAGTGTATACCTATTCCTGTTCCCATTTTAGATTCTACCCACAATATTGACCCTGCAAAGATTAAAGAGTTTATTGGTCCAAAAACAAAAGCTATTCTCCTTACACATATGTACGGTCAATTATGTGATATGGATGCAATAATGGCTATGGCTAATTTAGAGGGTTTGTGGGTTATAGAAGATTGTGCTCATGCCCATGGGTTGAACAAAAACGGCAAGTATGCTGGAAATTATGGCCTTGTTTCTGCTTTCAGTTTTTACCCAACCAAAAATTTAGGAGCCATGGGAGATGGTGGCGCGGTGTTAACCAATAGCGCTGAACTAGCAGAAAGGATAAAAACTCTTAGAACATACGGGATGGATGAAAATGGAACCATACCCAATACTGGTATAAATAGCAGACTTGACGAAATGCAAGCAGCCATATTGCGGGTTCGTTTACAGAACTTAGATAAACAAAACAAAAAAAGAAAAGAACTGGCAAAACGATATTTCAAGGGAATAAAAAATCCAAAAATTCAATTGCCACAAATTATAGATACGCATGTTTACCATCTATTTGTAGTTACCTGCCAGGAGCGCGATAGTTTGAAAAACTATTTACTTTCTAAGGGAATTGAAACAAAAGTTCATTACCCATTGCCATATTATCTTCAGGTGAATCATTTACCTAAACCTAAATCAGAATACATGCTTCACAAGCAGCTATTAAGCTTACCTCTATATCCCGGACTTGCCTCTAAAAATCAGCACGAAATTATTCAACAATTGAATCAATTCTAATGTTATTATCCATAGTCATACCTCTATATGAATCTGAATTATCCATTGAAGAATTGGTAAAGGAGATACATCATGGTTTAAGCCATATTGACTTTGAACTCATTTTGATAAATGATGGTAGTAAAGATAAAACCGAATCTATAGCCCTTCAATTGGCTCAAAAACACTCCCATATTCAATTTATTTCCTTAAGAAAAAACTTTGGCGAACATCATGCCGTGATGTGTGGATTAAATCATAGTTCAGGCGAGTTTGTGTTATTGATGGATGATGATTTACAAAACCCCGTTTCAGAAATCCAAACCTTATTAAATGAAATAAGCAAAGGCTTTGATGTTGTGTATAGCAAGTATTCCAAGAAAGAACATACCATTATTCGCAATATTGGGAGTTGGTTAAATTCATTGGTCCTAGGACTCCTTATTCAAAAACCAAAGAACTTATACCTTTCTAGTTTTAAAATCATGAGGAACGACCTCGTAACAGAACTCATAAAATACAAAGGTCCCTTTCCGTACCTAGATGGATTAATATTAAGATGCACCAACCATATTGGTGTAGTTGAAACAAAACATCTCCCCAGAAAATATGGCAAATCAAACTATAACTTTAGCAAACTGGTGTCGCTGTATTTAAACATGCTGGTGAATTTCTCTATTAGACCTTTGCGCATATTTACCCTCATGGGTTTCATGATTTTCTTATGTGGATTGATTTTGTCTGGAATCTTTATTTACCAAAAACTGAATGGTTTTGAACCACAGGGTTGGACTTCTACAGTAATTTTTATCCTTCTATTATCAGGATTTCAAATCATATTTCTGGGGCTCATTAGTGAGTATCTTGGTAAGTTGTATTTAGATTATAACCAAACCCCTCAATATGTAATTAAAACTCACTTCCAACAAAAAGCAGGATGATGCATGCAGGTGAAATATTAAGGATGGCTTATTTTGAGAAGCACTTTTGGTGGTACAAATGTTTGCATTCTCGTGTAAGAGATGTATTGGTTCAGAACGAAATAAAATCTCAGGCAAAAATCTTAGACCTAGCCTGTGGCAGCGGAGGACTCATGCTATACTTAAAAAACCAAGGTTATACAAATTTACAAGGCGTAGATATTTCTGTTACTGCGGTTAACCTTTGTAATGACAAAAAATTACAGGTAATCATGGGAGATATGACCCATTTTCATGAATATTTTTTGGAGGATACTTTTGATGTAATTATCTGCAATGATGCTTTGTATTTTTTGTCGGAAGGAGAAAAACGACAACTATTCAAAGCCATTTCAAATAAGCTAAATCCTGGAGGCTTATGTATAATGAATGCGCCAGCTTTGAAACTATTCAAAGGCAAGCATGATGAATCTGTGGGTATTTATCACAGAACAAACAAGCGTGAATTAAACCAATTAACCCACGATACTCCATTGTATAAACAATGGGATTGCCATTGGCCATTTTTATTGTCGCCACTCATTTTAACCTCACGCTTGAAACAAAAAATAAGTCAAAATTTATTCAAAAACACTGAAGTAACCTCAGACCTATATCCCCTTCCTTCTTGGTTAAATGCATGCTTTTATGCCATTACCCAATTTGAGAGAAAGCTCCCCTTTCAAACCAACTTTGGAAGTTCATTATTTACTATTTGGAAAAAAATATAGCTATGACAACCCATAAAAAACACAAACCACAACCATTGAAGGTAAAAACAGAAAATGTGATTGAGCACGACAAATTGTTTTTATCCTTATTAATGTTGTATGTCATCATTTTATTTTCTTATACCTTCAAGCATCAATTCATAAACTACGACGACCCTTATTATATTGTTCACAACCCATTGATTAAAAATTTGAGTTGGGATGGGTTAAAAGAGATTTTCACCACTCCTGTTTTAGGTATGTACAATCCACTTACGTTCATTGTATATGCAATTGAATATGAGGCCTGGGGTTTAAATCCCAAGGGCTTCCATTTTGTAAATTTGTTATGTCACCTTATTGCAAGTACTGCTTCCTTTTATTTTGCTAAAAAACTCAGCGGACGTTTTGGAACTGCCATGATAGTTGCCATACTTTTTGCCATACATCCAATGCATGTTTCTGTTGTGGCGTGGAGCTCTCAAACCAAAACCTCCTTGTTTGTTATTTTTTATTTTATCGGTTTGATCCAATATATGGATTACTTGCAATCGAAGCGACTAAAAAACTACATACTTACTTTGGTTTGCTTACTCTTGGCATTATTATCAAAGCCCAGTGCTGTAACTTTTGCACCCATGTTATTGCTTATAGATTACTATCAATCTAGAAAATGGAATTGGAAAATGTTATTAGAAAAGATTCCCTTTTTTGGTTTAGCCTTTGCCATGGGATTGGTTAATCTTCTTACCCATTCAGGAACGGATGATTCTATATTTAACATTAACCAAGATTATTCTATTTGGGAATATTTGCTTATTGGGAACTACTCCTTAACATTCTATTTTGAAAAATTTATCGCCCCATTTCAATTATCAATGGTTTACCCTTATCCAAAGCCTGGGAGTTTATTTCCAATAAATTATTATATAGGTTTAGGCATATTGCCCATCATCGCTTTTGGCATATACAAAGCGGGAACATTCAGAAAAGACTTACTATTTGGATTAGGATTTTTTATCATAGCCATATCTATTGTTTTGCGAATTCTTCCAGCTGGAGACTTTGGAATGGGGAATAGGTATAGTTATTTATCTTATACAGGTTTGTTTTTTGTGGTGGCTCAGTTTTTCATGAACATTTACGAGAAAAAACAACAAGTCACTGCCAGTACAAGGAATAAAATAATGATAGCAGGTTCTATCATTCTATTGGTTTTTTCTGGATTAACCATTGAATATGTAAAGGTTTGGGAAAACAGTATTACCGTATACAACGATGTACTTAAAAAGCACCCACATTATGAAATTGGCTACAACCAAAGGGCCTTGGCTTTGGTTGAAAAAGGTGATTATACCAAAGCCATTCAGGATTTGAATAAGGTTATTGAAATTAACCCCAACTATTTAGATGCCTATTTAAACAGAGGTGAATTTAAAGCCGACCTCCAAGATTACGATGGTGCTATTAAGGACTTTGAAAAATGCCTAAGTATAGACTCGAATGAATCTGCATCCTTAAACAATATTGGTCAGGTCTACCTCACCAAAAGACAAGCAAATATTGCCATTCCATATCTTGACAGGGCCATAAAAGTAAATCCCAAACAAAAAGAAACACTGTATAACCGAGGATTAGCCTATGCAGATTTGGGTAGGATAAAAGAAGCTTTTACAGACTTAAATGCATCCAAAGAATTAGGTTTTGCACCAGCAGGCGATATGATAAACCAATTAAACGCCGGCCTAAAATCTGGAAAAATTAAAATGGATACTACTTCCCATCTAAAATAATAGGTGTATTTCCTTTACCCATTAAAATGATTTTGGCATTGTTTGATTTGGCCAATTCTAAATTGGCTTTGATGGTCTCGTATTGCAATTGCTTATCTGTTAATCCAGAACTAATGATACGTTGGTAATCTGCAATACCTTGGGCCTCTACCCTTTTGCGTTCTGCTTCTTGTTTTTCTTTTTGCAATACAAACTGCATTTTTTGCGCATCTTGTTCTGCATTTATTTTAGATTCTATACTTGCCTTTACAGAAGCAGGTAAGGTGATGTTTCTAATTAACATTTGCTCTAAAATAATCCCTCTATCTCTAAAGCTCTTTTCTATTTTGTTGAAGATTCTATTTTGGAACTCATCTCTTTTGGTACTGTATAAAGCTACTGCTTCATAATACACTGCATTGTCGCGAATGGCTGTGCGCGTAATGGGACGAATAATTTTTACATTATAATCTAACCCTGTTTCATTCAATATTTTGGGTGCATCAACTGGCACTACTTTAAATAAAACGGTTAAGTCAATGGTTACCTCCAAGCCATCAGCCGTTAAAATTCTAATAGCATCATCTCCGGCTTTATCGCCTTCATCATGAATACCGCTCATGGTATAATTTTGAGTTTTGATATCCATTACTTTGATATCAAGCAAAGGGTTTATTACATGCAAACCACTTTCTAATACATCGGGCTGTACTTTTCCAAAAAGTACTTTCACACCCACAAAACCTGGGTCTATCTGCTTAAAACAACTCGATGCCAGTCCGAGTAAAACCAATAATATTCCTGTAAATTTAATTCCAGTTGCTAATTTCCTTATCGGTTCAAACCGAACAGCAAAAGTACCTGCAACAAATACTATGATACCAAAAATGAGTAAAACCATAATGTTAAAGATGTGTTAGAATGCACATGCAATATCGGAATAATTCATCAATTTGGTTTTTTAAAGAAAAGGAGTAACTTTAAATTAAATATAATTTATATGGAAAACACAGATACACAGAATTTCCAAGCAGAAAACGTGAGTGAAGAAAAGGTTGACAACCGCACAAAAAAAGGCTTCACTATTACAGGTTGGGGCGCATTGGTTTTGCTTTCAGGTTGTATTGGCACCATGATTATGTCAACAGAAAACCCTTTGTACAATGTGGTTCTGTATGGCCCAACTACCATTGGTGCTTCAATGGTTTTGTATGGTTTTTATTGTGTATTTGAATAAACCGATTCTCAAGATTTATAAACCTAAAAAATAATTTCTAAAAACGCAATGACTTGTGAGATTTTTTTGCAAGTTCACCGATTTTATCTTTGATGTAACATACGGGAGTGAACAATCCTTCCGTTTATCATCTAAAATATTACCGGTATGAAAAAGTTCATTGCAATTTTAAGCTCCGGCCTATTCCTTCTACTACCCACAGTTTCTAAAAGTCAAACCCCGTCTACCCCATGGTTAATTGGCCTTCACGCTGGTATTAGCGAATACCGCGGCGAAATGGGCAATGGCTTTTTTGATATGCATGTAACGCCAACCCAATTTTACAATGCAGAAGGCATACAAATTCAAGAAAATCGACCTGGCTTCATGGGCCTTTCTGCCACAAGGTATTTGAACAATCAATTGGATGTATCGTTTCAAATGCAACATGGAGAATGGGGTTATTTCAATCCCAGCAAAACACAATTTTTCTTTACCTATTACAATTTGGTTTCATCTGAATTGCGCTACAAAATACCAGGTTTTGAAAACAGTGCCTTTACGCCATATGTGTTAGCAGGACTTGGTTACCGTAATGTTTCCATCAAAAATGCAAACACTAGGTTTCAACATGAGGCTATAATGCCACTTGGTTTTGGGCTGAACCTAAGATTAAACAAATTCATTGTATTAAATGCTCAGAGCAATTTTGGATTCACTACAGGTGATATGGGAGATGGAATGGCTCAAGTTTTAAGTTTAAATAACGATCAATTTTGGAACCAGAGCTTTGGCATTTGCTTCACACCTGCAGAATTGGGTTTTGGAAATG
>CAILJQ010000268.1 GCA_903834625.1 uncultured Bacteroidota bacterium
CTTTACTTCCACGCTGCTTTGTAGGCTTCGGTTCAAACCGATTGGCGTTACTACCTCTTGCGCCAAAGCGGTATAAAAAGGAAAAAGAAGTGCCGATAACAGCAGGTAAAATAATTTTTTCATTAGGGCATGGATAGAAATAAGTCGACAAATTCACCACCGCGCAAAGTAGCACCCTCTTCAAAAGGAGGGTTCTGACGACGCACAACGGCACGGGTACTGTCTTTTACTTGACCTTCATACACTACAGTTCCCAGTTGCAACAACGACGATTGCAATACGTTTGTTGCATCTTGTAAACTCAAGCCATTTAAATTAGGCAATGGCACCAATGCCCCACCACTGCCATCACCAACAACCAAATCAATAGAAGCGCCCTTAGGCAATTTGGCTCCCGGTTGTAAACTTTGTCCATGCCATAATTGGTCTAGAACCGCATTTTGCGCAATATCTGGTCGGTACGTTACATTCCCCAACACCAAACCCATGCCACCCAAAACGGTTTCTGCATAACGCAATGAGCTATTGATTAAATTGGGCATAAGCACGGTAGCACTCGCATCTGAGTTAATACTTAAGTACACAATTCTTCCTTCTTTTACCTTTGAATTGGGTTCAGGATTTTGCTCTGCAACTGCCAGTTTAGGTAGTTTGTCTACAAACACAGTATCGGTAATGGTATAACGCAAACCCTTTTGGCGCAGGATAGATTCTGCCTCTTCCATTTTTAAGCCTTTTAAGTTGGGCATGGTTAAGGATTGTCCGTGACGGGTATACACGCTCAATATTTGTGCAGCCACCCATACCAAAAGGTACATGAGTATGCCAATCACAAGGATGTTAACGAAGAAGGTTTTGAAAAATCTCACGGTTGCAAAATATTAATATTTTAACAGAGTACAAAGCTATCTTTGCCCAATGTTTTCACTTCAAGATATCACCACCATAAGCCTTACCCTATTTGCCATTATTGATATCATAGGCTCCTTGCCCATTATCATTAGCATTAAAAACAGGCAAAATCACCTCGATAGCGGCGGAGCTACCTTAGCAGCAGGTGCTTTGATGATTGTTTTCCTTTTTATTGGAGAGCAATTTCTGGGCTTGTTTGGCGTAGATATTAACTCTTTTGCCATAGCGGGATCTATTGTCATTTTCATCATTGGCCTAGAAATGATTTTGGGTATTGAGTTGTTAAAGAACGATCCCAATGCCAAAACAGGCAGTGTAATACCTATTGCTTTTCCTATTATAGCCGGTTCAGGAACGCTTACTACCATTATAAGTATGCGCGCTGTTTACAGCATTCCCAATATCTTTTTAGGCATTTTGCTGAACCTACTTTTTGTTTATATCGTATTGCGTTCCAGCAGTTGGATAGAAAAGAAATTGGGTGATTCTGGACTTACCTTGGTAAGAAAATTCTTTGGCATTGTGCTGTTGAGCATTGCCGTAAGAATTTTTAAATCGAATTTCTAAGTCAATAAGAAATTAAGCCTGCCCTGTAGGACCGCCAAAGTTCATAGGAAAAGGAGGCGTAGAATCATTGATGGCAATATTACCATTCATGTCTTCAAACTTGCTGATATTATCATTTAAAGCCAATAACAAACGCTTAGCATGATCTGGCGTGAGCACAATACGCGATTTTACTTTTGCCTTGGGAACACCTGGCATTACGCGCACAAAATCTATCACAAACTCGCTATTAGAGTGGGTAATAATAGCTAGGTTAGAGTAAATGCCTTCTGCCATCTCTTCGCTTAATTCTATCTGTAACTGGTGTTGGTTTTGATCTTGATCCATAATCTTAAATATGTGCGACGAATATAGAAAAAAAATTGAAGCCCCATCTATCAACCACAGGTAAGTTCATTATTCCATTTACCACCAGAATCTTGCTGTCGAGAAAAAATAATGTGCAAGAGAAATTTTTCCCAATAGTTTTGCCACACTTTTAGAAGCCATGAACCCAAAATTGATTGCCGTATTTGTTGCCCTTGTTTGTTTTTCCTTACCCAAGCTCTCGGCCCAACCCAACCCTACCAAAAATTATACAGAGGAAATAAAGAAACATAACTTGGGCGTATTGTATACCCACGACAGTATTTTTACCTACGAAGACCGAGAAAACAAAACGCTTATCCGTAAAATGGAGGTTTTGGGTTTTTGTGGACCAAAATACGAGCGCATTCGCTTTAAGATTTTGCGCATGAGCAAAAACCCCAACAACCCTTTAGAGTATTTAATGGTGGTAAAAACTTTGTGGCGAGATACCGTGCATACCTTTAAAGGCAAGTTAGTTATTAAAGATGCCAAAATTTTCACCTACTGCGAACTTCCCTTGTTTGAAAAGGGATATGTGCAAGCAGAATTGAATTTAAAAGAAAAAACAGACAGCACAGAAATTACCATTCAAGGCAATATCAAAAGTTATTTTTTGTTGGATGACAGAGGCAAGTTTAGGTACAATACCATTGGCTTTCAATCGGAGAAATTTTGCAATAACCAGTTTAAAGGAACTTGGAACAACATCCTTCGTAAGGAAAGTTTGGTCTGCAATTTTGGCGATTACAAAATTCCAGAGGCAGGTGATTTAGACATTGGTGATGGGGAGTTTGTGCTCAATACCACTTACCTCCCTAACGGGTGGATGGGTTACTACCAAGCCAACAAAAGTTTTCCAGATACACCAGAGTTTGAGGAAGCGTGGAAAAAAGAGTTTTTTCCTTGGTGGAAATAAGTACTTAAGAAATTTTTACGCACACATTTTTAGGTTCGGTAAAAAAGCGCAAAGCTTCCCAACCACCTTCTCTCCCAACCCCACTTTGTTTCATGCCCCCAAAAGGCGTACGCAAGTCTCTTAACAACCAGCAATTGATCCATACAATGCCACTCTTTACTGCAGCTGCCACGCGGTGCGCTTTGGTGAGGTTTTCTGTCCATACCGTGCAAGCCAAACCATAGGTAGTACTATTTGCCATCTCCAATACTTCCGATTCCGTATCAAATGGCTGAATGGTTACAACCGGACCAAATATTTCTTCTTGGTTGGTTCGGCAGGTATGACCCAAACCTTCTATTACGGTAGGCAAAATAAAGTAACCATTTGCACAACGACCTTCTGGCTGGTATGCGCTGCCACCGCATAAGATGGTGCCGCCTTCTTCTTTGGCCAAATCAATATAACTAAGTACTTTCTCAAAATGCATTTTGCTGGCAATGGCACCTACTTTGGTCTCGGCCAACAAAGGATCGCCCACTTTTAATGCACTTACTTGCGCCACAAAAGCTGCTTTGAATTTCTCGTAAATAGAACGTTCAATATAAAGTCTAGAGCCGCACAAACAAATCTCGCCTTGGTTGGTGAAACTGGCACGCACACTTTCTTTCACCGTCTTTTCAAAATCGCAATCAGCAAAAATGATAGAAGGGTTTTTACCACCTAATTCCAATGACAATTTCTTGAACATAGGAGCCGCCACGCGGGCAATCTCTGCACCGGTACGTGTACCCCCAGTGAAAGAAATAGCAGTTATCTTTTCATGTCCAACCATAGCCGCACCTACTTTTGGACCAAGTCCGTGCACAATATTTAACACCCCTGCAGGCAAACCCGCTTCTATGCAAATTTGGCTAAACAAATAAGCCGTCATAGGTGTAACCTCTGAAGGTTTAGCTACCACACAATTACCAGCCGCCATAGCAGGCGCAATTTTCCAGGTAAATAAATACAAAGGCAAGTTCCACGGACTAATACAACCAACTACCCCAATAGGAGTGCGCAGGGTATAATTTATGGCATGGTTTCCCATAGGATGTGCCTCTGAAGCATAATGCTCAATAGCTGTTGCAAAAAAATGAATATTGGCTTGTGCCCTCGGAATCTCTCCATTTTTAGCCAACCACAATGGCTTGCCTTGATCTATACTCTCGGCCAAAGCCAGAGCATCTAAATTTTTCTCAATCAAATTTGCTATACGCAACATAATTTTGCTGCGTTC
>CAILJQ010000269.1 GCA_903834625.1 uncultured Bacteroidota bacterium
CATTAGCAGGATTCAATTCCCTAAACATGTGTGGATTATACCCATAAGTATCTTTCTGTTTGGTTGCAACAATTATTATATCAGCAAATACAAAAAAGGATTTTCAGATGTTGATTTAAGTTATATCCATTTATTAAAAGCAGAAGTAGACATGGTTAAGTACATCCAACAAAATGGCATTCAAGAAAACACCTATGCTCCATTTTTAATGTTGATGAATATGACCCAACCCTACAGCGGAATGGTTGAAACAAGGATGAACCAAATAAAAGGAAATTTAACAGATGATGGCTTAGTTTATTATATAGAAACTGCCAATGAATATGAAGAGGCCTTCCAAGAGTTGAAACAAAAAGAAAATTTAACTTTGGTTCACCGAGTGGTTTATGAGCATGCTTGGGTGAATTTATACAAGAAATAATTATCATTGAAAAAAAATAAGCACTAAAAAATATGAGTACAGCATACGTATTTCCTGGTCAGGGCGCACAATTTGTAGGCATGGGTAAGGACCTTTATGAAAGCAATGAAAAAGCCAAAGACCTATTTGAAAAAGCCAATGAAATATTGGGTTTTCGCATAACAGATATCATGTTTAGTGGCAGCGACGAAGATTTACGTCAGACAAGAGTTACCCAACCTGCTGTGTTTTTACATTCTGTAATAAAAGCATTAACCTTAGAAAGTTTTAAACCAGATATGGTTGCTGGACATAGCTTAGGTGAATTTTCTGCCTTAGTTGCTGCAGGGGCAATTTCATTTGAAGATGGATTAAAATTGGTTTATGCACGTGCAATGGCTATGCAAAAAGCTTGCGAAATGCAGGCTTCAACTATGGCTGCAGTATTAGGGCTAGACGATGCCAAAGTAGAAGAAGTTTGTGCAGGTATAACAGATGAAATTGTTGTTCCAGCTAATTATAACTGTCCGGGACAATTGGTTATTTCTGGCAGCATTGAAGGAATTCAAAAAGCATGTGAATTGTTAAAAGCTGCAGGAGCTAAGAGAGCTTTGGTATTGCAAGTTTCAGGTGCATTTCACTCGCCATTAATGGAACCAGCAAGAGTAGAATTAGAAGCAGCCATACAGCAAACTCCCTTTAACACGCCTATTTGTGCCGTGTACCAAAACTATGTAGCTCAAGGTGTAACAGACGTGCAACAAATTAAACACAATTTGGTTGCACAGTTAACGGCACCGGTTAAGTGGACACAAAGTGTGCAGGCCATGGTAGCAGATGGGGGCACAGATTTTATTGAGTGCGGACCAGGAAATGTATTACAAGGATTGGTAAAGAAAATTTACAAAGAAGCCAATACTTGTGGCGCTTAAGAATTTACCTCTCTCCTATTTGTTGGCGCCACATGGCATAGTATAAACCTTTGGCTTCCAGCAATTCTTCGTGTCTTCCTGTTTCAACCATTTCCCCTTTTTCGAGTACAAATATTTTATCGGCATGCATGATGGTTGATAGTCTATGTGCAATCATTACTGTTAGATGAGATTTGCCTAAACTGATTTTTTTGATGGTATTGCTAATTTCCTCCTCAGTTAATGAATCGAGGGCAGAGGTAGCCTCATCAAAAATAAGCAATTGAGGGTTTCTTAATAGGGCGCGGGCAATGGATAATCGCTGTTTTTCTCCCCCAGAAATTTTAATTCCACCCTCTCCTATTACTGAATCTATACCGTTTTCACTTCTAGCCAACAAATTCTCGCAAGAAGCTTGGTGTAAGGCCTGCAAAATTTCTTCATCAGTGGCTCTTGGATTTACGAAGAGCATATTTTCTTTGATGGTACCAGAGAACAATTGGGTGTCTTGTGTCACAAATCCAATTTGGTTACGTAGTTCATCAATGTCAATTTCTGTTGACGAAATATGGTTATATTTCACCTGTCCTTCTTGCGGCGTATACAAGCCAACTAAGAGCTTTACCAAAGTGGTTTTACCTGAACCAGATGGACCAACAAATGCAACCGTTTCACCTTTTTGAACCTCAAAGCTTACTTTGGTAAGGGCATTGTGGCGGGCAGTTTTATGTTGAAAGCTCACTACATCAAATCGTAAATGTTCAATTCTATTGATACGAGTTGGGTTTTCTGGTTTGGTTTCAACATCCTTCTCCATAATATTCTTAAAGTTTTGAAGTGATGCTTCAGCCTCTCTGTAACTAAGAATTACATTACCCATTTCTTGCATGGGTCCAAAAATAAAGAAGGAATAAAACTGCAAGGTCATAAGTTGACCAAGTGACATTTGGTCCTTAAATATCATGTACATGAGCATAAACAAGATGCTCTGACGCAATAGGTTTACAATTGTTCCTTGCAAGAAACTAATACTTCTGATGTCTTTTACCTTTTCTAATTCTAACCTTAGAATTTTTTGGGTTGATAGGTTAAGGCGTTTCATTTCTTGTTGGGTAAGGCCTAAACTTTTAATCAACTCAATGTTTCGTAATGATTCTGTGGTAGAGCCTGCCAACACCTTAGTTTGTTGTACTATGCGTTGTTGTACCTTCTTAACTTTTTTAGACAAAACACTGGTAAGGGCTGCCAAAATAAAGCTGGTACCAAAATAAATAAGTATTAACCAAGGCTGAACCTGAACAGCATAAATAATCACAAAAATGATACCCACCAATGAGGTAAAAAAGATATTGATGAAATTGATAATGAATTTTTCTGAATCGGTTCGAACCTTTTGGAGGACATTTAACAGCTCACCACTTCTTTGGTCTTCAAACTCTTGAAAAGGAAGTTGTAGGGCATGCTTTAAGCCATCTGTATATACAGCTGCGCCAAATTTTTGAATGATAAGGTTAAGGGTATAATCTTGAAAGGCTTTGGCTATTCTACTCACCATTGCCACACCTATGGCTGCAAGGATGAGCAATCCAGCGCCTTGAATGAAATCACTTTGGGTATGATCATGGGGGTGTGTGGCATACCTATCTACCAATTTACCATAAATAAATGGATCGAGCATAGAGAACATTTGGTTCACAGAAGCCAGAACCAGGGCTAGAACCACTAGTTTTTTATAACGACCTAGGTATTGGAGTAATATTTTCATAAGAGCATTAAATTTAGGTGAAACCCTTTGATTTTGAATCAAAAAAGGGAGGGCAAAAATAGGAGGTTTAGGGTATACTTTGCGGAATATTTAACAGATTGTATCATTTAAAGGTCAAACTAGGTTCGGCCATAATGATTTCTTCGCGTTCCACAGCCACCTGTCCGGCATGAGCGCCCTTAGGTTTGCGCACATACTTTTTGGGCGTGTAAATAACAGGCACATAACTAGCGCCTGCTGCAGAGGAATAATGCGCTGCTATAGCTGCTGCATATTGTATAACAGGTAATGGAATGGCCTGGTGGGGATGGTGTTTAATTACCACATGAGAACCACTTACCCCTTTGGCATGAAGCCACACATCTTCTTTATGGGCAAATTTGAGGGTGAGTAAATCATTGTTTACTGCGTTTTTGCCTACAAAAATATGGTATCCTAAACACTCAAAATGACGGAATTTTTCTCTAAGGGGAATTTCTTGCTTTTGCTTTTCCTCCTTTAACCAGGGTTTGAGTTCTTTTATTTGGGTAGTCAATTGAATCTTATCAAACACCTCTTTATATTGTTCTAATCTACCTTTAGCCTTTGTTAGCAGTTCTTCCTTTAGGGCTA
>CAILJQ010000270.1 GCA_903834625.1 uncultured Bacteroidota bacterium
TCCTGCCGCCATGCATCTTGTAGCAAGGGTTCCTTGTGGTATCAATTCAACTTCTAATTCGCCACTTAACAATTGGCGTTCAAATTCTGCATTTTCTCCTACGTAGGATGAAATCATTTTCTTTACTTGCTTGGTTTGCAACATAAGTCCAATACCAAAATCATCTACACCCGCATTGTTAGAGATGCAAGTGAGTTCTTTTGTTCCTTTTTCTACCAGCGCCGAAATACAATTTTCAGGTATTCCGCAAAGTCCAAATCCACCTAACATTAATACGGCACCATCCTCAATATCTTGAATGGCTTCTTTTGCATTGGCAACAACTTTGTTTAACATGATTTCTAATTTTATTATTCAACAACTGCAGACAAGGACCTATCACAAAGAGCTTGGCAAATAGCTTGCATCTCTTCTAGTCCGCCACTTTTCACTACAGCCTTACCTTTAAAATGTACCAATAAGGCACATTGTTCAGCTTGCAAGGTTTCGTGCTCACAAATTTCTACCAAACATTCAATTACCCAATCAAAGGTGTTAACATCATCGTTGTACAAAATTACCTGAAACGACTCTGCTACCTCGTCAAGGACATCTACTTCTTCTTCTGTTTTGGTTACTTCTTTCAACATTTTTCTCAATTCTTAACGATATCTGGTTTTTTGGAGAAGGAGAACTTACTCTCAGTTCCACTTCTTAATCTACCAATATTGGCCCGATGGGTATAAATAACCATCAAAGCCATACCGATGCAAAAATACATGAAAAAAGTCTCATCAGCGCCATAAATCAATCGCACAAAAACGGGACTTAAGGAGGTGGCTAACATAGAGCCCAATGAAATGTATTTGCTCATCCAAACTATTAATACAAAGGCAATGGCGCATAACAAAGAAACAGGCCAGCTCACACCTACAGTTGCTCCCAACAAGGTGGCAATGCCTTTTCCGCCCCTAAATCCAGCAAATACAGGAAACACGTGACCAATAACTGCCACTAAACCTAATATCAATTGGTATTGCCTAAACTCAGGTGTCCCGCTTATTAATTGGTCTTGCAATAATAAGAGGCTACTTGCGGCTAATCCTTTCAAGAAATCGAGGAAAAGAACCAAAAAACCTGCTTTTTTACCTAATACCCTAAAGGTGTTTGTGGCACCCGCATTTCCTGAACCATGTTCTCTCACGTCTACATCAAACATGGCTTTTCCTACCCAAACGGCCGATGGGATTGAACCCAATACATATGCCACTACAGCCCCCAGGGCCAATTGTTGAATCTCCATACTTATTTCTTTTGTGCCTTAACAAATTTATTGCGATCAGAAATGTTCGCTTGTCTAATTTTATAATCTGGTTTCTCTTTTGAAATTTTGTCAACGTTTGCCTTTATCACTTCGTTAAAGAGTATATCAGAACTAATGACAGCTAATACGCCTTTTTGGTATTTAAAGTAATACCATGAGCCCTGTGGCTGTTGGAGGTATATAACTAAATCATCACCTCCACGTCTTTTGGTGATTTCAATTTTACCTTTAATTTTTCTTTCAATCAGGTTCTTTTCAATGCTACGTAAACCTAATTCCCCAAAGCTGCTGAAGCTACGCGTTGGGGTATTCCAAGCAAAACTAACATCGGTGAAGAAGAAGGTTTTGAGAAGATCCTCCATATTTTTGGTGGTGAGTTCGTCCTCCATATTGGCGCTCATTCTTTTGTAAATTTTGTCTTCTACCAATTCAGGAATGGCAATATTCACCACGCGTTTATCAAAATAATCTGCAGAAGCTGACGAGGATTGTTCTACCAAAGAATCTACCATTAATTTAATAGCTTCTCTAGGAAGTATCATGTCAATTAACATGGTGGCACGCATACCAAAAGTGGTATCTGCTAAATTTAATGTAGCATATCCCGCACTGTTAACAGAAAAGCCTTGGGTGGCAATACCAAAATTGAACTTTCCTTCACCATAAATTATTTTTTTCTTTTCACTCATGGCAATAAAATTACCACGCTTCTCCTCCCCAAATATTTTGTCGTGTGGACCAAGTCTGAACTCATCAAATTTCTCATTATATGTAAAGGTTCCTTCACACTTCAACAACTCTTGATCACTTGTATTTCTTTTAGAAGTGAAGAGTGCAGAGTATACGTGTGAGGAGTCGTTACTTACAAAAAAACCATTGGTTAACACCTTTCTGTTTAAATTGGTTAAAGGTGGTTGTAACTGTATGTATACTGAATCTGGATTGATGGTAGCAGCCGATCTGAACCAATCTGATTTAGGAATAAATTGGGTATGCATGGGTTTGAAGAAACCATTGTATTCAAGGTTTTTGTTAAATGAATGCAAAATGGTATTTCCCCTAAATCCAATTTTTGGTCCAACCATAAAGTTGATTGAATCAGGAATAAGTGTTTTACCCTCTAAGAACTTTTTCTCCACTACATATATCTGATCCAAATAAAATTTCTGCGGCTTTTTGTTTCTATCGAAGTAAGTGTAAGTGCCTGCGCCATTGCAATCGGTTCGACCATTAATTTTTATGGTAACTTTTTCAATATCGTGGTACTTGTTTAATGTATCTGCTTTTATCTTGGCATTTGTCATCATATCCATTTCGGCATTTTGCCTAATGGTAGCTTTTCCACTATCTGGGAATACCCTACTATCTGCAATATTGATATAGGGTATTTTACCTACTTGCATTACATAATCGCCAAGGTTAAGGTGCACATATCCAGCACCATATTGTAGGCTATCTTGCGAAGGTTTGTTGCTCTTTAAATAACTGGCACTTTTGAAGTCATCTGGTTTAACAGGACCAGTAAACTCCAATGTTTTAGGAATCATGTTCCATCTTAACTTTTCAAATGACCCTGCGTAATTGTTGAGTATAAAAGTATTGTTTATCCCAGGGAAATTCTTGTAAGTAAATTCTGCATACTTCTGTTCCAGATTCACATATGCTTTTACTTTCCCCGTTTCAAAAGCAATTTTGCTGGTATCTCTTGGGTCAACTTGTCTAAAGATGGCATCATCTGATAGGATTTCTACTGGCTTTAATTCAAAAATATTTGCCTCTAGTTTGCCACCTTCTATATCCATATTACCTCTGGCTTTCATTGCTTTTGGTGTAAGAATAATGGTTCCATAAAGTTTAGCACCATCATACGCAATTTTCATAGGTTCACCTTTGTTGGTAATAAACATGGTGTCTTGGTAGGGTATCCAATGGTTAAATACATTGGGCGATTTAATTACTGTAGGAAACAAAGAGGTACGGTCGTTTTCAAACATATAACTGCTCGAATTCATAGAGTCGAGCATAAACTCAAATCGGTGTGAAGAGGAACGTGAGGCCAAATAATTCAAAGTACCATCACCTATCAATCCATCATTACTTAAGCGTAAATCCATTTTGGCATTTCCTTTTCCACCATACAATACATATTTTGTATTGTCGTCTTTTGGAATAAAAAAGCCTAATGATTTATCTGGTTGTAAATAAATTTCTTGTGGCATGTCTGGCAAAATGCCTCCTGAAATAAAGGTTCCTCCTAGTGCCAAGGTGTATAGGTTCAGATCGGCTAAACTATCTAATGTGAATGGATTTACATCAAAATAAAAGCGGTTTCTATCATATGATCCCTTCATAGTGGTTGGGTAATCATAATATACTTTTGAACCTACATCAGAAGTAAATACGGGATATTTTGGGTATCGTTTTCGTCCAGATTTGTTATATGGATAATCAATTTCAAGTGTTCCATAAATATTTTGAATTACACTTTTCACATGCATCATCATGCCCAATGAATCATCTGGGTATAGGAATTTGAGCGAGTCAACATTGTTAAGCCTAATCTTAAATCCGTTATAATCGAACGCAAAATTGTTTCCATAAAAATCAGCCATCCCTGCTCTAAGTTTACCGCTAAAATCCATGGTCCTATTTTTCTTCATGGTAATTATCTGGTCTTTTGGTATGATATATACATTCTGCGAATCACTGAAATAAAACTTAGGAACTCCTTGAACTACTAGGTCGTTATTTATTAAACTGATGTGTGCATTAGGAATAGAGCTAATGATGGAATTAAAAGAAATGGCATCATAATCTGTTCTGCCATTATGTGCATTTACATAATCTATCAATTTACGTTTTACATATACCGTATTTTTTGCCGCATCAAAATTGATAAAACCTTTGTCGTTTAGGTCAATCATTTGAATTCTGATATCGCTTATATTGCTGCGAAAAGTAGCAGCATATGATTCAATATGAAAGCTATTGGTTTTGTTGTCTTCGCAATATTTCTTGATTCTTTGCAAAGGATTATAAGAGAGTACACCACCAATTTTTTCGTAAATAATATCTCTAAAGTAATTGTTAGATTCGAACCTAGCAGGAACATCTCCGGCAATATTATCGAGTTCAATTTTCGGACTATTTAAATCCCATTTTATTTCGTCTACGTAAAATTCAATGTTATGATAATTGTCCATAAAAGGGGCAGAGGATATACCCATTTTGTTGTCGCGGTATAAAGAAACTTTGTCTTTGTCTATTAAATAATTGAAGGCCAATTGAGGGTGATAAATAGAGTCTTTATCTAAGAAAATGGTTACTTCTGCTTTTTCAACAGAGATGCGATCTTCACGTACAAAAAACTCAGGTGATTGCACGCGCATAAAAGGTTTGTTTTTAAAGGTGAACCAAAGTTCTGCTTTTTGGGTACTATTACCTTTGCCAATAACCAATGCCCCACGCATACCAAAGCCCCCTTTAAATTTCGCCTTTCCATAACTAGCGCCAGTAAAGGCAGAAAAGTACCCTTCAAATTGTGGATATATACTTCTGTCGCCCTGAGATTTTCCCATTGGCCTGTCAGTAACCTTACCCATCATAGGTTTGGCAGAAATATCATAGTTGAAAAAACTACTTGAATCTGCTACCAATTCGCCATCATTTAGATTAATTCTGTAATTTTTTATGAGGGCATAGACTTTGTTTGAATCCAATCCAACCCTTGTCCAATCTATTTTTCCTCCTTTTCCTATCCATAAGTTTTTACTAGGATAAAATTTTCCAGAGGTATTATATAATTCAAAAGTATCGCCGGGTGTATAACAAATAAGGTTCAAATTTTTGAAGGAGAAAAGGGGTTCTTTTTCAATGATCAAATCGGCATCTGGAGTAGAGGTAACCCAAGTAAATCCGCCAAGGGTGAGCATTTTATTTTCGGCAAAAATGTTTTTAGAGGCCAATAAGAATTTCTGAAAATCTTCCTTCGAAACCTTTAAAGAGGCTGAAAGGGTTTTGTGCCAGCCATCAAACTTATTGAGGTAGTTATTACTTACTAATGCATTAATGGTTTTGAGGTAGCCTTCAAAATCTGGACTGATTTGACAGGTGGCATTCAGCATTTCGTTGCAAAGTTTGATCATTTGCACCTTTTGCTGGTTGGTGAATTTTCCTGCGTTATAATACCCACTAAATTCTTCTGCCATGTCTTTTACTTCTCTTTTAGAGGAAGTAGACATATAACTTTCGAACTCGTTGATAAATACTGTTGGGTCGAAAGAAAAACTATTTGGTCTTTGGGCATTTGCTGTTTGAGCAATCCAAAGGAACAAAGAAATAAGGAGGGTTATTTTTTTCATATTTTGCCGCATTCAGGATGGTTCATCCTGAATGAACGGGCAAAATACAAATCAATTGTGACATGCACAATGAAATTGAATGGGTTTAAGCCATGGCTTTTACGATATCTACAAAACTCCTGCTTTGTAATGCTGCACCTCCAACCAATGCACCGTCAATGTCAGGTGCTGAGAAGAGTTCTGCTGCATTATCTGCTTTTACACTGCCACCATATTGAATGGTAATTTCAGATGCAGTAGATGCATCGTATTTAGCTGCAATTAATCCGCGAATAAAGGCATGTATTTCTTGTGCCTGAGCAGTACTGGCAGTTTTTCCTGTTCCAATTGCCCAAACTGGTTCATACGCTACTACAGTTTTCATCATCTGTTCAGGGCTTAAATGGAATAAACCTTCAGAAATTTGCTTTTCAAGTACTGCAAAGTGGGTATTTGATTCACGCTCTTCTAAGGTTTCACCACAGCAATAAATAGGGGTTAAACCTGCTTCTAAAACTGCATCTATTTTTTGAGCCAACCATTGGTTATGTTCACCAAAGTATTGGCGACGTTCGCTATGACCAATGATAACATAGGTTGCAGCACAGCTTTTAATCATGCCTGCACTAATTTCACCAGTATATGCGCCGCTTTTGTGGTTGCTACAATTTTGTGCACCACTTTTAAGTCTTGGGTTATCGGCAATTAATTTGCTAACTGCGTTCACATGTAAGAAGGGTGGAATGATAACTACTTCTGCACTTCCTTGGTATTCGTCTCTTAACATGTTGCTAATTTCAGATACCAGACCCATTCCTTCTTCAAGGTCTTTGTTCATTTTCCAATTTCCAGCGATAATTTTCTTTCTCATGATTTCAAGGGTATTAGTTGGTAGATTCTGAGCTATTCACTTCCCAAAATCTAAATTTTTTACTTTGGTTATATACGTGGGTTAAGATGTCTTTGTCTATATCGGTAAAAGGTACATTGCGGCGCTTGTAAACAGCTTCAGCGGTTTTAAAGAATTTATTAATCACAAAGGTTTCAAAACCTTGCGCACCTCCCCAGCTAAAACTTGGTACAAAGTTTCTAGGGAAACCTGAACCGAAAATATTGGCTCCTACACCCACAACCGTGCCCGTATTAAACATAGTATTGATGCCACATTTGGCATGATCTGCCATCATTAGGCCGCAAAAGGTGAGTCCGGTTTTCTCAAATCTTTCGGTTCTGTAGCTCCATAACTTCACTTCATCGTAGGTGTTTTTGAGGTTAGAGTTATTGGTATCTGCACCCATGTTTACCCATTCACCTATTACGGCATTTCCTACAAAACCGTCGTGACCTTTATTGCTATAGGCGTAAAAAACAGCGTTGTTCACTTCTCCACCTACTTTGCAATGCGGACCAACAGTGGTAGGGCCATAAATTTTGGCATCCATTTTCAATCCAGCATCCTCGCATAAAGCAAAAGGTCCGCGAACCCTACATCCTTCCATTATTTCGGCATTTTTACCAATATAAATTGCACCCGAAGAGGCATTTAAGGAAGAGAACAATACTTTGGCTCCTTCTTCTATAAAGATTCTTTCAGGGTTAACGGTTTGAATTCCTTCTGGAATGGCTTGTGAGATTCTACCTGCTGTAATCAAATCAAAATCGGCTTCAATGCAAAGCCCATTTTTGGAGAAGATATCATAGCAAAAGTCAATAGAAATAACGTTTTGTACTTCACTCTCTCTGCATTGGTACATGCTTATATCTTCTGTAAAACTGTCAACAAAAGCTTGGTCTAAATAAACGGCAAGGAGTTTTCCGTTCTGAACCAAGGCCTGTTTGTTTTGATTGAGCAACTGAATTTCTGCCAACAATTCTTTGTTGGGGCAGATGCTTCCATTGATTAAAATATTGTGAGAACCACTATTGAGTGGAAATTTTTGTTGCAAATAATCTTGGGTTAAATAGCCATAACTGACATTTCCCAGATAATGCTCCCATTTCTGATTAAGGGTTAAGATGCCACAACGCAGGTTTGCAACTGGTCTGGTAAAGGTAAATGGCAACAGATTGGTGCGTGTAACTGCGGGGTCGAAAAAAATATAATGCATGAAAATAGGTTTGCTTTCAGCGCACTAAATTACAAGGGTAGGCTATAAAAAAAAAGCCCCCACCATTCGGCAGGGGCTTTTTGTATAAATTAGTCAGCTTTTTTAGCGTAACGTCTTTTGAATTTGTCAATACGACCTGCGGTATCCACAAACATGGTTTGGCCGGTAAAGAAAGGATGTGATTTGTAAGAAATATCCAATTTAAATAATGGATACTCATTACCATCTTCATACTTAATGGTTTCTTTGGTTTCAACTGTACTGTGACACACAAACATGTAATCATTAGACATGTCCTTGAAAACCACTTTTCTATAGTTTTTTGGGTGGATACCTTCTTTCATCTTTTCGCAAAATTTAGGACGGCAAAAATAGTCATTTTATTTCATTTACAAAATTTATGAACAAATTTTTTTTCCTGTCTAGATTCATGCAAATCTAAGAAGTTTGATGGGAAATCTGTTAAATTGCCAGCTCAAATTGGTGCAAATACTCTTTTTTGCGCCGAAATAGCTTAAGCGAAATATGAAAACACAAATTTTGGATCATCAGCAGGTGCAAAAAATCCTCAAGCGCATGGCCTTCCAAATTTATGAAAAGAATTTTGATAAGAAGGATTTGATTTTTGCTGCCATTAGCGGACAAGGAATTGAGATTGCCAAGTTTGTTAAAGTAGCTTTGGAAGAAATATCGAAGATCAAAATCCAATTGCTCGAAATTCAAATTGATAAAGGAAAGCCTTCTTTCAACGGAGCCGAAGTTAATTTTAATGGCATTAAGCTAAATGATAAAACTGTTATCATGTTTGACGACGTATTAAATACGGGTAGAACATTGATTTTTGGAATGCATCCCTTTCTTCAACACCCATTAAGATCTATTCAAGTGGCTGTATTGGTTGATCGTAACCATAAGAATTTCCCAGTTTCAGCAGATTTCATTGGATTAAGCTTACAAACAACCACCCAAGAGCACGTAAGTGTTACCATGAAGTCGGGTAAGGTAAGTGTGTATTTACAATAGCTATTCGGTTCGAGCCGAAACATAAAAAAAGCCCAAGGCATATGCTTTGGGCTTTTTCATTTTCAAGAGTAAAAAATTACTTGATTTTACCTTGAAGACCTGCTCCAGCTTTGAATTTAACTACCTTCTTTGCAGGGATGTTAATTTCTTTACCTGTTTGTGGGTTACGGCCTTTACGTGCAGCACGCTTAGTTACTGAGAAAGTTCCGAATCCAACTAGGATTACTTTGTCGCCTTTTTTCAATGCAGTTTGAGTTGAGCTCATGAAAGCATCTAACGCAGCCTGTGCCTGAACTTTAGTTACGCCGGCAGCTTTTGCCATTGAATCGATTAAGTCTTGTTTGTTCATGTTATAAAATTAATTAAGGGTTTTGCATAACAAACTTAACAAAGAGATTTGAATTGTCAAGTACTTACAATGGTTTTCAGAAAAAAAATGAAAAAAAAGTACTTCACACTTTTTCAACATATTGCAAGTGGATGCTTTTTATTGAGCCATTTAATAGCCTTCTATGAGGCTAGAAGCCTTGTTATATAAGGATTTATTAGTTTTAAATGGTAACTCAACTGTGGCAGTAGCCTTCAAATAATATGGCTCCCTCAATTGAAGTGTTTCCTTAATTTTTTCAATTAATTCTATCTCTCCAAGCCCTTTGAACAATGGTCTTTCTGCTAATTTTCCTTGTAATCTACTTAATATAAATGCAGAATTTGCCTTTAGATAGATAGAAATACCATGTTGTTGAATGCGTTCTATATTGTTTTCATAGCAAACAGTACCTCCACCACACGCAATAATGGTATGTGTATAGCTGAAGGTTTTAATCAGCTGATCTTGCTCCAATTTTCTGAATGCAGCTTCACCCTGCGTTTCAAAAATGATTGCAATACTCTCCCCACTTTCTTCTTCAATGGCTTTATCTAAGTCAATAAATTTCCAACCCAATGATTTGGCCAATCTTGCCCCCTCTGTGCTTTTACCTGAACCTGGCATACCTATTAAGTAAATGCGTTGGTTCAGATCCTTGCTATTTGCTTTCTGTGGCATGGTTGCCCGACATATATTTTTGTAATGTTTCGTAAGTAGGTAAGTTATATGCTCCCCACTTTTTTATTACCACATTGCCTTTTAATAACATCACACCTGGGTTGGATCTAACCATCGATTTTAATGGAATAGCGTCCATGTTATAATAAGCATATGGCATATTTAGTTTTTTAGAATAGGCTTCAGTGCTTTCTAGATTTGATGATGTTAAAGGCCATAATTGGTTTCCAGAAGCTAACCAATCTTTCGCAATTTTTGCCAATTGGGAACTGGCCTTGTCATCTGTATCTTCCACCCTGGTTTGAACCAAAAGGAGTTTATATCCTTGTCCAGCAAAAAGAGAATCTGTTAGCTCTAAACCTTCTTTGTTAAATACTTTAAAATCATGAATAGGTGGTTTAAAGCCTTCTTTTATTATTTTGTCTTTTCTATCAACAAAATTATAGGAATCAATATCAGCAGGTAAGTTGTTTACACCAAACTCATAAGTTTGTCCGCCCTTTTCATAAATAAAAATCATCTCTACCACATCTCTCTCTGCACCGGGAGGGTAGAGGGTAAGTTCCTGAATGTTGTTGCCAATTTTATAAGGTAAAAAATCTTTTACCGGGAGAAACATAAAGGTATAAAGTGTAAAAAATATAGATACCAAAATAGATACAGACAGCGCAATATTTACAATCACTTTGTCGAATAAAGGTTGGATGTAATTATTCCCAAAAAAGATAAACAGGATGAGCACCAATAAAACCACATCTTTCATAAATGATTCAAATGGTTTTAACTTAATGGCATCACCAAAACAACCGCAATCTGTCACCTTATGTGTTATGGCGCTGTAGCCAGTTAACAAGGTAAAAAAGATAATAAGCAATAACAATAACCACGAGTTTAACTTGTTGTAAACTCCCAATAACAAAGCAACACCACTTACTATTTCAAAAATGCAAATAAGCATGCTCATGCCCACAGCAAACGGATCCAAAAACTGCATTTGGAATATTTCAAAATATTCCAACAATTTATAACTGAACCCTAAAGTATCATTGGCTTTTATTAAGCCCGAGATAATAAATAAAACGCCTACCAACACACGGCTGATTTGTGTAATCCATTTCATCATTTTATGCTTGTTTTTTTTCTTCTAATCTAATTAAGGCAAATACCGAATAATTAATCATATCCATCAGGTTGCTTTCTACTCCTTCACTGGCAAGAGTCATACCCTTGTTTTCTAATATTTGATGCATGCGGTTCACGCGCATCAACAACATATCTGTGAATGTGCTTACCAACATGCTTCTCCAAATTTCACCATAGTCGTGGTTCTTTTGTTCCATCAACTCCAAAGTGGCATTCATATGAAAGTCGTATGCATCTATCAATTCATTTTCCGACAATTCTTTGCCTTCCATTTTCGGGTCGAGTTGAATAAGGCCCATAATGCAGTAATTGATTATACCCATCCACTCTGGTTCAACCCCTTCATTAACCTTACTCATTCCATTTTCTTCAATGGTTCTGATTCTGGTTGCCTTAATAAATATCTGGTCGATAATACTCGATGGACGCATGATTCTCCAACTTGGTCCGTAATCATGATTTTTCTTGCGGAAGATGCTTCTGCAAACCTCTGTTACATTTTTGAATTGTGTGGCGGTTTGATTAATCAAGGCAATTGTTTTATTTTGTTCGAACGCAAAAATAAGGGAGGAGCCACAATTGCAAGCATTATTAACTAAAATTTCACTAAATTGTGGAGGAAGGCTGATTTCATTGGATCAGCCTAAGGTGATGGGTATACTTAATGCCACACCTGATAGCTTTTTTGGTGAAAGTAGGGTGAACCAAATAGATGAGATGCTTCGCAAGGTGGAGAAAATGCTTGCTGAAGGTGCACATATGTTGGATATTGGTGGACAATCAACCCGACCCGGTGCCGAACTAATAGGGGAGGAAGAGGAGTTAAGTAGGGTTGATCCTATTATTCAGGCCATCAAGCAGAGATTTCCGGAGGCCTTGTTATCAATTGATACCTATTTTGGATCCGTTGCAAAAGTTGCTGCCCAAATGGGTGTTCATATCATTAATGATGTATCTGGTGGAGATTTTGATGCGCATTTGTTACCAATTGTTGCTCAGTTGCAATTGCCCTATGTGCTCATGCATAAAAAAGGAGACGCAAACAATATGCATCATAAGCCCTCCTCAGACGATGTTGTATTGGAGGTGTGTAATTACTTCACAGAAAAAATTGCCCATTTAAGGTCTTTGGGAATTAAAGATATCATTCTCGATCCTGGATTTGGTTTTGGAAAAACTTTGCAAGGCAATTATACCTTACTCAGAAATTTAGACCACCTCAAATTGTTTGAACTACCAGTTTTAGTGGGTATTTCAAGAAAATCTATGATTCAAAAAGTTATTCAAACCAATTCTGAATCAGCTTTAAATGGAACCACCGCTTTGCATATGATAGCCTTAGAACGAGGTGCCAAAATATTGCGCGTGCACGATGTAAAAGAAGCAAAAGAGTGCATTGCCCTTTATCAATCCTTGTTCCCGAGTATGACTTGAAGTCAAATTTAAATTGGATTTTAGCGGTAAATTGGGTAAAATCGTAACATGTTCGATAGCCAATTTGAGTTATTACATTATAAAATCACACCTATTAATATCATAGATTTGGTATTGGTGGTGTTGGTTTGTTTCCAACTGTTTAAGCTGCTCAAAGGAAGTTTAGCCTTCAATATTTTAATTGGCCTTATTACCATTTACATGTTTTGGTTGGTGGTAAGGTACTTTGATATGCCCCTTATGACTGGTATGCTGGGGCAATTCACTCAAGTAGGGATTGTGGCGGTTCTTGTGGTATTTCAGCAAGAGATTCGAAAGTTTTTATTGGTTATAGGAAATAGTTCTTTGTTAGGAGAGAATAAAAAGTGGTGGAATATCTTTCCATGGAAATGGAAAATTCAAGAGACATTTCATACACCTTTTGATGAGATTGTAGAAGCCTGTAGGGAACTCGCTGCCCAAAAAGCGGGAGCTATTATTGTGTTTCCCATTACCTCAGAAATGAAATTCATTGCTGGCAGCGGAGAGGCAATGGATTCCATCATTTCAAAGAGATTGTTATTGGCCATTTTTAATAAAAATAGTCCGTTGCATGATGGAGCAGTGATCATCTCAAATGGCAAAATTAAGGCTTCAAATTGTGTGTTGCCTGTTAGTGAAAATCCTCAAATTATCAATAAATACGGACTTCGTCACCTTTCAGCCATTGGCATTACAGAGCAAACAGATGCCATTTGTTTGGTGGTAAGTGAGGAAAGAGGAGCCATCTCATATATCAAAGAAGGGCAAATTGAGGAAGGACTTTTAGCAGAAGAAATTACCGATCGATTGAATGCTCAGTTTTCTAAAGAAATGGTAACAATAGGGGAGTAGGTTAACTCCTAAAATTGTCGAATTGTAAGGGAACTTCAAAGTTTTGGGCCCGCAAGTTTGCCATTAAGTCTTGTAAGTCGTCTATTTTCTTGCCAGTTACTCTCACCTGGTCTTCATGAATGGCAGCCTGAAGTTTGTTGTTAAATCCCTTGATATGTGTCACTATCTTTTTGGCAGTTTCCTTATCAATTCCTTCTTTAATTTTAATGTCCTGCAAAACCAACCTGCCGCTTGGTCGTGGTTCTGAGCTTAAATCAAGTAAGCGCACATCTAAATCTTGCTTGCTAAACTTCCCTAAAACGATGTCTATCAAGGTTTGCATAGCCATTTCTTGTTTGGCCTCCAACTTCAAGATTTTAGATTTTTTGTCGAGGTCAATTGCACACATTTCATCTTTCAAATCATAACGATTTAAAAGTTCTTTTTTGGCAGTGTTTATGGCATTGTCAACACGTTGTAAATCAGTTTTACTAACGATATCAAAACTGGGCATATATTTAAGTAAATTTTAACAGAGTTTGGGTGGATGATTCAGTAACTTGCATGGCAAATATAGCTTTTCTATATATTGCGAGGTATTGAATAAGAATTATGAAAAAGATTTTGTTTTTTATTGGATTCGGCTTTGTCTTGCTTACCTCAAACGGCTGTAAGGATGATCTAGCAACATTTCCGCAAGAAAAAACTGTTAATGGTTGGGATACAATCACTAATTTTTCGGGGTTAGTGGTACCTAAAACGGGAACAATTACCATTGATCTTGCCCATTATTTTGATGGATCTGCCCTAGAATTTGCTTCTAAAAATTATGTAAATGCAGCAGGTGATACTTTTACCATCAATGATTTGAGGTATTATTTTACCAATGTTACGCTCATTTCCCCCAATGGAGATAAAACAAATTTGAAGAATTACCATTTGATTGATGCCAAACAAGCTACATCCAAAACCTTCACTATAACCAATGTTCCTGCCGGAAATTATGTTGGAATGACTGTTTTGTTGGGTGTAGACCCAGAACGCAACCACAGTGGATTACAGGAGGGAGCTTTAGATCCTTCTTGGAGCATGTTTTGGACATGGAGCACAGGGTATATTTTTTACAGAATTAATGGAAATGTGACAGGTGGAAAAACATACTCCTATGACATTGGGGGTGATAACAATTTGCCTAAAGTGACTTTAGACCTTAAATCATTCAAGGTAAAATCTGTAGAAGCTAAGATGAGTATCGATATGAATATTGCTGAAATGTTTAAGAAACCCACAAATTTTAGCTTTATTACAGACGGCCTCGCTATACATACCGACACAGATCCTGCGGCCAAAAAATTGGCTACCAACATGGAAGATATGTTAACCATAAAATCTTTAACGCCTTAAGTTTATGCGTGGAAGGATTGCTTTTGGTTTGGTTGGTCTGTTGGTGTTTTTTTCTTGCAAAAAAGACCCAGTTGTTGGTGATGCATATGCGTATGATCCAACCCCTTACCAGTTTGAAATTCCAACAAATTTAGGTTGGTCGAGTTTTCCGGTTCCTATAGATAATCCAACAACAGTGGCTGGGGTAGCATTAGGAAAGAAACTGTTCTTTGACCCAATCTTATCTGCAAATAATACTCAAAGTTGTGCTTCTTGTCATGCGAATACATCATCTTTTTCTGACCCAAATAGGTTTAGTATAGGTGCCTTTGGACAAGTGGGTAATCGCCAAGGAATGCCATTATTTAACTTGGCATGGACAGATAAATACAACCTAACACCTCATAAATATTTTTGGGATGGTGGCGCAAATGATTTGGAGAGACAAGCTATTGGCCCCATCATGAATCCTATTGAAATGTCGAATAAAAATTTGTTCGACGTGGTGGCGAGGTTACAAAATCATCCAGAATATCCTGGGTTATTCAGAAAGGCATTTGGTTCAGACAGTATTTCTTCTGTTAAATTGGCCAAAGCCATTGCGCAATATGAAAGAACCCTTATTTCTGGGAATTCTAATTACGACAAAGCAGAACGCAGACAAAGGCTAAGAACCCAAAGTGAAATTAATGGGATGATTATTTTCTCCACTGAAAAGGGAGATTGTTTTCATTGTCATGGAAACTTGAGTTCACCCTTCTTCACCGATTTTGCCTTTCACAACAATGGTTTGGATGAGGTACAGGCAGATAGTGGATTGTATAGAATTACAGGAAAATCAGAGGATATTGGGAAATTTAAAACGCCGTCATTGAGAAACTTAAGCTTCACTGCGCCTTATATGCATGATGGAAGATTTAAGACCTTAATGGAGGTTATTGAATTTTATAATTCTGGAACGAAAAACTCGCCCACAGTTGACCCAATGATAAGCAAAACTTTTGATCATGGTGGGCTCAATTTGACACCTCAAGAGAAGATAGATTTGTTGAATTTTTTATTGTCTTTAAACGATTCTTCATTCGTGTCTAATCCCCTTTTAATCCCCTAGAAATTTGGAAATATTAGAATATCTGTTAGTTTTGTTTTGTTAATAGAAAATCAGTTTAATTATGAAAATAAATATGTTACTTAAAATGAAGTTGTTTGTATTCTTTGCTATGATCCTACCGCTAGGGTTGGCTGCACAGAGTCCTTACAACATGTGCTCTTCAACAGCACCAACAATTACCTCCCCTCTTACTGGGTCATTTTATGATTCGGGTGGTCCTACAGGTGCTTATTTAAACGCTGAAAACTGTACAGTTTTGTTCCAAGCCCCAACAGGAGGTACGGTTACGATGAATTTCACTTCTTATTCAACAGAAGCTGCTTGGGATTACATGCAGATTTATGATGGAGCCAATGCAACAGGTATTCCTTTGCACCCAACCACTGGTGGTGCAGGATCCTCTGGCTTTGGACCTGGTTACAATGGTGTAGTTACTGCTTTTTCGGTAACTGCCCTTTCTGGAAGAATGTTTATTCAGTTTCGTAGTGATGGTTCTGTTACAGATGCAGGTTGGCAAGCAACTTGGGTAATGACCAATCCTTCTGCTTCTGGTCCTGTACTTCCACCAATTGCAAACTTTTTCCCTAGTCAACCTACGGTAAACGCTGTTCCAACAGATACAGTTTGGATCAATAGTCCTTATGATCTGGTTTCAACCAGTACCAATGCTACACGCAGTTACTGGGATTTACCAGGTGAAAATCCGTTGTTACCGGGTTATGCAAGAAGCAATGTTGCGTGGACCTCACAACAATATATTGATACAGCTAAATACAGTCAAAAGTTTCGCTACACCTACAACAGAAGAGGTTTTTGGCCTGTTCGTTTATTAGCAATTAACTCATTAAAAAGAGATAGTTTACGTGATAGTATTGTTAAGTACATTTGGGTTGATACTCCTAACACTACTCCAAAACCTAATTTCTTTGCAGCACGTAGAAAAATTGGTATTGGCGATTACGCTTCAATGGTAGATATTACCTCAGGTGGCCCGAACATGTGGTATTGGACCTTCGATCCACCTTGTAATTTATGTACAACACCACCTTATTTTAACAACTTCTTTGCAGGCGCAACTGATCAAAATCCATTGTTTTTTGGAGGTGATCCGGGTAAGTTCACTATTTGTTTGCAGGTATGGAATGCCCGAGGCTTTGATACCATTTGTAAACGCGATTACATTGAAGTAATTAACAGTATAAACATTTGTAGTGGTAGCGGCTCTTCAAACAGCTCAGAAAAAGAAGGGTACATGTTTGCCGCTTCTGGTCCGGGTTTAAGTTATACCCGTACTCAGGTTACAGGTTGTCCTGGATTCTTGTTAGAGCCTTGTGCAGATAGTATTTATTTATGGGTAGACCGTTTAAAAATGTTGCCTTCAGATTCCTTGGTAATACATAATGGCACCTCGGCTTCAGCGCCAATCCTTAGAAAAATTGGTGGTTCAAATGTAAATCAATTGCCAGCAACAGTTCTTCAGAATGGAATAAGAGGCGGAAGTAGGTTGTTTGTACGTTTCCAATTGGGAACCACAGCTCCTCCAGTTCCATATGACTCAGCTGGATTTTCAATCCGTTGGGAAATTAAGCCTGCAAGTTATGGTGTTCCAAATGCAGCGATGTTGCTTCAAGATACCATATTCAGTTTGCAACCGGTAACCTTTACCAGTGCTTCAACTGGAACCTTGATGCAATATTCTTGGGATACTGATGGTAATGGTGTTTATGATTCTACAGGTGCAACAGCAACAAGAAGTTTCTTGGTTACAGCACCTCAATTCAAGAATATTTGTTTGGTAGCATACAATTGTGTTGGAAGTGATACCGTTTGCAAAAACGTATTATTCTTACCAACCACCCAACGTCCAACCCCAAGGTTTGATGCTGACAAAGTACAAGGATTTAATACAGATACCTTCCGTTTTACAGATAAGAGTTTGTATGGACCAAGCACTTGGAGATGGACATTCACCCCTTCTACAGCCCAGTTCTTAATGGGAACAACCCCAACTAGCAAAAACCCAATGGTTCGCTTTACACA
>CAILJQ010000271.1 GCA_903834625.1 uncultured Bacteroidota bacterium
AGATATGTCTTTTTTTCTATATTTAACGGCATTCCCAATGGTATTTTTCAAAATAGCATTTATGCGCATTAAATCAGAATAGAAAGGCGTATCACCATTTTCTTGGTAATTTAGTACCACCTCAGTTTCTGTAGAAAATCTCAAATCTTCAAAAACAGAATCCGACATTTTCTTTAAATCAAGGTGTTCACACTTAATACCTAAACGGCTGTTCCGCGAATATTCAAGGATATCAGAAATAGTGTTATCTAATTTAATGACGGAACTTTCTGCTAAACCAAGGTACGTTAAAACCAATTCAGATAAATCAGGAGTATCCTTAATCAAGCGAATTAAACCGGTGATAGATAATAACGGTGAACGCAAATCATGAGAAACACTATACACAAAATTATCTAACTCAGAATTGATTTTTTTCAATTCTTCATTTTTGGTCAGCAAGGTATTTTGGTACTTTTTCAAATCAGTGATATCTGTTGCTGTAATAATGATATTATTAGCATTTCGATTTAAGTTATTAATACCTGGTAAAATACTAATTAATTCATATTCTTCCATTCCTTTCCGTACCATAACATCTTCAAACTGTACCAACTCACTACTTTCTATTGCCTTGGTCATTTGTAATTGTAACCGTTGTAAATACTGCGATTTACTGGGATTAAGGGCCTTTAATTCAGCAATAGTAGTGGCATTTCTTAAACCCTTTAAATGATTTTTGATTCTAAATTCCTCATTGAAGTATGAAAATCTACAGTCTGCATCCAATACAGCAATTTGTGCTGGTGAATGACTTAGGATCCTCTCGTAAAAATTCTTTAAAGTATCCAATTGATTGATGAAACTTTCTTTACTTGCTTGCAGGCGTAATTCAGCTTCACGAGCTTCGGTAATATCAGAAGCAGTACCTAACATTCTAATAATTTTGTTGTCAATATCTCGCTCAGAAAAGGTAAGGCATTTGAGAATCCTCATTTCCTGCGAATCTTTCACCAATATTCTAAATTCAGATTCAAACAATTCCGTTCTTCCAAACTGAATATCATCCAATTCTTGTAACACTCGTTCCCTGTCTTCAAAGTACAATTGCTCCTTAAATAAATCGAAAAAGGGTTTTGTTAAATTGGTTTTAGCGGTACCATAAATCTCCATCAATACCTCATTCCAAGTAACTTCGTTGCTACGCATATCCCATTCCCAAATACCGATATTCGATTTTTTTGCTACCATTTCAAATCTAGCATTCATTCGAAGCAGCGTTTCTTGGTATAATGTTTCGGCTGTAATATCACGTTGAAGGGCAATGAAATTAGTATGCTTACCTTCTTCATCAAAAACAGGCGTAATCTCCAACCAATTGTAATAGGGGTCGCCCTTCTTATTGTAATTTACGATTTTAACCTCAATATTCTCTTTCTTACTTAACGCCTCAGATAAGAGCCTTTGTTCTTCCGAATTTTCAAAACCTCTTTGTAAAAAATCTTTTGGTTTAAGCCCGTTTACCTCTTCTAATGCATAACCTGTAATTTGAGTAAATGCATCATTTACCCATTCAATTCTTCCTTTATCATCAGAAATAATAACTCCATTTTGGGTTTTGGTAGCAATCAATGAAAGTTTATTTAATTCATTTTTTGCCTCTATGAGGTTATTAAATTGTTGTTGTATTTTTTTACTTTTCTGTCGGTTCGCAAAAATGGCCCTAACCTGCTGACCAAATACCTCAAATATGGTTTGGTTGCGGTTTTGAAGGCTTTTGTATAATCGCTCACTTCCCTTAGAAATAATGCCAAATAGCGCTAAATTCAATGAAGAATCTGGATCAACAAAATGAAAATAATACGATTGGTAAACGTTCTGAAGCTGTCTGTATGACTTCAATTCAGCTTCTACCAAAACGGAAGTTTCACCCTTAGATTTTCTAGAGGCCAAATTCAATAAATCTGATATAACATCCCCCTGTTGATCTGAATTAAATAGAAACCCTTCAGTAACCAAAACAGTTTCCTCATGATGTAGTGTGTCATGCAAAAAAACCATAGAACTTTCTACCTCAAAAATATCTATTATAGCCTCTGATAAAAGGTGCAAAAACTCTCTATCATTGGCCAATTTTAAGGCCGCCGAGTTAAAAGCTGTAAGGCGTTTGTATTGAACCAATTCTTGGTCTAACAAATCGCGCGTGTTAATTAAATCTTGTTCAATGGTTGAAAACTTTGTAACCCGCAGTTCCAGATCACGGTACTTGGCTAAAAGTTGTTCATAGGCTTCACCATGTTCCATATTATCGTGCAAATTGGGCTAGGCTATTTTTTCTTTCTATATAATACATAAAGAGCGGTAGTATAGTTATGATAAGTATTTTTTCCACCTAATCTTGCAAACTCACCAAATCCGTACATTCCTAACCAAGGCGGACAAGTTTCATTTTCATAAAATGGGTATTGCATTTTACTTACCAACTCTTCTTTGATAATTCTATTAAACAGAAATCTACCACGAGCTAAACAGTCGGCGTGGAATACCGCCACAGCTTCCTTACCCTCGTTCCTTTCCGTCATTACCCTTACCATTCTATCCATTTCACTAAAGATTAAGTCCTCATCGCGTTTAGTGAGCCATAAACCTGTTCCTTCTTTAATTTCAGTGGCATAATACATCTTACTACCTTCATGTTTTGTTACTACACGTAATATATGGTTATTTCCGTATTCAGCAGCTAATTCAGGACTTAAGGCTTCACCCAAGGCTCCAATTGGAATTGAATCTCCACAAGTTGCATCGTTAGGTAAACCCAAACGTTCTAAGTATTCATCCCATGCTGGTTTACCATTAAATTCTTCAATGATATGTCCGTTAGATTTGGTTACAACTAATGGATCACCCACGGCCACAAAACCATGTGTTGCTTGGGTATCTACGCTTAATTCTTGATCTGCAAATCCAATAGCAAATGCACCATGTTCAAATACCTTTCCTTCAAAGGCCTGGTAACTCACAAAACCTTTCATATTGTCTGAAGAGGTGGCACCGAAAATGGTTACTTCTTCACCAAACACTTCTTCAAAAGCCTGGATACACAAGTCGTTTGCGATATCAATACCTGAGGCCAGAAAATATATCATGTTGATTCCGTCTTTTGAGGCTTTCAATTCTCTAGCCATTTCCAAAGACTTCTCATAGGCATTGTGCCCAAAAATACCATCCGTACTAACGGTTCCAAAATCGTTTCCTTTTACTGCCATTAAAGCAATGTCCTTCATCGACTCACTTACACCTTCTCTGCCAACTACACCGCAGCAAGAGGTAGCAAATATCTTTGCCTTAGGCGCCTCAATGTGTGCTTGGTCTATCAATTCCGAAAAGTTGTGACCAATAGAGGCGTGAATTAGAATTAAATCTGCTGAGGCAGCTTCATTGCCCATGGCAATTTCCAAACATTCCATGATGGCTCTCCTGCTGTTTACAACACGACCACTTGCTGAGTAAAATGACAACATATTTATTGATTTTTATTTTTAAATTATGCGAAATATACCACAAAGAAATCGGGTGTTTTCTGAGTGAAATTTCAGCTTACCACAAAAATTCTAAAACCCTAATTTTATGAATGCGAATGGTTGTTTTTCATGATAACTTGTTTTTTTTTATTCAAATTTTAACCGCTTTATAATTCTTTTACCCTAACAAATTTCGGTTTTTTTCCTATCTATTTCTATGAATAATGTCAACTTTTGGAACTGTATTTATTTCGAAGTCAATAGTAAACGCAGATAAATAGAAGTAAGAAGCATTCCAAAACCTGTTCGATGATAGGGAGACATTTATTCCCTAAAGCTTTATATATTTGGTTACTTAAATACTTTGTATGAAGAAAATCTACATCATGTTATGTTTTTGCTTTCCCTTTTTGGTAAATGCCCAACTACAAAACATCCAAATAATTCCCCAAGCCAGTGAAATTAAAAATGGAATCGGTCATTTTACCCTTACAAAAAGCACAATTATTGTTCTCAATAATGCAGAGTTGAAACAAGAGGCGGAATTTCTTAACCAATATCTTTTGGAAAATTATGGGTTCAGCCTAAAAATAGAGAAAAGCTTAACAGTTAAGAAAAACTTTCTTTTATTGGGTTTAAGCAAAGAGCAAAGTCAATGGATTGATGCCTACAAATTAACTGTATTAGAAAACAGTATTGAAATTTGGGGCGACCAAAATGCAGGTGTGTTTTATGGCTTGCAAAGTTTGTTTCAACTTATGCCCCTACCCCCTCAAAGAAAAATCTCCATTCCTTCATGTAATATTAGCGACTATGCACGCTTTACCTGGCGGGGTATGCATCTAGATTGCAGCCGACATTTTTTCTCTCCAGAGTTTATCAAAAAATACATCGACAATTTGGCCTTTTATAAAATGAATGTTTTCCATTGGCATTTAACAGATGACCAAGGTTGGAGAATTGAAATAAAAAAATATCCGTTATTAACAGAAATTGGTGGGTATAGAAACGGTTCAATGATTGGTCATTACCGCGACCAGAAGTTTGATACAATTAGGTATGGCGGATACTATACCCAAGAGCAAATTAAAGAAATAGTAGCATATGCAGGAGCAAGGCATGTAACCATTGTTCCTGAAATTGAGATGCCTGGGCATGCACTTGCAGCCCTGGCGGCCTATCCACAATTTTCTTGTACAGGCAAAAAGTTAGAAGTTGGAAAACGTTGGGGAGTTGAGGAAGAAGTGTATTGCCCCAGTGAAGAAACCTTTGCTTTTTTGAATGAGGTATTAGGAGAAGTGATAAACCTATTTCCAGGGAAATACATTCATATTGGAGGAGATGAAGTTCTTAAAAATATTTGGGATAGCTCTGCCCTTTGTCAACAGATTATGGCCAAAGAAAAACTTCAAAACAGCCATGAGCTTCAATCTTATTTTATCAGAAGAATAGAACAAATGGTAAATGCGCGTGGCCGCCAAATTATTGGCTGGGACGAGATTTTGGAAGGTGGCTTGGCTCCTAATGCTGCAGTGATGAGTTGGCGCGGAATAGAGGGAGGAATAGCAGCTGCAAAACAAAAACATTTTGTTGTAATGACTCCAGGTGGCTATTGTTATTTCGATCATTACCAAGGCAAGCCAGAACAAGAGCCATTAGCTATTGGGGGATTTACCCCATTAGAAAAAACCTACAGCTACGAACCTATTCCCGATACATTGAATGCAGAAGAAGCAAAATACATTTTAGGAGCCCAAGGCAATGTTTGGACAGAGTACATATACACCGAAAAGCAAGTTGAATATATGGCATTCCCTAGACTAATTGCTTTAGCTGAAGTGAATTGGAGTGCAAAAAATGTGAAGGATTATCAAAGTTTTTACAATAGATTGAATGCACAAAGACCTTTATTGCAGTATCGAAAAATAAACTTTTCAGAATCAGCCTTTAAAAAATAAACCATGGCACAACAAACAAACCGAAAAACCTTCCTCAAAAATGCTGTGGTAGCAGGAGCAGGATTATTGGTGGGTGAGAACCTAATAAAGGCTGAACCAACAAAGAAAAAGAAACCTAATTCCGTAGCGGTAAACAAACCCATTGTGCTTTCAACTTGGGATTTTGGTTTAGAGGCTAATGTGGCAGCTTGGGAAATTCTTTCGAAAAAAGGAAGAGCACTAGATGCTGTAGAAGCTGGCGTAAAGGTTCCTGAAGCCGATCCTACAGAACGTAGTGTGGGGTATGGAGGCAGACCAGATAGAGATGGAAGGGTTACTTTAGATGCTTGCATTATGGATGAACTAGCAAACATTGGATCTGTAGCCTGCCTTGAACATATTAAACACCCCATTTCAGTTGCAAGAGCGGTAATGGAAAAAACGCCACATGTTATGCTGGTTGGTGATGGGGCATTGAGTTTTGCTCTCTCCCAAGGTTTTGTGAAAGAAAATTTATTGGTCCCTGAATCGGAAAAAGAATGGAAACAATGGCTCATAAAAAGTGATTACAAACCTGAAGCAAATATAGAAAACCATGATACCATTGGCATGATTGCCCTTGATGAAATGGGTAATTTATCTGGGGCTTGTACCACCAGCGGGATGGCATTTAAAATGCATGGTCGTGTGGGAGATTCTCCTATCATAGGTGCAGGTTTATATGTAGACAATGAGGTTGGCGCCGCTACTGCCACAGGACAAGGAGAAGAGGTGATAAGAATAGTAGGTTGCCATTTGGTGGTTGAACTCATGCGTATGGGATACACTCCTTACGATGCATGCAAAGAAGCTGTTGAGCGTGTGGTGAAATTAATGGAAAGACGAAACAAGGACCCTAAACTTATTCAGGTAGGTTTCATTGCGCTGAATAAACAAGGTATGCATGGTGCGTATTGCGTTCAGAACGGATTTACCTATGCCAAATACGATTCAAATGGAAATAAAATACAAGCTGCCGATTACAAAATATACGTCCCACGCAAAAAATAATTCCAAAAGAATATGCCCAAAGCATTTTTAGAAATTGCTTGCTTTAATGTTCAATCTGCTATTATTGGCTATGAAAATGGTGCAAATAGAATTGAACTTTGTATGGATAAAAGTACAGAAGGAATTACGCCTACCATTGAAATGATTGAACAGGTACGAAAAAAAATAGATATTCCATTACATGTAATGATAAGACCTAGGGCAGGTTCTTATGTTTATTCCACACAAGAATTTGAACAAATAAAGCGTGAAATATTAACCATAAAAAACTTGGGAGTTGATGGTTTGGTTTTTGGTTCACTCAACAGTTCCGGAATGGTAGAGGTTAATCAAAATGCCCAATGGGTTGAACTTGCCTACCCTCTTCCTTGTACCTTTCATAGAGCTTTTGATGAGATAACAGAAATGAATAAAGCCCTTGAGTCGTTGATTCAATGCGGATTTCATACCCTTTTGAGTTCTGCTGGAAAAAAATCAGCATGGGATGGTGCCAGCATTTTGCAACAACTCGTTATTCAAGCAAATAATAAAATTATTGTTATGCCAGGTGGTGGTGTGCGGGCCACGCATGCCAAAGAATTACAGGAACTAACTGGTGCTAAATGGCTACATTCTTCTGCTATCACAAATGGAGGTGAAATAGCAATTGCTGAAGAAATTTGCGCCATACAAGCTGCACTCGCATGACAAAAAAAATCCTATTCTTTGTTCTGCTATTTGGGCAAATCCAATGGCTATGTGCTCAAAGCTTTTCCTTACACCTAGAAGATTCTAGTTGGAAGGTTAAAGACCAAGATTCAAGTGTTTTTATGCCCGCCTTTGTGCCCGGAAATATTCACACAGATCTTCTAAAAAATGGCCTCATTCCCGACCCATTTTTGGGTGAAAATGAAAAGTTGGTTCAATGGGTAGGGCAAAGAAATTGGGTGTATAAATCGCAATTTACTTTAACCTCAAAGGAGCTCAATGAAACCCACCATGAGTTAATTTTAGAAGACATAGATACCTACGCAAAGGTTTTTTTAAATGGACATTTTATTGGTGCAACAGATAACCAATTTAGAAAATTTGTTTTACCAATTCATGGTTTATTAAAGGATACCAATGAAATTCAATTAGAATTTACATCTGTTTTGCCTATTGCCAAAAAAGAAGCAGAAAAGTATGCATATACCTACCCTGGAGAAGATAAAGTATTTGTGAGAAAAGCCCAATATCAATTTGGATGGGATTGGGGGCCAACCCTACTCACCTGCGGTATAGGAAAAATACATTTACATGGTTGGTCGCATGCCAAACTCTTACATACACAATACCAATTGGTATCCTACCAAGAAAAAGAAGCGCATCTAAAGTTTCAGGTAAGCATCCAAAGTGATTCATCAATAAAGGCAAAAGTGACCTATATTTATTTACAAGATGGGAAAGCCATTGTTAACCAAATGGAAATACCTGTAAATATTGGAACACATATTTACCCTATTGATGTGCGCATCCAAAATCCTATCCTTTGGTGGTGTAATGGTTATGGCAAGCCTCACCTTTATCCTTTTACATTTATGCTACATGCAGGTCAACAATTTATCGGTTCGAACCAAATGGATATAGGCATTAGGACAGTGAAATGGATACAAAAACCAGATACGGTAGGTAGTAGTTTTTACCTTGAGTTAAATGGAATTCCCGTCTATAGCAAGGGGGCAAATTATATTCCTCCGCATAGTTTTTTGAATGGTTTAAACGACAGTGTATACAGATATTTGGTTCAGAACGCAAGCGAAGCAAACATGAATATGTTACGTGTTTGGGGCGGTGGCGTATATGCTCCCGATGCTTTTTATAAAGCCTGCGACGAGGTAGGCTTGATGGTATGGCAAGATTTCATGTTTGCTTGTGCCATGTATCCAGCCCACAAAGAAATAGCAGAAAACATTAGAGAAGAAGCTGTAGACCAAGTGCAAAGATTGCGTAACCATGCCTCATTGGTCATGTGGTGCGGAAATAATGAGATTGATGAAGGGTGGAAAAATTGGGGTTGGCAAAAACAATATGCTTACTCATTTAATGACTCCTCACGCATAGCCCAAGATTACCATAAAATATTTGAGCAAATACTCCCTTCAGTTGTTTCACAAAATGATTCAAGTAGATTTTATTGGCCTTCCTCTCCTTCCATTGGCTGGGGGAGGAAAGAAAGTTTGTTAAAAGGTGATGCCCACTATTGGGGAGTGTGGTGGGGTATGCTTCCGTTTCAAATGTATGAGCACAAAGTGGGAAGGTTTATGAGTGAATATGGCTTTCAAGGGATGCCATCCATATTTACTTTTCAGAAGTTTTTGCAAAAAGGATTTGATCCAATTGACTCAGCAGAACTATTGCAACATCAAAAACATCCAACAGGTTACCAAACCATTCAAACTTATTTGCAAAGAGATTTTGCTCAACCCAATAGTTTTAGCCAATATGTTTATACTTCGCAATTGTTACAAGCAAGAGGCATGAAAATAGCTATTGAAGCTCATAGGCGCTCTAAACCCTATAACATGGGAACTTTGTATTGGCAACTCAATGATTGTTGGCCAGTAACCTCATGGAGCAGTACAGATTATTACGGTCATAAAAAAGCGGTTTATTACCAAATCAAAAGGTCATTTGAACCCATAATTATCTCATTTGATTTTGATAGCACACAACAAAAACTAACAGCCAAATTAATCAATGATGGATTAGATAGTTTGTGGGGTTATCAATCCTATCGCTTCATTTCATTAAAAGGAAAGAAAACAATTTCTTTTAATGAAAAACCTGCAAGACCCATGTATTTAAGCAATGGAAATGCCAATACATTGTATATTTTTGAACAAGTATTCCAAAACAAATTTCTTAAGAATCCAGAAGAATGGGTATTGGAAGTTAGCTTTCAAACACCTTCCAAAAGGTATAGTGGCATATATTATTTTGTATCACCTAAAACCCTCAATTTACCTAAAGCAAAAATGCATATGCAATTGTATGGCGATAGCCTGATAATGCTTACTTGCAAAACTTTAGCAAAAGATGTTTATATTAGTTCATTAATGGGTGAGTTGAATTTATCCGACAATTTTTTTGACCTGTTACCAAACGAGATTAAATGGATTAAAATACAACAAAAAGTAGTAGGATTAAGGCAAGAGGATATACGCATTCAAACCTATTCTAATAAAAAATAACAGCCTATTTTTTTTCGGATCGAACCGAGTAAATATTAAAACTAAATTAAGCGAAAATTAGCTTAAAATTAGCTTCACTTAATTAACCCTTAAAATTTATTTTTTGTGTCTGATTTGTGTCAGCAAACCTAATGATACTAACCGCTTTCACCTGTTTAGCTCGTATTATTGAAGGTATAATAAACGCTACGACATGAGAATTTCATCACTCAAAATTAAACTCGCTCAGGCCTATCTTTTTATTTCTCTTTTTGCTTTTGCAGCAAATGGGCAAATTTCTATCAATAACCCAGAAGGAATTTATTATTTATCTCCGGCATCAGGATCTATCGGAAATAGCATTCAAACAAATATCATTATCCGATTTAAATATGAGCTAGACCCTTCATTTGCTTATGAAACAAATCTTCAAATAAAAGCCAATGGGCATATAATTCCATTCCATTTTGTAGCTCAACCAGATAAACAAAAACTCATTCTTCAACCAAATGAAGTACTGCCAATAAATGCAAAGATTGAAGTGAGTGCTCACCGTAAGCTACCTACTTTGAGCAATGTTGAAATCCCTGCTTTTACCTATAGTTTTTTCACGCACCATGCGGCTAAATTTGAAGGTAAAGTAAATGAAGAAAAACTGCAAAAATTCACAGAATCATTGCAGCATAATAACTATATGTCACTGGGTACTACTAGCGCAAGAACCATTCAAACAGATTTAGCCAATCAGATTCCTTTTAATATAACTACCTCATTAAACATGGAAGATGATTATTATTTTATGGCAAGCATGTATTCTGGCAAAGAGCGACTCATGGTTGTAAATGGAAAGGGACAAATTGTTTTTGACAGGCGCACACCATTCATGTCACTCGATTTTAAAATGCATGAAGACACCACATTCTCTTATGTAAAACTGGCCCCTGTAGTTGAAGATTACAGCATAATTGTTATGGATAAAACCTTTAAAAACAAAGACACAATTTATGCAGGAAACGGTTATCTTTTAGATGTACATGAGCTTGTGAAAGATAAAAATACTGGTAATGCTTTTATTTTGGCCCAAAGGGTGGTTACAGTAGATATGACTAAAATACTCGGCATTGGTTCAGACAATGCCCGCATTTTAGATATAATTATACAAGAAATAGATTCAAATGGAGTAGTTCTTTTTGAATGGAAATGTATTGACCATTTACCCATTGAAGATGCATACAATGTTGAGTTAGGTTCAATGGGCATTATAGATTATGTGCATTGCAATGGAATAAGCCTAGATTCGGATACCACCTTACTACTGTGTTCGCGTCATTTGAATGAAGTAACTCGTATTGATCGTAGAAATGGAAATATCATTTGGCGTTTAGGAAATAGAGCCAAATCTCATAATTTCACTTTCTTAAATGATACCATTGCCTTCACTTATCAGCACCATTCACAAAGATTACCCAATGGAAATATCTTATTATTTGACAATGGAAATTTTAAAACTGGACTCAGGTATTCAAGAGGTGTAGAATATCGTTTAGACGAGGTGAATATGACTGCAGAAAAGGTGTGGGAGTATAGGCACAGTCCGGATATAGCTTCAGATTTTATGGGAAGTATTCAACGCATGCCTAATGGTAATACATTAATAGGATGGGGTTCAGACAACCCTACCTTTACAGAAATTGATTCAAACAAGAATGTGGTATGTGAAGGCTCCATGCCCGACAATATCTTATGCTATAGGGTATTTAAATACAATATTCCTTCTATTATGAGAAGTAATATGCCCCAATTTAACCTGCCAAACAATTATGTGGTTTGTAAGTTGGCAGATCCAGAGTTTTCAAGCAAATTCAAAACCAGTGTGCAACCTTTGGTTCAGCCTGGAATAAGTGAGAACTTTCAATTATTGAATCTAAATGCCAATAATTTATACATGACAATGGAAGATACTTTGAGCAACTTTTATTCTTTTTATACCAGAAGTTTGAATTTAAAATATGCTCACCCATCGTTAAAAGACAGCATTATATGTAGCGGTCCAGGCAATATTCAATTAAAAATAAATGACGATTGCTTGAATAATACTTACCAATGGAATACCAATGCAAATGGCAATACTTTAACAGCACAAACTATACCGCATCTTAACAAATTTTGGGTAACAACCAGCAATGGACTTTTTTCGCAAACCGACACTTTTAGGTTACGCGTTTCACCTGTAGTTAATTTCAATATCATTGGTGAACCAATTGTAGATAAGCCCTTCCAAATTCATACATACTCTGTGCCTTATTTTAAAGGGTCAACCTATGAATGGAAAGTTACCAACGGAAACGTGATTTCAGGCTTTGAAACAAATGCAGTTGAAGTACAATGGAGCAATAAACCAACCTCTTACATTCAAAGTATTGTAACCGATTATTTGGGCTGTGTAATTCCATCTGCTATCGACACTATTTTGTATAAGAACTCAACTGGAGCAGCAGAATTAGCGCAACTAGCTGGAGTTAAAGTATTTCCTATGCCATTCCAAAATATTTTAAACTTTGAAAGTTTAGAAGATATTGAATTCCAATTAATGGATTTAAATGGCAGAGTTTTAAGAAGCGGTCTGAACCAAAGTAATCAAAGTACCCAATTATTGGTTGACGAATTGGCTAGTGGTGTGTATTTATTGCAACTTCAAACCAACAAAAGGAAACTTGTTTTGAAAGTTGTGAAAGAGTAGAGTTTAGTTATGAGTTATGAATTATGAAACCAACATTGATAATTTTTCATTCATAATTCATAATTAATAACTCATAATTCATAATTCATAATTAATTGTGGATTACCCATTGGCATGGGTTCTAAGAATCTCTTAAATTGCCCAGCAATGAAATGTTGCTTTATTGTTTTAATAGGTATGGTGCTAACTTATGTTCCAGCACGTGCACAATCCTATGCTCTTATTCCAAAACCTTTTCATACAGAATTGTCGGTCGACAATTTCACCCTTTCTATCAACCAACAAATTGAGTGTACAGCAAAGGATAGTTTCTTTCAAGTATTGTTTAAAGAATGGATAAAAGAAATTAAGCAAAAGAAGGTTCAAAAGAACAAAATGGTACAAACCCGCATTTCCGTTCAATGGGTTGGCGCAAAAAAATGGCCTAGTTACTTGCAGAAACTTCAACTTAATGCGCAATTTTCACCAGGAAATGAAGGGTATGTTTTACATATAGAAAAAAACAGCATTCTTCTTTTGGGTCAGACCGAAACCGCCCTATTTTATGGGCTACAAAGTTTAAAGCAACTATTTAACTTACCAACCATTCCATGTGGGACCATTTATGATAAACCCTCTTTTTCCATAAGAGCATGGCAAGATGATGTAAGTCGTGGACCAATACCCACACTCGAAAATTTAAAGAAACAA
>CAILJQ010000272.1 GCA_903834625.1 uncultured Bacteroidota bacterium
CCACAACAGATTATCTAATTAAATAATTAGCAAGACAAAACAAATGACCCCAGCGGGGGTCAAACGTTTATAGAAAAGCATGCCCCCACAAAACCCTGCGACCCCAGCGGGGTCGAACGTGTTGTGCATAAGAATGAACCTGATAATTTTCAAAAATTAAACCACTGCTCTTTCATACACCTACAAAAGCCCGCGCCCCTCCGCGATAGCGGAGCAGCCGAAGCCAGATAATGTTGTACCTAAACCAAAAAGGCATCCTATGCACCTTTGCAACAGTGAATGCTGAAGGCATGAGCGTATGCATCGTCCCAACCCAAACGCAGCGATAGCGAAGTTTGGGTTGGGACTTGCAACGCATTCTTATGACCTGAATTTCGATACCCCAACAATACCAAGACAATGCTTCACCTGAAGACGTTGTTTTCTTGGTTGGAAAATTTAGGTGAATGAATGGTAATTAACTTGATAGAATGTTTTTCATGGGTGGGGAATTCAGGTGATTTAACAAAGCTAACATTTGATTAACTTGCCTGCATGATATTTGGTGGGATGAGGAAGTATAGGTTGTCTGTTTTGTGGGCTTTATTTGCGCTATTTCTTTGTGGCGTGAACGGGAGTAGTTTGCCTAAGATTTCTTTTGATTTGTTTGAAATTGACAAGCTTGCACACATGGCTTTGTTTGGTATACAAGCTTGGATAATTTATTATGAAGGCGTGTGGAAAGCGAAAGTAGCTGAGAAAGAAAAGGTGTGGAAGGTAACATTGCAGGCTTTTTTGTGGAGTGCGTTGTATGGTGCACTCATTGAAGGCTTGCAAATGACGGTGTTTGTGGGTAGGTCGTTTGACTGGGCAGATATGTTGGCAGATGCCATTGGTGCCTTAACGGTGTTTGTGTTGTATACTTGGTTCAGACCGAAACCAAATTAGAATAAGGTAGGTGCGCTCTTATCTGCTTTAGGCTGCGATTTACGTGGCTTGTAATGCAACCCAATTTTGTTGAACAATTCATCTGGATTAAATGGCTTGCTGATATAATCATTCATGCCACTCTCTGTTACCTTTTCTTTCGCATCTGAATTTACGTTGGCCGTAAGGGCATAAATAGGAGTTTGCAAACCTGCTTTACGCATTAAAGCACTCGCCTCAAAACCATCCATCTCTGGCATTTGTAGGTCCATAAGGATTAAATCATACTGCTTACGCTGAACAGCCAAAAGGGCCTCTTTGCCATTGTCTGCAGTATCTACCTGCACTTCCCAACGGTCTAAAAACTTACGTACCACAAATACATTGATAGGATTGTCTTCTACCAATAAAACGTGCATGCCCGGATAACTGTTGTGCTGCGGTGAATTGCTGCCACCTGCACTTACTACTTTGTTAGGGTTAATTTTAAAGGTAAGGCTGAACCAAAAGCGCGTGCCTACATCTTTGGTACTTTCTACCTGTAGTTCGCCACCCAATACTTGCACCAACCTTTTGCAAATAGCCAAGCCCAAACCGGTGCCGCCGTATTTACGTGTGGTATCACTAGAGGCTTGTGTGAAATGCTCAAAAATATGTGGTAAGTAGGTTTTGTCTATGCCTATGCCTGTATCGCTAAAAGTAAACAATACATCAATGGTATCTTTGCTCAGTTGTTGCGTTTGTGCCTCTACACTTATCTTTCCTTGCGGGGTAAATTTAATGGCATTTGAAATAAGGTTATTGATAATTTGGTTCAAACGCAACGAATCGCCTAACAGGGATTTAGGGAAATTATCGCTCGCCTTTAGCTCTATCTCCAAGCCCTTGTCGTGGGCATTGTTTACAAATGATTTGAGGGAGTTTTGGAGGAGTGTGTAGAGGTCGAACGGACTCTCATCTATATCTATTTTCCCTGCATCTATTTTACTAAAATCTAGGATGTCGTTGAGTAAAAAGAGCAGGTTATCTGCAGAGTATTTAAGAGCGTTGAGGTTCTCTAACTGACTTTCATTTGGCTTGTCTTTAAGTAACAAGTTGATGATACCAATAACGCCATTCATAGGCGTGCGAATCTCATGACTCATAGTAGAAAGGAACAAGCTCTTGGCACGCGAGGCTTCTTCTGCTTTTTCGAGGGCCAGTTTGTATTCTGCCTCTAATTTTTTGCGGTAATCTATATTGCTAAAGGTACCAATAACACGCGTTGGATTTCCCTCTCCATCTGTCTCTGCCACCTTGCCCCTATCTAAAACCCAGATATACGATTGGTCTTTTTTGCGCAGGCGGTATTCGCTCTCAAAGAAATGGGTCTTGCCTTCTAGGTGGTCAACAAAGCTATTCCAAGCACGTGGGAGGTCTTCGGGGTGAACCAAGTTCTCCCAACTTTCATCGAGTGTTTCAAAGGCTTTATAACCCAACATTTCGCTGAATACGGGTGAGAAGAATGTTTCTTCGGTAAGGAGGTTTACGTCCCAAACGGCATCACGACTGCCACTTAACGCATAGTTCCAACGTTTCTCTGCATTCTCTAATTCTTGTTGCGATTTCACCACATCGGTGATATTTTCTAATATACCCAAGATGCTCTCTACATTTCCTTCAGCATCCATCAAAGGAATTTTAAAGGTTCGGGCATAAATTTGTTTGTTGCCAGTTTGAATGCTTAATTTTTGGATGAGGATAGGCTCTTTGTCGTTCATCACCATATCATCGGTAGCTAAGTATTGACCAATTTCGCCAGAGTCTTTAAACACCTCTTCATCTGTTTTACCCAATACTTCATCTTCTTTGAGGTCGAACAAGTTTTCTAATTCTTTGTTCCAAAGACTGTAGGTAAGGTTGTTCTTCACGCTTTTCACAAAAACGCCAATAGGTAAATGGGCAATGAGTTTGTTTAAGAAAACGCGTTGTTGTTCTTGCAAGAGTTCAATACCCTTTCTGCGGGTGATGTCTTCTACTACAATAGAAACCCTAGATGGCTCAGAGTTTTTAATTTTCCTTAGCTTGATATTGTAGTGACGCATGGCGCCTTTTACGTCGTAGGAATATTCGTATTCACGAGGCAATCCGTCTTCCTTTACTTGATGAAAAACAGGAAGTATTTTGGTTCCAAACGGAACATCAAACAACTCGTAAGGTGTTTTACCCAAGAAATATTCATCTGGGTAATACATCTCTAAATTCTCACCCTTCCATACCTTCACGCAGGCATCTGTCTGATCCAATTCAAAAATGATTTCTTGCGTAGAACTCAATAACAATTGTAAGTTCTCTGTAATGAGGCGTTGTTCTATTAAAGCCTCTTTTCTATTGGTTACATCGGTAGCCTTTACCACGGCACCATGCACTTTTTTGTTTTGCATGATAGGCACAAAAGATACTTCAAAAATTTTGGTACCATCTCTAAATGGGTATTCTACATCTAAAGAAAACGATTCTCCTTTTAATGCACGCCTGTACCAGCCATTCCAAACCTTGTATATTTTGTGTTTGCCCTCGGTAAATAAAATACTTACCCCCGACTTAGGATTTTTTTGCCAAAACTCTTTGAACATACGTTCATAGGTAGAGTTGTAAGAGATGAGTTGGTATTGGGTATCAACACTCCAAATGGCATCTTTTGAATTCTCTAATAAGGCAGTATTATTGGCTTGTTTTAAGTCTATTTCTTCATTTGATTGTTTGCGTAATTTGGCAAACAACTCCATGATAATGATGACACAGACAATACTGGTAACTGCATTGTATAGGATAATTTGGCTATCGGGAATAAATTGGGCAGACTCTGAAAACAATAGCTTGGGCGACCAACCTATGTTTACCAACAACACAGACAAAGCAACCAAAGGCAGTCCAATTTTTTTCACGCTCTTTGAGCCGCTTGCATCAAAGAAATAAATGCCCGTAACAATAGGTATATAAAAGATGTAAGTTCCCTCATGACCTAAAAAACCCGAATCAATAAAATAGATAGACAGTACAGTGCTAATCAAGGCTATGTTTATGCCCGTTTCTAATACGTTCTTGCGAATAAGTGTTAAGGTATAAACGTTCAGAAAAATAGGAATCAAACAAATGAGGTTGATAAGAGAAACCCCAAGGTATAAACCAATCACCAAAGAGACCAAACTTGTAATTAAGTCGAGCCAAATAAACCACCAAATAATCTCTTTTTGCTTTTCCATTGAGTCTACTGACTTAAAGGGGAGATAGTTCTTGCCATAGTGCAGTGGCAATATAATGTAAAGCGCCGTTCTTTACCAAAAGAGGCGATTGAATGTTGTTGCTATACAAAGATCCTGTTCCTAAGCCATGTTTTAGGGTTCCGGGCTGAACCGAGGTCCACTGCGCAATGGCATTTAAGCCAATATTAGATTCCAGCGCAGACGTTGCCCACCAACCTATTTCGGCCTCTTGTGCTTTACGAACCCATTTGGCACTTAGTTGCAAACCACCCAATAAAGTAGGCTTTAAAATAAGAAAGTGCGGACGAATTTTTTGGATCAGGGCTGAACCATCTTGTTCTACATTGATACCAATTAACTCTTCATCGAGGGCAATAGGAATGGCGCTTTTGCCGCATACTTCTTGCATGGCATCATACAAACCTGCACGAATGGGTTGCTCTACGCTATGAATGGTAAACTTGGCATATTCTTTTAAAATGGCCACTGCCTCATCTGGGGCAAAGGCACCATTGGCATCTAAACGTATTTCTACTTTGCTATGCGGATACCTTTTTCTAAACTGCTCCAACATCTTACATTCATCATCTAGCTGTTGGGCACCAATTTTAAATTTGAGGGTATCAAAACCTGCCTCTGCTTTTTTGAAGGCTTCCTCTAACATGCTAGCAGTATCTGCCATCCAAACCAGCCCATTGATAGGAATAGCTTTCCCTTCTGTAAACGGATTATCAAACAAAATTCTGTTGGCACCATTCCATAAATCTAACTGAGCTGTTTCCACTGCAAATCGGATAGAAGGCGCTTGGGCAAGGTCGAGGTCGTGCAACAAATGTCCTTCATTCAACAACTCCAAAGCGGCATTCAAGAGCTCTTCAAAATCTTCGTTTCCTTCAGGACTTAATCCCAATAAAGGAGCTGCTTCGCCCCAACCGCAGTCGTTTAAACTGCTGGGGTGCATGGCCCACACCAAGTAACTGTTATGTGTGTTTATTTCGCCTCTGCTGGTCCTTGCCTGAAAATTAAACTGCAGGTCGCGTTTGATATAACCATATCGAAGTTCTTTCATCATAAGGTTTGCATGAGTAAGGTAATCACAAAGGTACTCAAAGATAGCCATTTCAAGAGTGGGTCGAAGGAAGAATAATCTTGCGCTTTCACTGCCAAAAAGATATTAAGGCAAATAAGTGCTGAAATGGAAATGAGCAGTAACTGACTGCTCCCTTGGTTCAGACCGAAAAGAAGCAAACATACCCCAGCAATAAGCAATAAAGTGGTATGGTAAACCTTGGCAGCAGGCAAACCAATACGCACAGGAATGCTCATTTTATTGGCCGTTACATCTGATTCTATATCACGCATGTTGTTTAAATTGAGCACACCTACAGAAAGGCAACCAAAGGCAATAGAAAGTAAGATACTGTCTGAACCTACTGAAGCCGTATGTAAATAGGCCGAACCCATAACCGCCACAAAACCAAAGAATATAAATACACTGATATCACCTAAACCCATGTAGCCATATGGACGTTTTCCATTGGTATAAGCAATGGCCGCAATAATAGACAGAATGCCTGTTGCCAACAATATCAAAACGGCTTGCGTGCCAATGATAGGATGGGAAAAATAAAGCAGCAAACAACCACTTATAAATGACAAAGCGCCTGAAACATACAAGGCCTTTTTCATGGCTTCTTTGCTAATAGCGCCTGATTGTACCGCCCTGCTGGGACCTTTTCTTCCCGCATGATCGGCCCCGTGAATGCTGTCTCCGTAATCATTAGCCAAGTTGGAAAGGATTTGTAAGAACAGGGCTGTTAGGAAGGTGAAAAGGGCAATAGGTACTTCTACACCATGACTTATTTGGGCACATAACAAGCCCGCCCAAATGCAGGAGAGGCTTAGAAACAGGGTGCGCAAGCGGAATGCTTTTATCCAATGCTTTATTTTCATTATGTTTGTTTGGTGAGTCAGCAAATTAAATACATTCGGTTCTTGCTGAAGTATCCTGTTTATAAGTTTTTCAAACGAAGAAACGAATACATCAGCAACCAGAATTTTTTAATCATTGCCAGTATCCTGGTGGCGATAGTGGTAAGCATTGCAGCCATTCTGCTGAAAGCTGCTATTCAATTGCTTGAGTCGCTGTTAATCAATACCAATTTCTTAGAATTACAACCTACCAGTATTTTGTACCCTGTTTTGGGTATTGTGTTGAGTTTGATATTTACCCGTTACGTATTTAAACTCAAAACCTTTGAAAAAGGATTGGCCAGTATTATTTACCGCATCAATTTTAAAAAAGGGAAGATAGAACCCCACCATACCTATGCACATATGGTTACCAGTGCTTTTACCGTAGGGCTGGGAGGTTCAGTTGGGGTTGAAGCGCCTATTGCCATAACGGGTTCAGCTATTGGTTCGAACCTAGCCAAGCGCTTGTTTTTAAATGATAGCGACCGCAATTTATTGCTGGCTTGCGGGGCTGCGGCGGGTATTTCGGCCATTTTTAACAGTCCGATTGGCGCTGTGATTTTTGCCTTAGAAGTTCTTTTACGCAAAGTAAGCATACCTGCCTTTGTGCCCATTTTGATTGCCTCTGCTACTGGCGCTGTATTTAACAACCTCTTTTATGGTGGCACTTTGTTGCTGTTTGATGCCAAACCTTGGGCTGTGGGTGCCATTCCGTATTATATATTTTTTGCTGCCTTTTGCGGACTGATATCTGTTTACACCATTAGAACCATTTATACCATTGAAACGCGTTTTAACAACAAGGACCAAAAATTCTTGATAGCCATTGGTCAGGGTTTATTGGTTGGGGGATTGATTTTGTTCTCACCCTTATTATATGGCGAAGGATATTTTGTGATTAACCAAGTATTGAACGGCACCTTTGATGGATACATGAAGGATGTGGCCTACCAAAGTAATTTTGGTTACAATGCGGTGTTTTTGTTTTTTGTGATGATTAC
>CAILJQ010000273.1 GCA_903834625.1 uncultured Bacteroidota bacterium
ATGCTGGTGGAACAAATGGTTTAAGCAATTTAAAGACAGCAGAAAATAATTTCACCTTATATCCAAACCCTGCTACCACAGCCATTAATTTAGCGCTTACTACAACCCATGAAGGAGAATATCAATTCAGCATTTTTGATGGAACAGGTAAAGAAGTAAGCAACGGAATCTATTTTGTAAAGATTGGAAATGACAAGATTTTACAAACTATTCGTTTTGTTAAATAGTAAAATCTATATTTTAAAATGATGACTTCTTGTGTGATTTCTTGCTGATTTTTGTCCAATATTTGTCTTTAGGTGTTGATACCACCAATAGCAAAATCAATTCATAAGTTTTTACAAAAACAGTTTTCCATAGTCGTTTAACTAAGTTTAGCCAAAGTAAATACTAAAGCTATAGGCTGTTTTCAAATGGATTGCATTAATTACCAGTACAGGAATTTCTTGTTCGTTTCCAATCACTGTTTGTTCAAAAGAACCACCAAAATAGGTAAAGATGTTTTCTTGATTGTTGATGATGGTAATCAAATCAGCATTTTCTTTTTCAGAGAATTGGCAGAAGTCTTTAGCAAAGTTGTTCTTTTCTATTCCTGTAATTTTATAGCTCACACCGTTTTCTTCAAGCAACTCTTCAGCATATGGAATGTTTCTTTCAATTTTGGCGGCAATAAATGGGTCTTTTTCTTTAAGGTAAACTATATGAATTTTTGCATTGAAGTATTTACCAATTTCCCACGCATACTTGATGCTTTGTTTCACTTCTTGTTGAAAGTTCAGAGGGATGACAATATTCTTGAATCCTTCTTGTTTAAGCGGTTTGTTTTGAACCACAATAAAAGGCACATCGCTATTTGTAATAACTTTTAAAGCCTTAGAGCCCATTATGTGTTGCATGCCTTTAACGCCATGTGTTCCCATAACGATTAATTTGGCATCCAATGTTTTAGCTACCGCACCTATATCATCAAAAATATTTCCAACAGCTACATAGGTATTAGCCTCTACGCCTTTTAGGGTAAGCTGGGAAGCAACAGTTTGAAGCGCTGCTTCGGCTTTGGCAAGTTCTTTATCTTTACTCACCACGTGCAACATTGTTACTTTGGCATTGAGAATGGTTGCCAATTGCTGGGCGTATTTAGCAGCACTTTCACCAATTGGGGTAAAATCTGTTGGAACAAGGATAATTGGTTTAGTCATGGGTATTGTTTTTCTAGGTTGGTTGAAACTATTTGTTTTATGTTTTATACATGCTCATTTGTTTAATAAATCCAACGTCGTGGTATACAACAGCCGTTTTTAGCAAAAGACAATCATAGTCAGGTAGACATTCTAATTTAGCAAGATTTATAGCAACATCAAGCACATTTATTACATGATGGTAACTACGATATTTTTAAAATTCAAGTAAATCATTCTTTACCTTATTTATTATAAACTCACTAGCTCTGTAATAATCCATCTATTCAATATTATGAAATTAGATATAATTAACAAAGAAATTGTACTTACTAGATAATTACATTCAGTCTTTCGGAATGGGTTAAATTGCCTTTCAGACAATTTTTACATGTGATTCAATGAGTTTTTCAGTACCAATGGGTCTTATCCCTTACTTCTTAAAAAGTTGTATGTTATGCATTGCATTGCTTTAACTATCAAAATGGTAAGTCATTTTAATTACCCCTGAAATTCCTTTAAGGAATGGATACAACAATTTTGGCATCAATTTAAGAATGCCTAGTGGTGCATGACTAATTTTGGGTTCAAATAATTAATGCTTTGCATCAATATCAGCTATTTGTTTTTTGCTCATATTGTCGGGGCCACCTGTTGTTTCTCAAAATACAGTTTATCCTCAATTTAGAAACAAAAAAACCAATCAATTATGATTGGTTTTTAGTAGTCTCGACGAGAATCGAACTCATATCAAATGTTTAGGAAACATCTATTCTATCCATTGAACTACGAGACCATGCTTTACAGCCCTGCGAATCTAATAGTTTTATTCAATTTTTGGAAATCAAAACGGGTAAGTGGTTCAGCCCAATTGCCTTTCAATTATTTTTTGGTCAACCAATGATAATATTTCCTGCATTCTAGCCTCCCAATTATTCTCTTTTGCTACCTCTTGACGGCGTTTTTTAATGCCTAAATCATTCCCTTCAGACAAGGCCAATCCAACTTTTTGGATAAAGTCATTTTGGTTCGAAGCCAAATAAATATCCGGACAAAAAGCTGCGATATCTAATGAAAAATTGCTTGAAACCACAGGTAATCCTGCCGCTAAATACTCATTCACTTTCAATGGATAAATGCTCTCTGTTAGAGTATTTACCAAAAATGGGATAATGGCACAATCACTAAAGGCCATTAAAGATGCTATTTTTTCTAAGCCCACAGGGCCTAACCATTTCATATTAGACCTATTTTTCAATCCAAACTGCTCAATTTCCTGAAGGTTGTATGGTCCAGCTATGATGAGGGTATCATCGGTAAATTTATCGCTCAAAAGTGCCAATAATCCATAATCTATTCTAAGTTTAGAAATATTGCCAGACAAGAAAATAATTCTTCCATTAGCTCCTTCCAATTCTGCAGGTTTTTCAAATTTCCTTTCTCCACAAAATTGTTCATACCTAGCTGCATTCGGAACCCTGTAAATTGGCTCGCATATCTGAGATAGCTTGTATTTTAATCCATAAGAAGACACCAAAACCAAATCAGCAGCTAAGGCAGCTTCTTGCTCCTTTTTAACGCCATGTTTAGCTATATAGGGTTCCTGACTGATATCATCACTTGAACGATAAATTTTAAGGATAGGCTTAACTCCATTTGGTGGAATTATGTTGAAGTACTCAGGTATAAAACTATTGAAAAATACATAATTCTTGATATCAAAATCAACTATCAATTGTTTAACCAACTTTGAAACCAATTGGTTGTTGTAAGCATGAAAAAAATTATACATTGCTCCTTCTGGCAGTTTGTTGATGGGCAAACTTAATGGGGGTGTTACAACCGTTATTTCTTGGTTATGCAACCTTACTTTTTGGTATTTTTCTTTGCCAAATAGCAAGGCACGCCTTCTTTTGAGCGCACCTTTTTCCCTAGAAATAAAATAATCTTTATAAGAAAATGGTCTGTCTATATAAAACACACGATGCGTTTTTGCCCACTCAGCTGCAAGGTTTAATACCGATGAGTTAAGCAGGTTATCCCATCGGCTTAAACCAATTAAAATAACATCATATTTGGCCAACATCTATCTGTTTAATATTATTAATTAAACAGAATTAAGCCAAATATTTAGCCAAACTGATAGGTCAAAAAGGGTTTTCTCTTTTTAAGTGTTTGTTTTCCTTTTTATTTCTAAAAAGCGCGATTTTATTTAGAAAAACAACCATTTTACTGTTAGTTTTATCTCAAGACTTTACCATTTTGGGAAAGTATGTATCAATCTTTAATAAGTTTAATTCTTTTTACGGTCTGATCCAAAGAAGTGATACTTAAAAAATAAACACCAGGAGTTAAGGCTGATACATTTTCCCAATCAATCAATGTTTCGCCAACAGCTTTAGTTGTGAATGCCTTTTGCTCCAACAAACGCCCATTCATATCAGTTAATTCAATAAACACATCCCCTCCGCTTTGATCCAATAAAAGAACACTGAAATGACTGTTTACAGGATTTGGAAATACGATGGGTTCAGGATGTTGGTTCAAACCGGATATACTTAATACAATTACTTTAGAATAAGTATAGCTCCCATCATTATCTACCACCTTTAGCCTGTAGGCAACACGCTCATCTGAGGTATTCATCCAAAAGTTTATATCATCAAACTGATAGCTCTCTATCCTTTGGCTATTCCCTTTTGCACTTACTCTTGCAAGCTCTTCAAAAATCCCATTGCTTGATGAACGCTCTATCACAAAATGAGAAACATTTTCTTCACTAGCTGTTTTCCAAAATAGGCTATTGGTATGATCAATTACCTTTCCTTCAAATAAGAGTAGGTCAACAGGCAAATAACCTCCGCTGCCCACTCCTAGCGGGGTTAAGCTTGTGATTGACCCAATAGATAAACTAAAGGGATTTGCTCCTCCTGCAGCTTGTGTAGTTCCTGGATTCCAAGCTGGATTAACATACCTCGAAACATAAGCGGCTCCTCTGTTAAAGCCAGACAATTCATCTGCCACATTCCATTGAAGGGTTGCTGTTAAATTGCTTCCTCCGGTAGTTTGTTCTGTTAGTAGCCAAGTGCGATTAACAGCATTTATTGGCACCAGCGGACCTGTAGGTACATTACTTGCATTGTAATTGCCGTATACAGCATTTAACACACGTGCTCGGTACTCATCTGAAACGCCAGCATTGGTTATTGTAATTGGGTTATAAGAATTGGTTGATGAACCAACAGGAAACAGAACAGCTCCAATTCTTCCGCCGGTACCAATGTTTTGAATATTGAATGTACCTGACCCTGTTGTAGCAGCATACGTGAGAACATTTGACCCAAGGGTGGTTGAACCAGTTCCTGTTAAGGAGAGGTTGTAATTTCCTAAGCTAATAATACCCCTCAAAAACCTTAATGTACCAGACACGTTAACATTACCTAATAATACCGCACCATTCGGATTATTTATTCCTAAATGGGTATAGTTAATTCCAGGAATAGTTTGCTGTGAATCTCCAGAAAATACAATGGTTCCATTAGTATTTACCAAACTACCATTTAAAGTAATGTTGCCATATATACTCAATGTACTTAATGCATTGTTTAGGGTAAGACTAGAAGAGGAAGCAATATTCAAACTCTGACAGAATCTTCCAGAATCTGAAATAATGGGTAAGTTTGTCACATTTGGAATAAGTACATCTGTTGTGGCTGTAGGTATTACACCACACGACCAATTTCCAGCTGTGCCCCAATTTGTACTTATTGCACCTGTCCATGTGCTAGTGTTCGATACCAACAGAGTTGCCGCATTAGAGGTTGCTTCTGGTAAACAAGCACCCGTAAATTTGCACCTAAATTGATAGGCATTCATGCTCGCATTAGCCCCTGTAATTCTTAAACTGGTAGTTGTTGCTCCAGAATACACACCTGTATTTGTTACGTTAATCCAGCCCGCACCTTTATTTACCTGCCATTGAAAAGTTGAACCTAAACCTTCCGGAATAATGGTAAATGCTGTATCTAATGGACCGCAAGAGATAGAAACATTTGAGGGTTGAGTCAAAAATCCGGCCTGTCCAGAGCTAATAGTAAATTCATAAGCACCTAAATCAGGTGTTAAACTTCTGGTTGAATTATTATAGTCTTTGGTAACAGAAACAAATACGCCAACATCTGCCACTCTGCATGCATTGGTATACAAATCACCGTTTATTCGGTTAGGGAAAAACAGGTCGCTTGAAAGTTGTGAAGGTGTGTTCTGTATATTGTTCACAGGATTTCCCGTAAAAGAATTCCAAGAACCAAGTGTTCTGCTGGTACCAATACCATACTCCACCATCGCGCTGGTTAATGGCGCTACAAATAGGTTAAAGTCGTGGGTAAAATTAGCAGCTATATTAGATGAAATCGCAAAGTGATTTCCGGCTCCACTTCTTTCATTGTACAAGATGTTGTTTTTAAGCATGAGTCCGGCTGAACTTGTTGATGTATTTCTTAAAAAACAACTGCTTGTGTTAGCACCAGCAGATACACCTCCAACGTATATTGAGTTAAAATAAAAGGTATTATAGCCACCACCAGTAGCTAATTCAATGCCTCTCACCCTAGGTTGAGTTCCAATAATATCTGGAATAAGCACTACCTGATTGTTTGAAAACAAAGTGCTTCCAGAAGCACTCACATAAATTCCTCTTATTACCGGACTGTTAGTAGTAGCGTTTACATTGGTTGCCATTAATTTGTAAATCCTATTTCTATTTACGAGTGAGTTGCTTAAAGAACTTACAATAGCAATACCCGTAACCGCAATGCTATTGGATGTGCTTTGATTTACCAGATCATAAATCAAATTATTCTCAATGATATTACCTGAACCATTAGAAGAAAATCGAATACCTGCACAACTATAATCAACATTGGTGAGGGTAGTTCCATTTGTTAGGAGGTTGCTAATGGTATTTCCTGTAATATTGGCCACACCAGACTCAATGCTCATTCCAATGGCGTATCCTGTCCCGTAATTAATGAGATTAGAGACTTTGTTATCACTACAACTTATCTCAGAAGGGCTGTTATTTCTAATTCCATAAAAAGCATAAGCAACAGAAATTGAATCATAAGCTTGTCCTCCTTGTGATGCTCCTCCAATTAAATTACCTGTTACATTAACAGTACCCGACGAAATTTGAATGCCTGTAAAAACAACTGTCGTACCCGTTAATTTTATGTTGCCCATTCGGTTTCCGGAAATAAGAGAATTTACATTACTACCACCCGCAAAAACAATAGGTATAACAGTTCCAGATGTAACATAGGTAGCACCAGATCGGTCATTATTTGCTCCACCAAATGAGTTGTTAACTATTTGAATATCGTTTATATTATTATAAGCATATATGCCATAAATAGAACCAGTATGGGCTGTGCTTGAGGTTGAATACATGGCGTTATTGGCTATGCGATAAACACTACCTGAACCTAATAAAATATGGTAATGATTTCCTCTTGCTCTGGTTTGAATAAATTTATTTCCTTTTGATGGGTCAATTAAATCACCAATGGCAATGTTTGAACCTGCATTTGCCGCATACAAACCATAACTAGTAAAGTCTATTATACTGTTAGAAGTAATAGAAACATTATGAATGTTACCAGCTACAGAATTTAATAAAATAGAGGTAATAGGATTGTTCGAGTTAACGTTTAATGCTGGCCTTATGATATTGTTATGAATAACCAATCCGTTGGTTTCACTTGAAATGGAACTAGTGGTTAAATACAAAGTAGCATAAGATCCAGAATTTGAGTTTCCTTCAAGGATGCAATTTTTAAGCGTATCGTTAATAGCATTCAAAAAATGAACTGCGGGAGCCGTTCCTGCATTTGGAGTTGTACCAATACTATTTCTTATAATAAGATTTTGAGAAGACCCACCATCTATGGTTACATTGTTTGCTCCATTTATGGTTATTAAGCCATAACCATTTGCAACCATAGTACCAGATAAGGTTCTTAATGTATTATCAGGTTTTATCAATAATTTGTATGATCCAACACCTGAATTATTCAAACTTATTGTGCCTGGCTCAACAATATCAGATACAATTGTAACAACCGTATTTCCTGAGAGTGCCCCAGTATTTATTGCATTAAACAATCCGGTTGATCCTGTTAGGGAAGTGTAGGTTTGTCCAACACCCACAGAAATACTTGAAGGCAAGCTACCAACTACCCTATAAGACAAAGGAGTGGTAGGGGCGCTTACCTGAGTAGAAACATCTGTATGGCTTGCACCTGCATACGGATTGCATGAAATATTTGTTGGAGTTGCGCTGTCTTGTGCAGCAATGTAGTATTGATATTGCTGACCCAAAGCCGCAGGGCCAATGGATGTATAATCAACCGTAAAACTCCATGATCCCACATTTGAATTTCCAGAAACCAACACACCTGTAGTGCTCACCCAAGCACTAGTGGTTGGAAGAGTTCTTCTGTACCAAATTTTTGGCGCTAACGTGCTGGTTCTTCTTACGCCTGTGCCTACATCTTTGATCTCTGCTACTACCGTTCTGTTGCTTGTTGAAGAAGTATTCGTTAGGGGCGAAATATTTATCATTGGAATGAAAATATCTACACCTGTGAAATTACCTGCATCAGCACCAATATCTGTTGGTGATTTACCACTCCTTACTTCGCCTTCATAATCATCTGTAACCTCAGGTACCAATAAACCTGAGGCCTCTGCAGGTGTTGGGCTCATTACATTTAAACTCAAATTATTTTTATTTCCCGTTGGTAATACAAAATTTGGATTGCCATAACCAGAGTTATAATCTAAAAATGTAGTCGATCTCCACAAAGGCAAGTTGGTAAAATCTGTTGCCCCAATCCGTGCGATTACCCCTCCAGAGCCAGGAGTGAAGTAGATATTATAATTAATCTCTAAGCCTGTTAGTGAGCCAGTGGTAAGAAATAAGGCATAGTTTTTTCCTGTTCCAGTAGCATTTGATCTAGCATTCACAAAAATGTTATTTTGAACATTTCTTACCCCCGTTGAAGCAGTAGAATTATAAAATGCATAGCTATTATTTAAACCTATAGGAACTGAATTTCCACCAATATACACAGAGTTGTGGTAATAATTATTTGCATTTCCGCCATCTACTATACCTGCAATAATATGATTCAAATTATTGGAAATTCCACCAGTATCTATTCCTAACCTAACCCTATTATTGGCAGAAAGCGTACCTGAATTACCATTGTAAATGCCATAGTGAATACTTGATCCTGTGCTTAAAGAATTAAGTCCGTGAACAAAGTTTTTACTCAACACATTGGTGCCTGAGGTACTACCTGAATAATGGATTCCTGTAACCGAGGTTGCACTTGAAGTATTTGTATTAATTAAACCATAAACAAGGTTACCAAAACAATATTGGTCGGGGCCACTTGAGCTATGCAATATGCCTATGTTTGGTGCGTTCGTTCCTGTACCTGTTGAACTGCCACCAAAGGATAAATTATACACCACATTATTTTGAATAGCTGTAGTACCTGTAGATGACAAATAAATACCTGCAACCCTACTCGCAGGTAAATTTATAGGCGAACTTAGATTTGCAATAGTATTATCAGAAATGATGTTGCTAGCAGAACCTGGAGAAACAAAAATACCAAAAACCCCATGATTGGTAGAGTCACAAATATTGTGTAAATTATTGGTGCTACCTACCAAGTTCCCAGTAATGCTTAGAGAAGGAACAGTTACCCCAATATGAATTCCTCTTAAATAAACAGAGCCAGTTCCACCAATATTCATCCCAGAAATATTGTTAGAACTTATGGCAATATTTCCATAAGAACTTCCTCCTGCCACCATAATAGGAGAAAAAGTAACGTTTGTTCCACTTGATTTAAATACAATATTGTTTCTGTCTGTGTTACTACCAATTGTGTTAGCATCTACTAAAAAATCTCCATTTATTAAACCAAAAAAAGCATTGGTACTACCCGATAAATTGAGGTTCAAGTTTTGAATGTAATTGCCTTGAATTAAACAGGTAATATTGGCTGGTAGATTCATATTTACCAGAGAAACATAACCCGTACCGGAATAATTCATTGGCGCTCCAGCACACATAGGTTCAGACCCACCTATATAATTACCGTAAATAGTATATCCAGAACCCGTAGAAGCATAAATAGCACCGGCTGCATTAAATGAAAGCACCCTAGGATTCGTTTGAAAAAAGCTATTACCGCCAATAAACCACGAACTATTTCCTGTGGTTAAATATACACCAAAGGTGGCGTTTGAGCCATTGTAATAATCATAAATATTGTTGCCATACAAGGTATTATACACATTAGGATAATTACTATTTCCAGCAGAATAAATAGCATATATAGGATTACCAATTGTGTCTTTAATCACACAACTCATTATAAAATTGTTGCTGTTTCCTTCAGTACCTGTAGTTGAACCAAAAGTAATAACCCCAGACGTGAGTGATGTGCTTGCTCCACTTATTCTACAATCCGTTAAGGTATTACTCACCGCATCATTAATAAATCTAATGGCTGTACCCGAACTACTTAAATTGGCAACATGGATCAAACTATTGGTACCTCCCAAAATTTTTCCATCAATAGTGAGGTAATCTGTGGTATTAAAATCAAAGGTGGGCGAGGTAATTGAAATAAACCTAATGGGCGCAACCACATTTGCACGAGGTCTAATGGTTACATTGTTCATGGAGCTGGTGTACAAGTTCCCAAAATTTAAAGGGTATGTTTCAACGGTAGGATTATAAGTAGCATCTAATTCTAACGCTAAACTCCCACTTACTCCTTTTAACCTTATATCGTTGGTTGCATTGCCAATGCTCGTATAGTCACACCCGGTTGGGCAAATGGTTTTCACCCCCGATAATAAACCCGCATCTGTTGCCTGAGAGTCTGCCACAAAATTGGTTGGAACACTTCCTTCATTACAAGCAAATACCCTGAAATAATATATGTTTCCAGGTAATAAATTAGTAAGGGCATGTTGGTAATTTGAACCTGTACCACTTGGTGCATTGGAGTTTACTCCAGCCACCAAAGAGAAGTTAATATTATCAGGCGACATATATACCTGGTAATACGTCTCTGTTGTTGTATTATCAATCCATCCTACATTAATAGTAGTTGCAGTAATATTAGAGAACGACAAAGAATCTGGCGCATTTGGTAGGGCATATTTTGGTGCAAATGTATATAGCTGCCCGCTTGCAGGTTTTGTGTTTAAAGCGGTAAACTCGGTCACAGAATTGGTGTCGAATGGGTTATTTCCTGTTGATGTTAAACTAAAGAAATTCCCTATTCCGGTAGCAGCATTGGTGATACCTATAGAAGCTGTTGGAGCAACCAAACCACCTGCCTCTGGCCTGTAGATAAACTCTACTTTACTATCAAATTCCTTTAACCTTAATTGAAAAGAAATTCCGG
>CAILJQ010000274.1 GCA_903834625.1 uncultured Bacteroidota bacterium
ATTCGAAAAAGCTAATGTTTATACGCAACAAAACTTGCTTTTATTGGCAAAAAAAGTTGATGTGTTTAGGTATGTTTTTGTTTCAACTCCTAGTGTGTATTTTACAGGGTCAGATAGATGGAACATCAAAGAATCAGATCCACTTCCTTCTCAATTGGTGAATGAGTATGCCCGAACCAAATTAAAGGCAGAACTCTTATTAAAAGAAAGTTTAATACCCCATGTAATTTTAAGACCAAGAGCTTTGATTGGGAGGGCAGATACGGTAATCATGCCTAGAATGATTCGCGCTTTTGATGAGGGTAAATTAAAAATTATAGGTGATGGGAAGAACAAGGTTGATTTAACTTCTGTGGCCAATGTGGCTGATGCCATTGTAGCTAGTATGCGTGCTGAAGGAAAGGCATTAAATGAAGTATACAACATTAGCAATGGTGAGCCCGTTTTGTTATGGGATCATATTAGATTGGTTTTGTCTTTATTGAATAGAAAGTTATCTGAAAAAAAAGTTCCGCATGAATTGGTTTTGGCTTTTGCAGCATTTTTGGAACTCAAAGCCAAATGGGGGAGTGGGGCCGAACCTGCATTAACAAAGTATAGTGTGGGTACCTTGTCCAAAAATTTCACCATGGATATTTCCAAAGCAATAGATCTTTTGGGTTATGTTCCTAGAGTAAGCACAGATGAAGCATTAAAAGAATTCACCCAATGGTATTTGACACATGAGCAAGGTTAAATTGTTTTTAGGTCGCGCAGGTTATTGTATGGCCAAATCAAGTCATGCTGTGAAAGGAGAACCCTCTAAGGATATTCGTTTTCCTGCATTATTTGCATTGATGTACCATCCACAAGTGGGGTATGTTTTGTTTGATACAGGTTATACCAAACGCTTTTATACTGCCACACGCAATTGGCCAAATAAATTATATGCAGTTATTACCAAAGTGAAAATTGAAGACCATGAAACGGTAGTTGAGCAGTTGGCCAAAATGGGTCTAACACCAGATGATATCAAGGTAATTGTGTTAAGTCATTTTCATGCCGACCATATGGGTGGCTTGCTCGATTTTCCTCATGCAAGTATTTATTGCTCGCAGCAGGCATTCGACCATACTATGCAATTACCAAGAATCACGGCCTTTTCTAAAGGAGTCTTGAAGTCGTTGTTGCCTAAAGATATTTCTTGCAGGGTACGCATCATTGAAGAATGTTGCACGAGTGAAACTGACACATTATTTGGAAAGGTGTACGACCTATTTGGGGATGGAAGTATAGTATGTTATTCTTTACCCGGACATGCCGCAGGACAAGTGGGTGTTTTGGTTCAAACCGAGACCAAACAATTTTTTTTAATAGCTGATGCCTGTTGGGATCAAAGAGCATATAAACAGCAGAGGTTACCACACCCTATAGTGCGCTTGATGTTTCACTCTTGGAAATCGTATTGTTTAACGATTGAAAAATTGAAACAGTTTCACCAATTACACCCCGAGGTAATCATTATTCCCAGCCACTGCAGTGAAAGTATCAATGCCTTAATTCCGGAAGGAGCTGTTTTGCATGAGATTTAAATTGCACATATTGTGGTATTTATTGCAGTTTAAATGGAACCATGTATGGTATACTAACAAACTGAACCAATTGCAAAGTAAAAGATGGAAGGAATTAAGTTCAAGATTGGGAGACAACTTATTTTATAAAAAGTACTTTGATCAGAATAAAAAATCAAGTGATTTTCCACTGATGAATAAAGCTTTGTTCATGGAAAATTTTGATGCCTTAAATACAAAGGGAATTACTTTATTGGAGGCTTTTCAAGTAGCCAAGGAAGCTGAAACGAGCAGAGATTTTTCACCTATGATTGGTAAGATTACGGTTGGACTTTCAACGGGAACTACAGGGAATAGAGGAGTGTTTTTAGTGAGTGAAGAAGAACGAGCCAAATGGGTAGCAGCCATATTGGATAGAGTAATTGGCTTTAGCTTTAAGAAAAGAAAGGTGGCCTTTTTTCTGAGGGCTAATAGCAATTTGTATCAATCAACGCAGTCGTCGTTATTGGCATTTCATTTTTTTGATTTATTGGAATCGTTTGAACAAATACACCTACCAGCATTAAATAAACTTCAACCTCATATTTTGATAGCCCAACCCAGTATGTTAAGTCTATTGGCAAATGCAAAGGAAAGCGGACAATTACACATACAACCTCAAAAGGTTATTTCGGTAGCAGAGGTTTTATCACCTGAAGATGCTACTTATTTTTCTAAGGTATTCCAACAAACCATTCATCAAGTATACCAATGTTCGGAAGGTTTTTTAGGGTGTACTTGTAAGGAAGGTAATTTGCATTTAAATGAAGATTTTCTGCTAATAGAAAAGAAATACTTAGATGAAACAAATACGAGGTTTCATCCTATCATTACTGATTTGATGCGCACCACACAACCTGTTATTCGGTATGAATTGAATGATATTTTGGTAGAGAAAAAAGATTGTTTGTGTGGTAGTTCATTTACC
>CAILJQ010000275.1 GCA_903834625.1 uncultured Bacteroidota bacterium
CAATCACAACCCATAAAAGGAACAGTTCGAAGAGCGGCAGATGCAGTGCAAGACGAGGCATTGATACATGAGTTAAGAAACTCTGAAAAAGAAAGAGCTGAGAATTTAATGATAGTAGATTTGGTAAGAAATGATTTAGCCAAAAGTAGCGAACCTGGAACGGTGGCGGTAGATGAGTTATATGGCATTTATAGTTTTAAGCAGGTTCACCAAATGATTTCAACGGTAAGCTCTACTATAATAGATGGCATTCACCCTGTGGAAGCGATTGAAAATGCCTTTCCCATGGGAAGCATGACTGGCGCGCCAAAAGTAATGAGTATGAAACTGATTGAAAAATATGAGCAAACTAAAAGGGGTTTATATAGTGGATCTATAGGCTATTTTGCACCCAATGAAGATTTTGATTTAAATGTGGTGATAAGAAGTATTCAATACAATAGTGTAAGTTCTTATTTAAATTTTGAGGTAGGTTCAGCCATTACGCATGATAGTATTCCGGAGAAGGAGTATGAAGAGTGTTTGTTAAAAGCCAAAGCCATGTTAAGTGCGCTCCACGCAACAATTGTTTGATACCGCGAAAATTATTTCTACAAAAAAAAGTACTAATTCTATTTTCGAAATCATGGTAAAGATTGATTTTTAACAATCAATTTTAAATGCCATGAAAACACCAAAACTACCCCTAGTTGTGTTACTGAGCCTATTGCTCCTAGCACACATCACCTGCAAAAAGGAATCTAAAAATCTTCATGAATCTACTACTAGTAAAACCACCCAACTAGAGAAAGCACCTAAGCAACCAGACGGACCGAGGAACTATTGCCAAGGTTGTGGAAATTCAACTGATCCGCATTTTGGGTGTGAAATTTCTGAAATCTTTGTTAATGGCCTACCACTCATTCAATGTGTTGGTAACATTTGTCCTGGAACCGTTTTGCTAAATTCTGATTCAATTTTCCAAAACTCTGAAAAACTAAATTCCATCGGTGCATATTACCTCAGGAATAATTATGGATATGAAAATGAAAAACTAAAAAAATACATCCAATACGGGAATTATATAGCCAAAATGATGATTGAAAAAAACACAATAAATAGTGGAAATTTCTCTGATCATATTAAAGCCTCAAATTTAGCGCTTGAGTCTGCTATAAAATATTTTGATGGAAAAACTGATGATGTAATTGTCAATCAAGAATTGGTAAACGTTGGGCTTAAACTAACTAAACAATATAGAAGCTTGAATTTAGGAAGAACCATGGAGAGCATATTAGATTCTATAGATTTTGATTTAATGCGCTTCAATGGTTTAACAAAAAAACAAATAGCGCCGTATGTTGAATATTAAATGGAAAATAATGATTCTTGGGCTCATTTCAACTTTTTGTGCTTGTCAACAAAAACTATCTGAACCAATTATTAAACCTGGTGTTTATAACGTTCATGTACCCAGCTTTTCTGAAATAATAACTTACAAAAAGAATACAGGAAGATTTTTAAGTTCCTCAAAAATAACTTTAGAATTAAATTCAGATAGCACTTTTAGATATGGTTCTTGTAATAGAAAAGTTTTTTCTTCAGGAAACTGGCGAATCCAAAATGATAGCCTCATTTTCTACAATGAATATTTGCACCCAACCAAGTCATACTACTGGAAGAAGGAAAGCGCAAGGAAAATTTACAAGGGTTTCATTGTTTTTGAAGCATACAAAGACACAGGAAACAAAGAAGTGTCAATGACCACATTGCTAGAGCGCGACCCAAATCTTGCGAATGCGAATGATTTTTTTATTGTAGATTAAATGTTTTTTAAAAATAACGTTTTATCAATGAGAAATTGGTTCATCACAAAAAGACATTAATCGTCCTTGCTTATTGTATGGTTTAATAATTACCTTTGGTTTGTTAAATGAGAAACGCTTACAAACCATTAATAATTGTACTTTTTATGCTCTTGGGCCTCCAAAATATGTGGGCACAAGATGCAGTGAAACTTAACCATACCTTATTACCCAATGCTAAGATAGTTCCAGTATTTACAGCAGATTCGAGGGCACACCGACTTACCTTCCAAAAAAACTTTGATGGCAATAGCTATACTGCAGGCATGGGAGGTTTTGTTCCTTTTTACCAAATAGAAAACAACAAAATAAAAATTCAATTCACTGCTGGTGGTTCTACGTATATAAATTTAGTTAGGCAAACTGGGGCTGGTATGGTATTAAGCACTGATTATTTTGGCGACCTTTACGCCGATATTAACTTTCACAACTATTGGACCATTAGGTTGGGAACAGGACATACCAGTCAGCACTTGAGCGACGACGCTACCATTGCGGGTTTTCCCTTTAAAAACTACGCCAAAGATTACCATCAATTGATGGCCATTTACCAAAACAGTAAATACAATATGATGGTATATGGTGGAGTATATTGGAACTATAACTTTAAAACGAGTGGCGACATTTCTAACAAGGCGCTTATTCAACTAGGATTTGAGCATACGCCCTTTAAGAAAAACACCTGGAAACACCTTTATTACGCGGCCGATTTAAAAGTGAGGCAAGAATTGGATTATCAATTTACCCTAAATACTCAAGCAGGTTTTAAGGCAATAACCAGTCAAGCAAAGGCACTGAGATTGGCAGGTAATTATACCACAGGAACCGACGAGCGTGGATATTTTCATCCAAGCAACAGAAACTTTTGGTCAATGGGTGTATATTTGGATTTTTAATGAAATCTGCCATTTTAAGTCTTCTGTTTAGTATTTTATTAATTGCTCCTTTGAAAGCAGATGAAGTGGTTTGTCAAGATTCCAAAGACACCTTGGTTCAGACCGAAACTAAATTAAGCAACAAGCAAAAATGGATTATTGGCGGATTGGCCGCACAGCAAATTGCCTCCTATTATCTTGAATATAAGTGGTGGTGGGAAAATAATTATCATCCCTTTGTAAACGGAAATGACGGAGGCTTTAACAACTACAGTTTAGGCATTGATAAGGTTGGCCATTTTTATACCTCATATATGTACAGTAATTTATTGTATGAGGTAATGACTTGGGGCGAGTTTAAAGAAAGTACCAAAGAATGGGTAAGTATACTCTTGCCATTGGGCTGGGCACTTAGTATTGAAATTGGGGATGGCTTTTCTAAATATGAATTTTCATCGAGAGATTTGTTGGCCAACTCTATTGGTATAGGTTACTCATTTGCTCAAAGAAAAATTCCTTATTTGCAAAATTTTAAATTTAAATACAGCTATTTCCCTGGTAGTTTCTACCGCCAAAACAACTTCCAAAATTGGTCGTTAACCTCTGATTACAATGGCCACATCTACTGGTTATCTGCTAATGTTCACGAGATTTTACCCAAATCAGTAAAGGTGTTTTGGCCTAAATTTTTAAACCTATCATTGGGCTATGGAATTAATAACTTTGCAGAGATTAATTCTCCTGTTTTGACAGGATATGAATTACAACGAGAATTTTTTATAGGCTTCGATTATAACCTTCAATCAATTCCAGCAAAAACGGCTACTGGAAAAGCTCTAAGGAATACTTTAGACTTTTACCATTTCCCGGCACCTGGCATAAAAAAAACAGGGAATGGTGATTGGAAATTACAAGCTTTATTGTTGAATTAAAACTATTATTCCCTTAACTCCTTATATTTAATTAAGCTTAATGAGTACAAACATGAGATTTGATAAACACATATTTATTTGCGCCAATCAAAAGCCAGAAGGCAAAGTTTGTTGCGGCGAACAAAACGGCATGGCCTTGGTAGAAAAATTCAGAGAAGTATTAGCTGAAAAGGGACTTAAAGGCTCTGTTAGGGCGCAACGTGCAGGTTGTTTAGATGCCTGTAAATTTGGCCCGGCCTTGGTTATTTATCCTGAAGGAACTTATTACAAGAATGTACAACCTGAAGATGTAACTAGAATTGTAGATGAACATATCATCCAAAACAAAATAGTTTCAGACTTAGAACTTACTTGGGAATAACTATAAGGTATAATTAAATTGAACAAGGGTTAATCTTGGTGGACGAAGATCTGCAGGTCTAGTCATTACCTCTACATTCAATAAATTATTCACCACCAAAGAGAGTTTGAGCTTGTTATTAATTTGGTAGGAAGCCCTAAGATCCATGAGTGTATTTCCGTTTGCGTTGGCTTTTCTGCCATCTTCCACCCCCTTAATAAAGGCGGTGAGAGGTAATTGCACAAAAGCTGCATCAATGTTTTGCATGGCACTGTTAAACCTTACACTATATCCCAATTGATACCTGCCATATGAAAATTGTATATCCCATTTAAATAGGTGTTTGAACCGATACTTTAGGGTACTTATACTATCGCTTCGTGTATTTCTAAAGCTATAAGAATAACCTAAGGAATCGGTAGCAAAAACCTCGTTGATATTGAGCATGGTGGGGTTGGTATAAGTATATCCCAAAATAGTTTGCACTTTTATTTTGCCAATTTTGCCTTCTGCATTGAGGCTAAAATCCCAACCAGTAATTTGGGTTTCACCAATATTTAGCGACATAAAACCAAAGCTTTTAAATGGATCGTTAAAATCAAACGGTCGCCAAAAACCTAGGTTAAAATCAATCATATTTTGATAGCGCGTATAAAAGTAGGCTACATCTGCAAAACCTTTTACACCTTTAAAAGAGAAGCCTTGTTTTATACCAAATTCAGCGTTCCAACCTGATTCACTTTGTAAATTTGGGTTCGGAAAAATATTTAATAAACCTACTGAAGTTTGTATATACCTTTCTGCAATGGAAGGAAAACGATAGCCTTGTCCGAAACTAGCCCTTAAAAAGGTAGCTGAAAACAATTCATAGTTTACTCCACTTCTGAATACTGGCTTTCCTTCAGCCTTTCCATTCATGGAAAAGTGTTCATACCTTGCCCCCAAACTGAGGTTAATTTTTTGACGGATAGACTTATCTAATTGCAAAAACAATGCTTGGTTATTGCTCTTCTGAAGGCCAGAATACAAAGGAGATTCAGAAACACTTTGGCTATGCATTACCCCAGCATTTATCATTAAATGGGCCTTTTCAAAATAATTCTGAACCAAATATTCTCCATATATATTATACGATGTATTGTCTTGGTTCACGTTTGGATCGGGGGTTTGGTTATCATTAGAAATATACATAAACCTACCCCTAATCTGATGCTTAAAAGTGCTTGTATAAAAGGAAACACTGGGGTCGATATAGATATTTTTTGAAAGCGTATTGGTTACCTGAGAGTCTAAAATGGTATAACCTTTATCATAGCTCTCCCAGAGTAAAAAGGAACTACCATCAGAAAACAACACACCTGAATTGAGGGCTAATGTAACCTTGTCTTTCAGCTGATATTTTAGGTTTGTATTGAACCGCAATCGGTGATCAGTTTCACCTAATCTGTAACCTTCATCTTTAAAATAGTTCCCAGAAAAAGCAGCACTTAACTTTTTGTGTTTGAAAGAATGAAAACCATTCAAACCATATTGCAAAGCTGGCGATGAGCGCCAACTTAAACTAGACCTTTTGGGTTCGCTAAATACACTGCTAAATACATTAAAGCGTGTAATAGGTTTTCCGGTAGACATTTCAGTTCTAAAATGCACAATTCCGCTCAGCGCACCACTTCCATACAATACAGATGAAGCACCTTTTACCACTTCAACCTGTTGCACATTTTCAATGGGTACAAAATTCCATTTCACATTACCCGCATCACCTGTTAAAAAGGGCATATCGTCTAAGAGTACTGCTACACGTGAGCCCGCGCCATAGGTCCAACCACTCCCACTTCTTATATTTATTTGTCCATCTACCACATTTACACTTGGTATTTGCTCCAACAAATCATCCATCATGGTAGTGTTTTTATTTTGAATGAGATAGGGTTTAATGATCTCTGTGCTCACTACCATTCTTTTTACCGATTGCTCAAAACGACCCGCGCTGATGAGCAACATATCTAACATTTTTTCACTCTTAATAATTCTCAAAACCACAGGTAAACCTGGCAAAAAGTCTTTCCCTTGAAATTGTTTCTCTTCATAACCAACATAAGAAACTTGTATCACAAAGTCAATTGGTCTACTCTCTGTAAAGGAAAATTCAAACTCACCTTCTCCATTGGTAACAGCAACTTTCCCTAAAGCTTTCACTACGGCACCGGGCAAAACTTCTTTTGTTTGACCATCAGTTACAGAACCGTTAAACACCCATTGTGCAAACGAAAAATTAGGTAAAAAAAACAGGAGCGAAACGCAAATGAATAGAAATCTATATCTTGCCATAAAAATTGATTCTATGAGAAAAAGTTACTTTTCAATAATACTCATTTGTGCGCTAAGTTGTGCGCAGAATTTATATGCACAATGCTCACCAGACACAAGTTTAAAAACCTCGGGTACAATGCCTGTGGTACTCGATACTGCTAAGGTTGGCCAATTATACAGCCAAATTATTCAGTACCATATTACCAAAGACACCAATGTTTTTGTCCCGCAACTTGGTCAGAATTTAAATGCCCGTATTGATACCTTGCGTATTTTGAATGTTGTAGGAATGCCATCAGGATTTACTTATTCATGCCATAATGCAGGATGCAAAATTGTAGGAGGAACAACAGGTTGCGCCACATTAACTGGCACGCCTACCAGCGGGCAGGCAGGCATTTATCCATTGTTGGTAATAATAGGCATCCGTGCCACCGCATTTTTAGGAAGGGTCCCTGTAACTCAAAACGTAGTTGATACAAACGCACTATATTCTATAGTAGTTCAAGGAAGCACAGGCGAAGTTGAGATGAGTGGGTTGGGTTTACCTGTTGTTTACCCCAATCCTGTGGTAGATGAATTGCAGTTTTATGTTCCTCTTGCTGATGAATCAATTAGCTACAGGATAAAGGACATGCAAGGAAAAACAATTGAAAGTGGGACTTATCAAGAAACCAAAGAGGTTAAACACCTTTCTACTCAGAGTTTGGGCAATGGGTTATACCTACTTGAATTAGAGACGGGAGAAAAATTCTATAGCAAGAAATTTGTGGTAAATAGGTTATAAAACTATTTACCAAACAAACCGCCAAGTCCTGGCATCATGCTGCTCATCATGGCGCGCATTTCACTTTCAGAAACATTCTCAGCAGCCTCTAGTGCGCGATTACAAGCAACAACGAGTAGATCTTGCAATTCTTCCTTATTTGATTGATTCAATAAATCTTCAGAGATTTTCACATCCTGAATCTTCCTATTTCCGTTTGAAACAACAATAACAGATCCATTTCCTGCCTCGCCAGAAACTGAGATTGTTTCAAGTTTCGCTTTCACATCATCAGCCATTTTTTTGGCTGCACCTAGTTTATCAAACATGTCGTTAATTTTTTAGCAAAGCTAATTTAGGCCGCTTAGATTCCAAAAAGCCTGAGCCAATAAGATTTAATCTTTTCATATTCAAGACATTAGTTTCATGAGAAAAATCAAGTGTAAAGAGTCCAAAATATTTGAACATCTAATCCAAAAAAAGATAAATTTGCCTCCTCTAACAAGCATTAGATTAACAACCAAGATATGCAGATTAAAGCCAACCATCAGGATGCGTTTATTAACCGTCACATTTCTCCAATGGCCAACGATACAGAAGCTATGCTTCAAACCATTGGGGTATCAAGTTTAGATCAATTAATAGAGGAGACCATACCTTCTCACATACGTTTAAAACAACGTATGAATCTGCCGGCAGCACTGAGTGAAAACGAGTTGCTAAGCATGTTATCAGAGGTTGCATCTAAAAACAAAATCTACAAAAATTATTTAGGTCAGGGTTACTATGGTAACTTTACACCAGGTGTTATTTTACGTAACATTTTTGAAAATCCAGGTTGGTATACTGCGTATACTCCATATCAAGCAGAAATTGCTCAAGGAAGGTTAGAAGCATTGTTGAATTACCAAACAATGATTATTGACCTAACAGGTATGGAAATTGCCAACGCTTCTCTGTTAGATGAGGGCACTGCAGCGGCAGAGGCAATGAATATGTTGCATGCCGAAACAAAAAAGGCAAATGCCAATAAGTTTTTTGTATCTGAGTTATGTTTCCCCCAAACCGTAGATATTTTACTTACACGGTCACAGCCTTTAGGAATTGAGTTGGTAATTGGTAACCACGAAACCGTTGTTTTTGATGATACTTTCTTTGGCGCATTGATTCAATATCCAGCTGGAAACGGCGAGGTAATTGATTACAGTGAATTCATGGCTAAGGCTATTGAAAAGCAGGTAATGGTTGCTGTTGCAGCAGATTTACTTAGCTTAACTTTATTAACACCTCCAGGAGAGTGGGGAGCAGATGTAGTAGTTGGTTCAGCCCAACGCTTTGGTGTACCTATGGGATACGGTGGACCACATGCTGGTTTCTTTGCCACCAAAGACGCATATAAACGTCAGATGCCTGGTAGGTTAATAGGTGTTTCAGTGGATAGTCAAGGTAACAATGCCTTGCGTATGGCGCTTCAAACACGTGAGCAACATATCAAACGTGAAAAGGCAACATCAAATATCTGTACTGCACAGGTATTGCTTTCAATTATGGCCAGTATGTATGGTGTTTACCACGGTCCTAAAGGCTTAAAAGGTATTGCTGGCAGGGTTCACGGTTTGACCCAAACATTGGCAGAAGCTGTAAGTGAAAATGGTTTGAGTGTTACAAACAAAAACTATTTTGATACCATTACTATCCAAGTGGCTAACGCTAACGCGGTTGTTGAAAACTGTATAAAAGCAGAAATCAATATTGCCAAGGTTAACGATACACATATCCGTGTTTCTTTTGATGAGACCCACACCATTGCAGATGTAAACCAATTGGCCAGTATCTTAACAGGTAAAACCATCCAAAAAACGCAAGCAGAAAGTGTTGAATTAAAAGCACCAAATGCCTTTTCGCGTAAATCAGATTTCATGACCCACCCGGTATTTAACTCATACCACAGCGAGCATGAAATGTTACGTTATATCAAATTATTAGAATCAAAAGATTTGTCGTTGTGCCATTCAATGATTGCTTTAGGCTCATGCACCATGAAGTTGAATGCAACTTCTGAAATGATACCTGTAACCATGCCTGGATTTGGACAATTACATCCATTTATCCCGCGCAACCAAGCAACAGGGTATACCCAAATTTTTGAAGAACTTACCCATGCCCTAAAAGAAGTAACTGGTTTTGCCGGTATAAGCTTACAACCAAATGCAGGTGCTCAAGGTGAGTATGCAGGTTTAATGGTTATTCGTGAGTACTTTAAAAGCAAAGGTGAAACCCACAGAAATATTGCACTTATTCCTTCATCGGCGCATGGCACCAATCCTGCAAGTGCAGCTATGGCTGGCATGAAAGTAGTAGTGACAAAAACACTTGAAAATGGATATGTTGATATTGAAGATTTAAGATTAAGAGCAGAAGAGCACAAAGATAATTTAGCATGTTTGATGGTTACCTATCCATCTACCTATGGAATTTTTGAAGAACAAATCAATGAGGTTTGTGAAATCATTCACCAACATGGCGGACAGGTATACATGGATGGTGCGAATATGAATGCGCAAGTTGGACTAACCAGTCCGGCCAACATTGGCGCTGATGTATGCCATTTAAATTTACACAAAACATTCTGTATTCCACATGGTGGTGGTGGACCTGGCATGGGACCAATTGGTGTTGCTAAACACTTAGTTCCATTTTTACCTGGTCACTCGGTAGTTGATATGGATGGAGGCAACCAAGCAATGACAGCAGTTTCTGCAGCTCCTTGGGGAAGTGCATCTATTCTTTTGATATCTTATGCATACATCCGCATGATGGGTACAGAAGGCTTAGAAAACGCAACCAAATATGCAATACTAAACGCCAACTATATTAAGGCAAGGTTAGAAAAAGACTTTGAGATTTTATATACTGGTAGTAAAGGTCGTTGTGCACATGAAATGATTTTAGACACACGTGTATTTAAAGGCGCAACGGGTGTAGAAGCAGAAGACATTGCCAAGCGTTTAATGGATTATGGATTCCACGCCCCAACCATGAGTTTCCCTGTTGCCGGAACCATTATGATTGAACCAACAGAAAGCGAACCAAAATCTGAATTAGACAGATTCTGTGATGCCATGATTTCCATCAAAAATGAAGTGAATGCCATTGAAAATGGAAGCGCAGATATGAAAGACAATGTTTTGAAGAATGCTCCACATACTGCAGGTATGGTTATGGCCGAAGAGTGGAACCATGCATACACAAGAGCGCAGGCAGCATATCCATTACCTTATGTAAAAGCTGCTAAATTTTGGCCAACTGTTGGTAGAGTTAATAATACACATGGAGACAGAAACCTCATTTGTTCTTGTTTACCTATTGAAGCTTACCAAAACTAGTTTATAATATAACTCATTAATCATTGCCATCTATGACATTCACACAATGTTGTAGGTGGCAATTTTATTTATTTGAAATCACCTTCAAGTCCATACCAACTTGCACCTTACCAGTATGCGAGGAAAGTAACATGGTATTCTCTCCAAAATACACTTTGTTTTGGTTCAATCTAAATGATTGAAGTATTTTTAATGGTTCAGCCCCCTGCTCACCAGATTCTTGGTTGATGGTTATCACTTGGCATCTTCCACAAGCTCTGGTAGCTTTAAATTGCAAGTCGCCCAAATAAAATTCATCTATATAGTCTTCTTCAAAAGGTTCAGCTCCATCAAAAACAAAATTCGGTCTGAACCTATTCATATGTATTGGCACCTCCAATTTTTCGTTGAGATAGGATAAAGATGCGGAGTTAGTTAATAAGAAAGGGTAACCATCTGCAAAACTAACTGTATCGCCTCCCCTATTGAACTTTTGCTCAATAAGGCGTTGGCTATCTTCAGGCATAAATACAAGCTTACATGGAGTTTGAAGGCAATCTGAGAACCACTCACTAAAAGAGGTATTTGGCTCAATAGCTGTTACAAAATCACTCCAAACTTTCACCTCTATTGAAACTCCATTTTCAGGTGTTAATGGTAAAATGATTTCCTCACTTTTTGAAGGATGTTTGAGAATCAGCTTATCTCCCATTAATTGAAGTTGAAATGAAACAAGAGAATTGACTTGTCTTTGTGTGATAAAATCACCTTCTTCATCAACCAACATAAACCTTCTATCGAATTGCAAACCCTTTGGCAAAACAATTGATTCTTGCAATTCAATTCCTGGCAATCCTTTGATAGGATAAATAAAAATATGGGTGAGTTTTGCCATAGTTCAAACATAAAAAAAACGGGCCATTCGGCCCGTTTTTTTTATCAATACAATCTTAGATTATTGATCCCACCATACTTTGGTGCGGATATCACTAATTTTTGGCGAATTGGTATTGTACAAACGCTCCTCTAAAACAGTAGGTAAACTTCTTGGCACATCAGAGTTTCCTCCAACTGCATTTGTATTTACTTCTAAAGTTGGAATGCCAGTTCTTCTCCAATCAGAATATGCCTCAACTTGAGCAAATAATGCCATGTATTTTTGGGTCATAATTTTCTGAAGAGTAATTGAACCAGCAGTCTCGCTAGCATATGCGGCAGTGTAGGTTGCTCCAGCAGGTGCACCAGTAACTTGTTCAACACTTGCTAATACAGCGTCGTTAAATGCAGTTGCAGCACCCGCAGCATCAGCTTTACGCAATTTAGCTTCAGCCTCAATAAATTTAGCTTCAGCATAAGAAACTAATGGGAAGGCAGCATTTTGAGTTGCCAAATAACCTCCTACATCAGAAGCAGCTCCATTGCCTTCTACACAGCTAGTACCAGTGTATTTACCACTGTCATCTTTTGCTACATAAAAAGACAAACGAGGATCGCTCATTGCTTTCATTGTATCTGCAATTATACTACCCATTTTGATGTAACCCCTACGATCAACTCTAGTATATGCATACCATTGATTGTATTCATTACTATTTGCGCCAAAGAGTGCATTACAATTTGCATCGTTGCTGGTAAAACCAGTAGCATAAGCATCTGTTAAGGCAGCCAAAGCATTTGTTGCAGAACCTGCAGCATCTTTTTTGCTCAAACGATTATAATAACGAGCCTTTAAAACTTGAGCAGTTGCTTTCCAGGCAGCAGCATCACCTGCAAAAATCAAATCATCATCGGCAGGTAAAATGGTGTTATCACCTTCAGCTTTACTTAATAAAGTGATTGCTTCAGACAACATGGTTTGAATATCCGCAATTACATCCTCTTGCTTGTCGTATTTAGGATTGTAATTGGTTGGTCCACCCATACCATTCAAAGCCTCACGGTTAGGCACATCGCCCCATAAATCTGTTGCCACACCTAAAAACATGGCTTTCATAACGCGTGAAATACCTTGGTAATAAGGATTTCCAGTACCTGCTTGGGTATACAATTGGTTTAGATTCACTAAACCATTGGTATAAATAACATCCCACTCATTTGAATTGGTACCCTCGTCTATTTGGTAATCATTTACCTCTTTGGCTTGAAAATCAATTCCAACAACCTGCTGTGTAATGATTGCAGATTGACGGGATAATTGTCCATTCATAGTTGCAAAATATGCCACTTCTGCATTAGACAATAATAATTGAGGAGTTACTTTGCTTGGACTATTTGGGCTCTCGTCGTAGCCATCGACAAACTTCTTACAACCTGTTGTGGTTATAAGCGCTATCGCTATAAATATTGTTGCTATTCTTTTCATGTTACTTTCGATTAAATATTAGAATGATGCTTTCAATGAGAAAGTGTATGATTTTGTTCCAGGGTTATTGAAATAATCCCAACCACCAATGTTTGAACCTGCACCTGTTAAACTTGTTTCAGGATCTACACCAGTATAGTCTGTTTTCAACCAAACGTTTCTTCCTACAAATCCAACACTTAAACCTTTGATGATTTTTTGAGCTCTTGCTGGTAAGGTGAATGAATAATTAACACCAATATCACGTAATCTCACCCAGCTACCATCTTGAACGGCATTTTCTGCAGCACTACCACCCGCATCACCTCTGTAAATACGGAAATAATTGAATGAAGAAACGTATTTAGTATTTGCTGTATAAATTGGGTTACCATTAGGATCAGTTCCAGTTCTAACAACTCCATCAATTTTATATGCTTTGTCGCGACCTTCAGCAGACTCATCTGTTCTACCTAATTGGTTCAAACGTGACCAAGTACCATTCCAAATATCACCACCTTGACGAACATCAAATAAGAAGGTGAAAGAAACTTGTTTGTAAGTAAAAGTATTTCTTAAACCTCCAAACCAATCTGGATAAGGATTACCTACGCGACCACGCTCACCACCATTTTCAAGTGTTGGTAAACCATTAGCACCAATAATCATTTGACCATCTGCAGTTCTTGCCCAACGGCTACCATACAATGCGCCATAAGGTTGACCTTTGATAGCATAGTTACCAATGGAAGCGAAACCTGCTTCAATATCAATTTCATCTACGTTTGGAGCCAATTCTAATACTTCATTGCGAATGCGTGTCCAGTTCAAACTTACATCCCAAGTAAAATCTTTCATTTGAACAGGAGTTCCTGTAATAACCAATTCATGTCCTTTGTTAACCATTGAACCTAAGTTTTCATAGCTAGAGGTAAAACCAGTTGAAGGAGCAATTGGACGGAAAACTAACAAATCAGTAGAAGTTTGGTTGAAGTATGTATAATCAATACCAAAACGGTTATTGAAGAAACGAACATCTAAACCAATCTCTTTACCTGTATTTTTCTCAGGCTTCAAGTTGGCATTACCCAAGGTTGAAGAGAATCCGTAACCATTGATTCCTGCGTATGGGAAAGAAAGTCCATCTGTAAATCCATCGGTATAGGTTGAACGAGTAAAGTAAGTGCGTGTGCTATATGGATCAGGATTGATACCTGCCATTGCATAAGCAACTCTTACTTTACCAAAAGACATTTTAGGAATTTTAACCAACTCAGAGAATACAAAAGACAAACTGGTTGAAGGATAGAAGAAGTTATTTTTAGCAGCACCAAAAGTAGATGCCCACTCATTTCTTCCTGTTACACCTAAGAATAAGAAGTTAGAGTATGATAAATTCAAATCAAAAAACATAGCTGCAGTGCGAATGGTTGAATTACCTTCACTTGCATATAAGTTAGCAGCATTGTTTAAATTGTAGTTATTAGGAACACCTAAATCACGACCACGTAAATAAGCGTCTTTGCTGAAGCGGTGGTTTAAGTTGTTACCCAACAATAAAGATGATTTGATATCTTTTGTAATATCCTTTTTAAAGGATACCAATAAATCTGAATAATATTCTTGGTATGATAGTACATTTTCATTGATCTCTCCACCTGGAGCGTTTGAAGGTTGATTAGAACCAACAGCAAAAACAAATTTCCTTCTATCTGTGTAAACGTCTGTTCCCACACGGTAGGTTACCGACATCCAATCAAAAGGATCTACTGTTGCACTAATATTACCTAAAACACGGTCTACATTATCAACGAAAGGATTTTCGTTAACAGACCACCATGGGTTATCATAAGGAGCTAAATAGGATCTTTGAGTTCCATCAGGGTTTTTCCAACCACCAGCATTTGGATCATTTAATTTATAAGAATTTGGAGCACGTAATAAAGATAGCATTACACCTGAAAGGTTACTACCATTTTGAGCTCTTGTACCTCCTGAATTGATATAGTTAACTGTTCCAGACATTGATACGCGCTTAGACAAACGAGTATCTGAAGTTAAACGAATTGAAGTACGTTTGAAGTCTGTATTTGGAACAACACCATTTTGGTTCAACCTACCAACTGAAAACCTCACAGAGCTATTTTCAGAATTGTTGGTAATAGAGATGTTATTATTATATGAATATGCTGTTTTGAAGAAATCACCCATATTATCTACAGGATTTGCAGTTTTAGTTCCCCAGCTTTGCGGCGTTAAACCTAATTCATATTTACCTTCTGCAATAGAATAATAAGTGCCTGAAGCTGTATCAAAAGCTAAGCGACCACCACCTGTTGCAGCAGCACCACCTAATGCACCACGACCTTGGCCATAAACCATTTGAAGATTTGGCAATTTGTTTACTTGACTAATTTCAACAGATGAACTTAAATCAACACCAAAGCTTTTGGTTCCTTTTTTACCTTTTTTGGTAGTGATAATAATTGCACCAGCACCCGCTCTTACTCCATACAATGCTGCAGCAGCTGGTCCTTTCAAAATATTAATACTCTCAATGTCATCTGGGTTGATATCCACCCCACGATTAGAGGCATTTACACCTTGAAGATTTCCATTGAAGGGATAATCACCCGCAACAGATTGATCGGTACTGTTATCAATAGGAACACCATCAACTACCATTAAAGGTTGGTTATTTCCAGAGAAAGTAGCGTTACCACGTAACAATACTTTTGAAGAAGCACCAGGTGTACCGCCTGAACCTTGAACATAAACACCAGCAGCTTTACCTGCTAATCCTTGAATAAGGTTTTGCTCACCTGATTTTCTCAATTCATCTCCACCAATTTTTTGTTGAGAATAACCAAGAGTTTTTCTTTCACGCTCGATACCAAAAGCGGTAACAACCATCTCACCAAGGTTAACGTTGTCCTTCATCAATTTTGCATTGATTTCAGAAAGGCCAGCAATACTAATTTCTTGCGTTTTGAGGCCTACGCCTTTCACTACAATTGTAGTAGCATCATTTGGAACATTTAACACATAACGCCCATTGGCATCAGTGACTGTACCTGTTGAGGTACCCTTAACTTGAACTGAAGCTCCAATTACGGGCTCCTTACCATCGGTCACAACACCCGTAATTTGTCGGGTTTGCGCCCATACTGCCAACACGGAAACCATCCATGCTAACAATAATGTTAGTAGTTTTTTTCTCATTTGCATTTTACATTTACAAAAGGAAGTTAGAAACCCTTTGGTAAAAATGCAAGAGAAATTATTAATAAAAAGAAAATGAGGATAATAATTCTTAATTGGGTTTGTATGCAGATTCTCTTAAAATCTCATCCCAATTATTATTTAACATAAGCTCTATTAGTGAAATAGAAGAATGCTCTTTCATGTATTTTTCAATAATTTTATAACCCGAGAAAATCCCCATAGCAGGCGCCGATTCTTGCGGCACGCCATTGGCAATGGTAAATGGTCCATCATTAAAATATCTCATATAAGAGGAAGGATCTTCATTAAAAATCATTTTGTTTTGAATAAAATGGGCCCATATCATTGGTTCATTTTCTTTGGCCCATTGGAGCTGTTTGGAAGAGTATGAAAAAATTAGAGAGTCTGGGCAATCAGGAAGTAAAGATTTCATGAAGTATCTAATTTTCCCTTCAAACAACATCATTGCCACAAATCTCTTATCGGTTAACTGTCCCTCAAATTTCCCGATACCAAAAGCTTTAATGGTATTTGGAACCAAATATTCCTTACGCAATTTTGCTACCATAAAATCAGGGAATTCCAAGGCAGGATAAATTGGATACTTTTCACCCAAATAAAAATCTAAACCAATACCAACCACACTATCTGTAGTGGCATTTCCTAAATTAAATTCTGATAGGTAGGTAACAAATCTTGGCTGAATATCCTTTGGAAATTCAGCCTGAAAAATTTCCATTGCATCAGCCATTTGCCCTTCTATTGCTTCCATGTTTGGAAACACGCTATCAACCTCTCTTTTCAGTTGTTGAATACCAGGAAAAGTAACGAATTTACTTAAACTTGGCCCGTAAGCTAATGTACTTTCTTCACTAGAAATATTGAGCATATTTTCTGCAAATGAGTTATAGAAAAAACCATATTTACTTTGTAGTTTTTTATAGTGGTTGGGATTATTGGCTTGGTTCGGTTCAAACAATTCTTGTTCAAATCGTTCTAATTGAAACGTTTTTTCTTTTTGTCCGCATGATATCATCAACACGGTTAGCAGAATGAAATAAATTCGGGTAAAGTATGAAGGAGAATTTAGGTACATGGAAAATGGCAATTTTATTATTAACGAAACTTTTGGCAATATCTGCATTTGCCATTAAATTTGAGCACTTAATACCCTAATTATGATGAAACGTATTTTTGGTTTTGCATTATTAATCTTTGGAATATCTGCAAAAGCCATCACTCCCTTCGAAGGAGAAAAACTTGAATTTGGATTAGGAATAACTCCATCTATGAGTTGGATGAGTCCCAATACAAAAATGTTAGTTGGGGGCACAAGCAGCCTGAAGTTCGGGTTTGGCGCAAAAATCAATTACCACATGAGTGAAAAATATGCCTTAGGATTTGAAATAAATTTGCAAAATCTAAGTGCCCATACACACTTGAATGCTGTGGCAGTTGATTTCAAAAATTCCATTAAAAATTCTGCTGATTTCAATATGGATTATCAATTAAGGTATCTAGACATTCCCATTATGTTAAAAATGAACACTATTCCAAACAACAACTTAGCATTTTATGGTGAATTTGGGGGCAATATGGGCTTTCTATTGAACCAATTAGCAGATATTCAATCAGACGTTCTGAACCTATCTCAGGTTAACATGGATGCACCTGAAGAAGGGGATAATTTTACCCTAAGAAATATAGATAACAACAATACCCAATATGATTATTCCCTCAATAAATTGCGGGCTGGATTAATTTTTGGTGCAGGAGTGCATTATCATTTGGGCAACGAGTCGAAGTGCGAAATTGGCATTCGCTATAATTTAGGACTATCCGACTTATATAGTGAAAGCAAATGGAATGGCAGTAGCCAATCTATTGGACTAAACATTGGATTTATTTTTTAAGCTTTCTTAGTGAAAATAACCCTCTCTCAACTAAGTTTCCATACTGGAAATTTTGAAGGCAATTCATCTAAAATGATTGCCGCCATTGAACAAGCAAAATCTGTAGGTTCAGACCTAATTGTATTTGCTGAATTGGCCACCTGTGGATATCCTGCAAGAGACTTTTTAGAGTTCTCTGATTTCATATCGCAAGCGGAAAACAGTATCCAACAAATTGCAAATCATTGCTTGGGTATTGCAGCCATAATAGGTTCGCCCCGAACCAACCCGGTGAAAGCTGGTAAGGATTTATACAATTCAGCCTATTTTTTATCAAATGGAAAAATAGAAGAAATAGTAGATAAAACATTGTTGCCTAATTACGATATTTTTGATGAGTATAGGTACTTTGAACCGAATAGGCAATTCAAAACCATTTCCTATTTGGGATATACAATTGCCTTAACCATTTGTGAGGATTTGTGGAATTTACATGACAACCCTATGTATGTTACCACCCCCATGGATGAGCTCATGCAATTCAATCCCGATTTTGTAATCAATATTGCAGCATCACCCTTTTCAACCGCCCAAATTTCTGAAAGAAGAAACATTTTAGGTGGCAATGCTTCAAGATATCATTTACCTATTTTTTATGTAAACCATATTGGAGCACAAACGCACTTAATATTTGATGGTGGAAGTTGCGTGACCAATGCCGAAGGAAGTATCATAGATGAATTAGACTTCTTTGTTGAATCAACAAAAACCTATGATATTTCGAAGAAAACAGACAAGGGTATTTCTATTGAAACCAACAAACCAAATCCTATCTCTATCAGAAACAAATATGAGGATATTGAAAATGCATTGGTATTGGGCATTCGTCAGTATTTTCAAAAATTAGGCTTTAAAAAAGCTATTTTAGGATTATCAGGAGGGATTGATTCTGCTTTAGTAAGTTATTTAGCTGCCAAGGCATTGGGTAAAGAAAATATTTGGGCAATAATGCTCCCATCAAACTTTAGCAGTGAACACTCTATTTCAGACAGCCTTGCTCTGGCAAAAAATCTTGAAATTGGGTATGATATTATGCCTATTGAAAACACCTTTCAAAGTTTCATGGGTACTTTAGACAAACATTTTGGAGGCACCACATTTGGCTTAGCAGAAGAAAATTTACAGTCGAGAACAAGAGGTGTTTTGCTTATGGGACTTGCCAATAAGTTTGGACATATTTTATTAAATACTAGCAACAAAAGTGAACTCGCGGTAGGTTATGGGACCTTATATGGCGATATGTGCGGTGGGCTATCTGTAATTGGTGATTTGTATAAAACTGAAATTTACGAACTCTGTAGGTATATTAACAGAAATGAAGAAATCATCCCTGAAGCGATCCTTACAAAGGAGCCTTCTGCTGAATTAAGACCTGATCAAAAAGACAGTGATAGTTTACCTCCATATGAGGTCTTAGATAGTATCCTTTTCAACTATATTGAAGAAAGAATGGGACCAACACAAATAATTGGCAATGGACATTCAAAAGAATTGGTTCAACGTATCCTAAAAATGGTAAACATGAATGAATGGAAACGTTGGCAAGCTCCGCCAGTATTGAGAATATCTAAGAAAGCATTTGGTCCAGGAAGAAGGGTTCCAATTTCTGGTAAATACTTAAGTTAGGCCATTCTATTGAGGGTAAAAACTGTTATCTCGGGCATAATACCTACACGACCAGGATATCCTAAAAATCCATATCCCCTGTTTACGTATAACATCTGCTTTTCTATTTTATACAAATCGGCCCAATGAGGGTAGATATATTGGGAAGGACTCCACCGTTTGTTACCAAATTCAACACCAAACTGAAACCCATGTGTATGACCTGAAAGGGTAAGGTCTATATCTGGATGCTGTTTAGAAATGATGGTATCAAAATGGCTAGGGTCATGTGAAAGCATTATTTTCACTGGAACATCTGGCATCCCACTTTTAGCTTTGTCTACATCCCCAAACTTTTGGAATCGCCCACGATCTCCCCAATTTTCCACGCCTAATATTCCTAATTTCTTCCCTTCACGTTCCAACAAAACATGTTCATTCCTCAGTAAATTCCAGCCCATGGTTTTATGAACATCCACCAAATCTTGAAGATTTTGCGCTTTTTCTTCAGGCGACTTCCAATCGCTCACATAATCGCCATAGTCGTGATTTCCAAAAATAGAATAAACCCCCATGGGTGCCTTAACTTCTGAAAACATTTCAACCCATTCATTGGCCTCATTGGTTCGGTTATTTACAAAATCACCCGTAAAAAAAGCAACATGTGCCTTTTGCTCTTTGATTAATTGAATCCCTCTATAAACAGCATCTTTATCCAAGAAACTTCCTGTATGAACATCAGATATTTGAAGCATTTTTATCCCATCAAATGCTTCCGGCAAATTGGGCAACACCAAGTTAACCCTACGAACTTGGTAATTATAGGCACCTGAGAATAGTCCTCTACTTAAAATCACAAATGGAACGGCTCCTGCCATAATACCTGCCCTTGCGATAAATTGGGAACGAGTAATTTTTTGAGATTCAGGTTCAATTGCCTCCTCCAACTCTTCCTCTTCTGCATCTTCCTTTCCATGTGGCAAAAACCTCTCAAAATAGCGCCAGGTTAACACTAGCAACCTTTTGATGTCATCTAATAAAATGAACAATACTGTTACAATTTTAGAGGCATAGATAATAAAGAAAAATGCTCCCAAATAGGTTCGAATGGTTTTATTTTCTTCTTGAAAATGGTAAAACCAGGTTGAAATAAAAACAAAAAAAACGATGAATGGAACTGTCCAATAGATATACTTAATGGCTTTTTTGTACCAGGTTGCTTTGTCTTTGATGAGAATTTTGATGGCTTGCCAAACATAAGAATCAACCAGTAGTATAAACACTACCAACCCTAGGAACATCTTGATACGAAACTCTTGCATTGAAATAAATTATTCTCCAAATTAACAAAAAGAAAGACATTAAGTTCTCTAAAAAAATAGTGTCAGGTATGAATAGCAGTAGATTTTATAAATAAAACATCATTCCAAACAAATAGATAGGTGGTAATTGAAATTAATCGAATTTCTTTCCTAAAATTGCAAGCAACACATGGGAAAGACAAGCAAAGCAATTTCTAAGAAACTTACTCAGCTAAAAGACTTCATTGTTAGGGTTTCTATACTCGCTTTTCAAATAAGCATGTTTTTAATTATCCTGTACAGAGTTGTTCCAGTTCCTATCACCCCTTTACCTCTAAAAAGAGTGTTTGAACAAGCCTTTGGGGATGATCCCGTTCGGTTAAGAAAAGATTGGGAAAGCATAGAAAGTATGGGCAAAAATATATGTTTGGCATCTGTGACTTCTGAAGATCCAAAATTTTTTCAGCATTACGGATTTGACTTTGAACAAATATCAGAATCTCTTAAAAAAAGTTTTGATAAAGGTAAGCGTCCAAGAGGGGCAAGCACCATTACGCAACAAACAGCTAAAAATTTATTCTTCACACCTACAAGAAGTTGGTTGAGAAAAGGTTTAGAGGTATATGTAACAGTTTGCTTGGAATTATTTTGGACCAAAAAGCGCATACTTGAAGTATACCTAAATATTATTGAGATGGGGAAGGGTGTTTATGGCGCAGAGGCTGCTGCATTATTCCACTTCAATAAATCTGCTGGAAAATTAAGTGCATCTGAAGCTGCTGCAATTGCAGCATGTTATCCTAACCCTCGAAGGTGGACGGCTTCTAAACCATCTAGGTATATCAAAAAGAAACAAGCCTTAATTGTAAGGTATATGTACAGAATAGGCCCACTGCCTTGGGAAGGAAAGGGACGAAAAAAGCCCTAACTATTTTCTTCTTAAATCTTCTTTATCAATGGTAGGTTGTCTTTTTTGAACAGGACGAATAATTCTAAATTCAACCTTACGATCAAGACCTTCAGTGCTTATTTGGAATTTCTGTACATATGGATCTTTAGAAGAAAAAACCAACATTCTATTCTCCTCGATTTCGTATACTTTATACAATTTTCTTTTCACCTCAAGTGCTCTTTTTTCAGCTAAAGTGAGCTGAGTTGCGTTAGGTTTGTTATTGTCGGC